>JAKAJN010000160.1 GCA_021813725.1 bacterium | reverse complement strand
GGCAGTTCATCGCCGAACAGGGCGGGTACTACTCGTACTGGGAGACGGGACGCCACGTGGCGTTGCGCGAGCATCTCGTCAACGAAGGGCTCGCGGTGCAGGCGTCGCGACTGCTCAGCCCGGGGCATGCGCCGTGGGAATATTTCGGCTTCCAGCGCCGGCAGTATGTGCGCACGCGCGAGATGGAATCGGTCCTGTTCCGGTCGGTCTCCGAGGAACTCGACAGCGCCGCGCTTGGCCTGCGCCTCCGCTGGCTCTCCGGCGGGATGAGTGACGACGCGCGCACCGTCGATCGTTACGTCGTCCCGGAACGCGCCGGCTATTTCCTCGGTGCGCGCCTCGTGGAAGACGCCATCGTCGAACACGGCATCGGCAACTGCCTGCGGATGTCGGCGCAGGAACTGCTCGGCCTGGCCCCAGCCGAGTTGATGGCGCGCACGGCGTAGCACGGCCCGCGACATCGGAGATGCGGAGTAGACGCCGCCTATTTTCCGATGCAGAAGGTCCGGAAAACGCGCTCCAGCACATCTTCCACATCGACGGCACCAATCAGCGACTCGAGCGCGGTGGCCGCGGCGCGCAGATGGGTGGCCGCCACCGGCGCGGGGAGCGCCCGGGATTCCCACGCAAAACTAAACGCGCGGAGTTCTTCGGCGGCGCGGCGGAGGGCGTGCTCGTGCCGAGCACGGGTGATCAGCGGCACATCCTCGGCGGGTGGTGCGACTTGATCGGCCACGGCGCGTCGAATGGCATCACGGAGTTGAGGGAGTCCTTCGCCGGTGACGGCACTCACCCGCAGTGGTTCCCCTGCGGAGGTGCCTTCTCCGCGACTTCGTGGTGAAGAAGCTGTGAGATCACACTTGGTGGCGACCGGTACCACTGTCCCCTGCGTGAGTCCTTGCACCGCGCGCATCGTCGTGTCGAGCGCATCGGGGCTCTCCGCACAGGCGAGCACCACCTGCGCCTTGGCGAGATAGCGTTCGCTGACTTCGATGCCCATCTGCTCCAGTCGATCGGCACTGGTGCGCAGCCCCGCCGTGTCGACGAGGCAGAGGGGATACGGATCATCGTCGAGGAAAACTTCCACCGCGTCGCGCGTGGTACCGGGGATCTCGGAGACGAGCACCCGCGATTCGCCGATCACTGCGTTGAGCAGGGCGCTCTTGCCGGCATTGGGCGGCCCGGCCAGCACGACGATGGCGCCCTCGCGCCCGAGGGTGGCGGCGGGGAGCGTGGCCAGCAACTGTTCGATGCGGGCAAGCGCGTCGTCGCACGCGGCCGTCACGGAAGCGCGATTGAGCGTGCCGTCGTCTTCCATAGGGAAGTCGATTTCGTACGCGATGAGCGCGTCCACCTGCAACAGTGCTTGGCGAATGCCCGACAGGCGCTGCGACAGCGCGCCGTCGAGCTGGCGCACCGCCGCGCGATGCGCCGCGCGCGACCGGGCATCGATGATGTCGGCGACGGCTTCGGCTTGCACGAGGTCCATCTTGCCGTTCAGCACCGCACGTTCGGTGAACTCACCCGCGAACGCGGGGCGTGCGCCGGCCTGCACGAGCGCTTCGACCACCAGCGTGCTGACCAGCGTGCCGCCGTGCACGGCCAGCTCCACGAGATCATCACCCGTATACGAGGCGGGCCCATCGAAGCGTGTCACGAGCCCCTGGTCAATGACCGCCGCGGGATCGTGCGGGCGGTGCAGGTGGCACAGCGTGGCCAGTCGCGCCGTATCGGGGAACGGCTTGGAGACGGCGCTCGCGATGTGGAATGCGTCACGCCCGCTCAGCCGCACGATGGCAATCGCCCCGCGCCCCGGGGCGGTGCTCGTGGCGACGATGGTGTCGTTGCGGTTCGGCATTTGTGGTGGGTGATGGTTCTACTACAACTTCTTACCACGGAGACGCGGAGGACACGGAGGACTGCAACTACAACTTCTTGGGGGAACTGCGCTCGCCACGCCAAGCCTCGCGCGGCGCGCCGTCGTTCCATCAAGAAGTTGCCGTTCTCCGTGACCCTCCGTGTTGCTCCGTGCCTCCGTGGTAAGAAGTTGCAGTAAAAGCTATCTAGTCCCGAACAGCCGATCACCGGCATCCCCAAGCCCGGGGAGGATGTAGCCGTTCTCGTTGAGCTGACGGTCGAGCGCGGCGGCGAAGACGGGGACGTCGGGGTGCGCGGTAACGAGCTTCTCCGCCCCCTCGGGCGCCGCGACGAGGCACATGAACCGAATGCGGCGCGCGCCGGCGGCCTTGAGGTTCGCGATGGCGTCCACCGCCGAGCCGCCGGTGGCGAGCATGGGGTCGAGCACGAAGACATCGCGCTGGGCGAGATCGGGCGGGACCTTGAAGTAGTACTCGACGGGCTGGAGCGTCTCGTGATCGCGATACAGCCCGATGTGTCCGACGCGCGCCGAGGGCATCAGCGCGCGGATGCCATCCACCATGCCGAGTCCGGCGCGCAGGATGGGGACGAGGACGGGTTCGTAGCCGGAGAGACGCCGCGCGTGCATCGTCTCGAGCGGCGTCTCGATGGTGACGTCCTCGAGCGGCAGGTCGCGCGTGGCCTCGAAGGCCATCAGCATGGCGATCTCGTCCACCAGTTCCTTGAAGAGCTTGGTGGGCGTGGACTTGTCGCGCAGGATCGACAGCTTGTGCTGGATCAGCGGGTGTTCAATGACGGTGAGCGCCATGGGCGGAGAGGGCTCGGGGTGGTGACCATCCGGCGCAAAGCTAGTATCTTCGCGGGCATGAAAGAATACCAAGCGGTAATCCTCCGCGTCGCCGACCGCGTGCGCGACGATGAAGACGCGCTGACCGACCTGCTGAACGAGCGCAGTCGCGGTGGCTGGGAACCGGCGATGATGACGCAGGACAACCAGCGCATCACGGTGATCTTCCAGCGTCAGGCAACGAACGACACCAAGTAACCCGGAGATCGCGCCATGCAGCTGACGGTGCAAGGGGCGGCCCGCGAAGTCACCGGGTCGTGCCATGTGGTGCAGGTGCACGGCAAGACGATCCTGCTGGACTGCGGGATGTTTCAAGGGCGGCGCAGCGAGGTGCAGCGCAAGAACCTGACCCTGCCGGTGCCGATCGAGCAGATCGACGCGGTGGTGTTGTCGCACGCGCACATCGATCACTCGGGGCGGTTGCCGCTGCTGGCGCGCAACGGTTACAAGAAAGCGATTCACGCAACCGCGGCGACGGCCGATCTGTGCGAACCGATGCTCATGGACTCGGCGCACATCCAGGAGAAGGACGCGGAGTTCCTGGCGAAGCACAAGCGCGAGTTCATGGAGCCGCTGTACGGCATTCGCGACGCGCAGCGCACCGCCGAGTTGATGGTGGCGCACGAGTACGGCGAGCGGTTTGAGGTGGCGCCGGGGATCTTTGTGCGCTTCAGCGAGGCGGGGCACATTCTGGGTTCGGCGTCGATCACCGTTGAGTTCACCGAAGGCACACAGACCAGGCGACTCGTTTTCTCGGGCGACATCGGCCGGTCGGGACTGCCGATCATTCGCGACCCGCAGCCGCCGGAAGGGGCGGATTGGGTGCTGATGGAGTCGACCTACGGCAACCGCGACCACGGCACGGTGGAGGACGCGCGCACGAAGCTGGCGCAGGTGGTGCGCGAGACGGCGGCGCGCGGTGGGCGCCTGCTGGTGCCGGCCTTCGCGGTGGGACGCACGCAGGAACTGGTGTACGACCTGCACCAGCTGGCCGAAGCGGGGGAGATTCCTCGCCTGCCGATCTACATTGACAGTCCGCTGGCGACCAAAGCGACAGCGGTGTTCGAGCGGAACGCCGACGTCTTTGATCAGAGCGAGCGGTTCGTGCGGAGCCACAACGGGACGTCGCTGTTCCAGTTTCCGCTGCTGCGGTACACGCCGGAAGCCGAGGACTCGAAGAAGCTGTCGCAGTCGACGGGACCGATGGTGATCATCTCGGCGTCCGGGATGTGCGAATCGGGGCGGATTGTGCACCACCTGCATCAGGGAGCGAGCAACCCGCGCAATACGATCCTGATTGTGGGGTTCCAGGCGGAGCACACGCTGGGGCGGCGCATCGTGGAACGGCGCGAAGTGATCAAGACGTTCGGCGAGGAGGTGCCGCTGAAGGCGCAGGTGGCGGTGCTGAACGGCTACAGCGCGCACGCCGACCGCACCGAGCTGGCCGCGTGGCTCAAGGGCGTGCGGGCGACGTCACCGCGGTTGAAGGACGTCTTCCTGGTGCACGGCGAACCAGAGGCGCAGGAGGCGTTTGCGGAGCAACTGCGGCCGAGCGGGTACCGGGTGCAGATGCCGGTGCTGGGGGAGAAGATTGGACTGGGGTGATGGTCTTACTGCGACTGCTCACCACGGAGACACGGAGAACACGGAGTTTCACGGAGAACTACAACTTCTTGGGGGAACTGCGCTCGCCACTCCAAGCCGTGCGTGGCGCGCTGTCGTTCCATTAAGTCTTGTCGTTGTAGTTCTCCGTGTTCCTCCGTGCTCTCTGTGTCTCCGTGGTGAGCAGTTGCAGTAATAGCCGAAGCAGATCACTAGATTCCGCCCATGCATCTGCCCCTGGAATCGTACCGCCTCCCGAACGGCCTGCTGGTCACGCTCTCGGAAGACCACTCGGCTCCAGTGGTGGCGGTGAATCTGTGGTATCACGTCGGCTCGGCCAACGAACGCCCGGGGCGCACGGGGTTTGCGCACCTGTTCGAGCATATGCTCTTCCAGGGCTCGGCGAATGTCGCGGCCAACGAGCACTTTGAGCTGATCCAGCGCGCGGGGGGCACGCTCAACGGCTCCACCTGGCTGGAGCGCACGAACTACTTCGAGACCGTGCCGTCGCACCACCTGGAACTGGCCCTCTGGCTCGAAGCCGACCGGATGGGCGCCCTGCTCCCGGCGATGACGCAGGAGAAGCTGGACACGCAGCGCGACGTGGTGAAGAACGAACGGCGCTGGTCGGTGGACAATCAGCCCTACGGCACCTGGTGGGAGCGCCTGCCGGCACTCTGCTTTCCGCCGGAGCATCCGTTCCACCACTCGCTCATCGGCTCGATGGAAGACCTCACCGCGGCGAGCCTGGACGACATCGCCGAGTTCTTCCGCACGTACTACACCCCGGACAACGCGGTGCTGACGATTGCCGGCGACTTCGACGCGACGCAAGCGAAGGCGCTGGTGGAGCGACACTTTGGGCCGATTCCCCGTGGATCGGGACGGCCGTCGCTTCCGCCGATGGACCTGCCGCGGACGTTCGGTGGATGGACGCGCGCGGTTGTGGAAGACGACGTGATGCTGCCGCGCCTCTTTCTGGCATTTCGCGCGCCGGCCTTCGGCACGCCGGGGCACTACGCGGGGAGTCTCTGCGCCGCCGTGCTCGGCCAG
>JAKAJN010000159.1 GCA_021813725.1 bacterium | reverse complement strand
CCTCTCGCTCGCCGTCGTCTTCGCCGTCTGGATTGCGCACCCCACGCGCATGCGGCGGCCGCCAGCCCCGACGGAGTGGTGGAACTGGCCGTATGCGGTGATGGCGCGAGCCGACCTGCCCCTGCACATCTGGCCCGCCGGTCACATCCTGATGCCGGTGCTCCTCATCTGGGCCGTCGCGCACGACCGACGCCAGTGGCTCTGGTGGCTGGTCCCGGCGGAGCTACTGGGCACCATCGGCATTGCGAGCACGTGGCAGCACCGACCGATAGACATCGCCCTCGGCGCCACTTTGGCCGCCGCCGCCGGCGTGCTGTTCGGTGTGGGGCGGCCGGCGGCCGATGCTCTCTTCGCCGCCGGTTCGCACCGCTAGCGAAGACGGCGCCTCACGATGAGACGCCGTTCTCTGGGACGCGCACCTTTGCGCTGACGCAGTGCCGGAGTTCCCGGTCTACCCTGCCGATGTGGTTTCGCAGCCAATGCTGCATCGCATGAACGAGAATCGTGGCGTCATGCGGGTCATATCCATGCGCGGCATTCAGCCGGCGATGCTCCGTGAGCATCTGCAGCAGCCCCTGATGCTGCTGCTTGTTGGCCGCCGCCGCCGGGCACCGATGCCGCTCCATGCACCCCTCCTCGAAAGCGAAGTGGTCGCGGCAGTAGCGATCCAGGAAGCCAAGCAGTCGCAGATACTCGGCGGCGCCGTCGTCCGTTGCGGCCGCGGCAGCCATCGCGGACACCGCCTTGAAGAGCGTCCGATGATGTTGGTCGATCTGGGGAAAGCCCGTGGCTAATGATTCGTTCCATTCCATTCGTGGAAGTGTAGTCGGCTTCCTTGGAAGCGGAATCGCTGATCATGCGTACTCGATTCCCTGACGGGAAAAAACGACATCGCGGGCGACGCTTGCGCGCGGCCCGCGATGGCGTGTCGTGCGAGCGTTACGGAATTACCCTGGGGAGCGGGAACTTCGGCGTCATGCCGAGGTTCGCCATCGAGAAGGCGTACTGATCGGCCGTCACCTCGAGCGCCTTGGTGAGCGAGGAGCTGCCGTGACCGCTTGACGTCTCGATGCGGATCAGCACGGGGTTTGGCCCGCGGTGCGCCTGCTGCAGCCGCGCGGCGAACTTGAATGAATGCGCCGGCACCACGCGATCGTCGTGATCGGCCGTCGTCACCAGCGTGGCGGGATACGAGACGCCGTCCTTGAGGTTCTGGAGCGGCGAATACTTGATGAGGTACGCGAAGTCCGCGGCGTTGTCACTCGAGCCGTAGTCGGCCACCCAGTTCCAGCCGATCGTGAACTTCTGGAAGCGCAGCATGTCCATCACGCCCACCGCCGGGAGCGCGACGCGGAAGAGATCGGGGCGCTGCGTCATGATGGCGCCGACGAGCAGGCCGCCGTTCGAGCCGCCCTGCATCACGAGCCGGTCGTGGTTGGTGTACTTGTTGGCCACCAGCCACTCGGCGGCCGCGATGAAGTCGTCGAAGACATTCTGCTTGTTGCCCTTCATCCCGGCCTCGTGCCACGCTTCGCCGTACTCGCCGCCGCCGCGCATGTTGACCGACGCGTACACGCCCCCCTGCTCGAGCCAGGCCATGCGGGTGGCGCTGAAGCCGGGGAGCGTGGAGATGTTGAAACCGCCGTAGCCGTAGACGAGCGTCGGGTTGCGGCCATCGAGCTTGAGGCCCTTCTTCGCGACGATGAACATTGGCACTCGCGTGCCGTCCTTCGACGTGGCGAAGACCTGCCTGGTCTCGAACTGCGACGGATCAAAGGGGAGCTTCGTCTCGCGATACACCGTGCTCTTCCCCGTCGCGAGGTCGTAGCGATAGGTGGTGGGCGGCGCGGTGAAGCTGCTGAACGAGTAGAACGCGTCGGTGTCGCCACGCTCACCGCTGCTGAAGCCGGCCGTGCCAACGCCGGGGAGGGCGACGTCGCGCACCTTGGTGCCGTCGTACGCGTACTCGACGATCTGGCTCGTCACATCCTTCAGGTACGACGCAAAGAGATGGCCACCGGCGTTGCCGATGCCCTCCAGCACTTCCTTCTGCTCCGGAATGATGGTCTTCCAGTTCGACTCGGCCGGGGCCATGGGGTCGATGCGCACGACGCGATTGTTCGGCGCGCCGGCGTTGGTCTGCACCAGCAACGCGCCGCCGTCATTGTCGATCACGCCAAACTGCTTGTCGAAGCCGGTCACGACCTTGCGCCACCCGGGATCGCCGGCCGCGAGATCGCGCACCCAGAGCGCGTTCCCGTCGGCACCCTTGCCGCGGTCGGAGATGGTGAGAAGGAGAAAGCGCTGGTCGTCGGTTACGTCCACCGTGTGGAACCGTTGCGGATGGGCGGCATCCTCAAAGACCAACTGGTCCGCCGACTGCGGCGTACCGAGGACGTGATAGAACACCTGGTGATTCTCGTTGACGCCGCTCAGCGCCTTGGTGGTGTCGGCCGGCGTCGGATAGCGCGAGTAGAAAAAGCCGTTCTTGAACCACGAGATCCCCGAGACCTTCACCCAGCGCACCTGATCCGGCAGGTCCTTCCTGGTGACTGGATCCATCACGCGGATTTCCTGCCAGTCGGAGCCCGCGCGGGAGAGCGTATAGGCCAGGTGCTGGCCGGTCGCATCGAAGGTGAAGCCACCCACGCGTGTCGTGCCGTCGGCGGTCAGAGTGTTCGGGTCGATGAGCACCTCTTCCTTACCGTCGAGCCCACGCTGGATGTAGTACACGGACTGGTTCTGGAGCCCAGTGTTCCGGGTGAACCAGACCCATCCCTTGCGGCGGACCGGCGACGAGATGCGAGGGTAGTTGGAAAGCTCCTTCAGGCGTTCGAGCAGCGCGCCGCGGTAGGGGATCTTCGCGAGATACCCGAAGGTGACGGCGTTCTCCTCGCCGACCCATTTCTTCACCGCGCTGGCGGTATCGTCCTCGAGCCAGCGAAACGGATCGGGCACCTTGGTGCCGTGGTAGTCATCCACGTGCGGCACGGTGGCGGTGACGGGATACTTGAGCGGGGCATTCTGCTGTGCCGCGCTCGGCGCGGCGCCGAGGGCGAGTGCGGCGACGACGGCGGGAATGAGTCGGATGGTGAAATCGGTGCGACGTGCCTGCATGGTGGCTCCGGAGGATGGCGCGGGTGCGAAGTGGTGCGGCGACAATTGATTCTCTGCGAAGTGCGCCGTGGAGGCCAGCCCCGCTGGCGCCAGGTCCCGTGGGGGACGAGCTTTCGCGCGACTGCCGAAGCCGCGCGTGCGTGCGCGCTTCCCCGATTCGGAGATTCGCCTGATGATCCGCCTCCACCGTTCGATGATGCTCGTTGCCGCGACGCTCGTGGCGGCCGCCACCCTGGCACCGTCTGCCTTTGCCCAAGTGCCGTCACCGGCGCCGGCGGTCGCGACACCGCCAGACACCGTGCGCGCCATTCTGCCGCCGCGCCAGCCACTCCCGGCAGAGTCGGCGAGCGCCGGCGTGACGAAGTTCTCCTTCATCGCGTATGGCGACACGCGCGGCCGGCGCGACGGCACCGAACTGCAGTACGAGCACTCGCTCATCGTGGACGCGATGCTGCGCCAGATTGCACAGCGTGCCAACGGTCCGTCGCCGATCCGGTTCATCCTGCAGAGCGGTGACGCGGTGGTGAACGGACGCGACCCACGCCAGTGGAACAAGAGCTTCACGGGGCTGATCAATCGGCTGACGACGGAAGGGGGCGTGCCGTACTTCCTCGCGCCGGGCAATCACGACGTCACGAGCGCGGCGGAGCTCGACAATCCGGGGCGCAAGGAGGGGCTCGCCAATTACCTGCGTGCCGTGGCCCAGCTCATCCCACCCGACGGCGCGACGCGCCGGCTCGCCGGCTATCCGACGTACGCCTTCGGGTTCGGCAACACCTTCGTGCTCGCCTTCGACTCGAACATCGCCGCCGACTCGACGCAGTTTGGGTGGGCCCGCGCGCAGCTCGCGGGACTGGACCGGGCGCGCTATCCGAACGTGATCGCCTTCTTCCATCATCCGGCCTTCTCCTCGGGGCCGCACGGCGGCGCGATCGTCGAGCGTCCCACGGCGGCGGTGCGCGACTGGTGGATGCCGCTGTTCCGTGCGCACGGCGTGCAGTTGCTCGTCACGGGGCATGAACATCTCTACGAACACTGGATCGAGCGCTACCGCGACGCCCAGGGAGCGCGCCGGCGCATGGACCAGTTGGTGACGGGCGGCGGCGGCGCGCCCCTCTACCCCTATCGCGGCGAGCCGGACTTGCGCGGCTACGTCGCGGCAAGCGGCGCCGACTCCGCGCGCGTGGACCACTTGGTGCGCCCGGGCATGGAAGCGGGCGACAACCCCTACCACTTTGTCGTAGTGAACGTGGACGGCGCCCAGATGTCGCTGGAGCTGTTCAGCGTCGACTGGGGGGCGGGGTTTGCGCCGTACCGGAGCAACCGGGCGGTGTTGCGGGATGCATCGCCCGGAGTTTCCCGTTGAGCCGTCGTCAGAACTTCAGCACCTGCTCCGCGCGGTCGCCTGCCTGGAAATAAAGCCCGCGGCGTTCATCGCCCGGCTGCCGCGCCACGAGCACGGTGTTCTGCTGATCGGCGAACGCATCGAACATCAGGTGCACGCGCACGCCGAGCGTCGTCACCGGCTTGGGCGCCTTCCACTGCATGAGCGCCCACCAGATGGGCTGGTCGCCGTCCACGTCTCCGCCGCTGTCGAGCACCTCGCCATTCAGCTTCACTCCCTCGGCGGTGAGCAGGACGTTCTGCGTGAGGTAGGCGGCCACGGCGGACTTGGATGCCGCGCTGTCGGTGACAGTGCGCTTGAGCGCCTTCTGCAGGTCGTCGCGGAACATCCGCACACGCGCCACGACCACCGCGCCTTCGATGACCATGCGCGTGTTCGTGATGTGCAGGTCGTGCGGCACGGCCGCACCGCGCGCGCGGCGGCCAGAGGGCGGCGCCGCGCCCAGCACGGCCACCGAAGCGGCCGCGAGCAGGATGGAGCGCCAGGCACCGCGCCGGCGAGCGATGCTCACGGCTGCACTCGCGCCACGGGCTTCCAGGCGTTGTTCGCGCGATTCACGTCGGCCAGCACCTCCTTGGGGTCAATTACCACCTGGGAGAGCGCTTTGTTCGAGAAGAAGCCGTAGGTGAAGGTCTTTTCATTGAAGCGCCAGACGTCGGCGGGAAGCTTGATCAGGTCGCTGGTGCCGTCGTCGTAGGTCACGCCGAGCTGGATGGGCATCACGAGGCCGCCCTTCTGCTCGACGGTGATGGTGTGGTAGTACTGACCGCGCGCGGTGTTGCCCGTGATGTCCACGGCATTCTGCGTCTGCACGGCGCCGAGTGCCTGGTCATTGGCGTAGGTCGTGTAGAAGATGCCGCGCCACCACCAGTTGAGATTCTCCCCCGCGCCA
>JAKAJN010000158.1 GCA_021813725.1 bacterium | reverse complement strand
GGCAGCGCGCGGTCGGCGGACGCGACGATCAGGATATCCACGTCGTTCGTGAGAAAGATGCGATACGACGCGAAATTGCGGTCCACTGCGCGTACCACGCTCATCACGAGGTTGTCGTCGATCTCGTAGAGGTGCAGCCACTGTCCGAAGATGCCGTGCGGCGCGAGGTACTGCCGCGCCCGACGGTAGAACTCGTCGGTGAAAAGCCCGCTGACGCCGCTCACCCACGGATTCGACGGTTCCGACAGAATGAAATCGTAGCGCTGGCGCGCCGACGCAAAGAACGAGCGCGCATCATCAATGACGAAGTGCGAGCGCGGGTCGTCGAAGACACGGCGATTGATGGGGTAGAACTGTCGCGATCCGCGCACCATCTCGGGCTCGATGTCGATCGTCGTAAGCCGCTTGAGGAAGGGACTGCCGAGCAGGAAGTGCGAGGACATCCCGGATCCCTGGCCGATCACAGCCCCTTCACCGGCATGCGGCACGTGCGCCAGCACAATCATCGGGAGCAGCAACTGCGTGCTCTCGTCTCCCTCGATGGCACGCTCCCCGTGGGCTGTCGAATCGAACCAGATTGCCGAGATGGACGCATCAGGTTTGCCATTGGTAGCGAGCGCGTACTCCCGCTTGCCCGGCGTCTGGCGCACGCTGACGGTGGCGGTGCGGCCATCCTTGTAGAAGATCACGTGCCGGCTCGCGTGATCCACCTTGCCGTAGCGGTAGACGCCGCTCGTGAGCACTTCGCGCGTGAATGGCGCATTGAGTGTCGCGCCAACCGTCACGACGACGGTTGCGCCGACCAACGCCACGGCCAGCCGGCGTGTCTCGCGCGAGGCGCGCCCGGCCAGCCACATCAACCAGGCGCCGAGCGCCATGTCAATCACGGCGCCGCTGACCAGCAGCGCCTTGAGGCCGATGAGCGGCATCAGCACGAGCGCCGCGAGGGCGGCACCGACGATGCTGCCGAGCGTGTTCACGCTGTACACGGCGCCGATGGCACGTTCGCCTGCGCCCGCGGTGAGCAGCATCCGCGTGATCAGCGGCAGGGTGATGCCCGCGCAGAACGTCGCCGGCAGCATCACGGCGAGGCAGAAGGCGTAGCGCGTGAGGGAGAAGGCCCGGTACCCTTCGTCGGTCTTGGCCAGCGCCTGGATGAGCGACGCCATCCAGTCAAAGCTCGCGATGTAGACCGACAGCGTGGCTACCGCAAGCGCTCCCATCACCCACTGTGTCACGGCCAGCGCACGCATGGGGTCACGGAAGCTGTCGGCTCGGCGCCGCACCCACAGCGCGCCAAGCGACAGGCCGAGGATGAACGCCGACAGCATCAGTTCAAAGGAATGCGTGGCGCTCCCGAGCACGAGCGAGAGCATCCGGATCCAGGCAATCTCGTAGAAGAACGACGACATGGCGGTGCCGGCCGCGACCAGCATCAACACGCGCCATGTCGTGCGGGAGGGCGGCAGCTCGGGGGCGGCGGAAACCGGATCAACCGGCGCGTCGGTTTCCTCCTGTCGCAACTGCACCGCCGCCACGACCATTGCGGCGACCACGACGTTCATGATGGCCGCGGTTTGCAGCGTGCCAGGCAGGCCAAACGCTCCGATCAGCGCGAAGCCGGCCAGCAGAACGCCCACAGCGGCGCCAAACGAGTTGGCGAAGTAGAGATTGGCGAGCACAAGGCCGCTGCCGGATTTGCCATCCGGCGAGGACGCGCGCAGAAAGCCGGCGCTCATCAGCGGGAACGTGGTGCCGAGCAGCACCGACTGCGGCAGGATCAACAGTGCCGCAATCGCCCATTTGATGGCGAGCAGCCCTGGCCCTTCGGGGAGGGCGGGGAAGACGACGTCATAACAGAAGGCCGTCACCGTGCCGAAGACGCCGTGGAAGCCCAAGCCAATCACGCCGCACGCGGCCTCGGCGCGCGCATACCACTGCAGTGGCGAGGCGAGCGACTGCGACTTGCGCCCGACCCACGCAGCACCCGCCGACATGCCGCCGAGGAAGATCACGAGGACGATTGTCTGCGCGTAGGCACTGTGCCCGACGAAGAGCCCCAGGTACCGGCTCCAAATGGATTCGTAAATGAGTCCCGCCGCACCGGAAACCACGAACGCGACGGTGAGGACGATCTGCAGCGGATTCATGGCCTGAAAAGTTAGCGCGTCCGCGCGCCAGTCGGGATTGTGATGTGATTCGGCGTTGCAGCGTCGCGGGGGGCGTTTCTGCGGTTACCCGTACAACAACGCTGGTGCCACGCGTGCTTCCCAGTCGCCCGTGTCCGTCCACGCCGAGACCAGGGAGGAGTCGATCCGCTGTGGCGACCCATCGAAGTAACGGCGGATGCCGCGTCGCCCGACGAGGCGCTCGAAGTGTCCCTCTCCGCCGGGATTCGCGGCGGTCGGATACCGCGCCCACTGCAAACGCAGGCGATGCGTCGTCGCGATGGCGGCCAGCAATAGGAATCCCGTCGCCACCGGGCGAAATGTCGAGTGCGCAGTCACCGTGATGTGCACACCGCGACAGCGTTCGCCGGCGTACGGTCCGCTGTCAGGAACAAAAGTGACTTCGTTGAACTCGGCGCCCCTCGGCACACGGCGAGCCAGGTCGGAGAGCACCGCGCCAACGTCGAGCCACGGCGCTCCGACCTGCTGGAACGGCGCATCGGTGCCCCGGCCGACGCTGAGGTTCGTGGCCTCGAACAGACAACTGCCGGCATACATCTGAGCGCTCGCGAACGAAGGCATCGCCGGCGACGTGGGCACCCACGGCAACCCACACTGCGGCCACTGCATTGCCCGCTGCCAGCCATCGCACGTGACCACCTCGAGTCGCGCATTCGCAAACCGCTCCCGGCGCCAGAGCATGGCCAGCTCGCCGTGCGTCAGCTGGTGCCGGATCGGTATCGCGTCCTCTCCAACGAACGAGCGGCAATCGGCCTCGAGCACCGGTCCTTCGGCGCTCGCGATCTCGCCTCCTGAGGGATTCGGCCGGTCGAGCACGACAAGCGGAACCTGTGCGTCGGCACAGGCGGCGAGGACGTGAAAGAGCGTCCAGGTGTAGGTGTAGTAGCGCGCGCCGACGTCCGGGATGTCGAACAGGACGGCGTCGAGATCGCTCAGTGACGCCAACTCCGGGCGGAAGCGTTCACCGTAGAGCGAGACGACCGGCAAGCCCGTGAGCGGGTCGGTGCCGTCGGCCACCGTCGTGCCGTCCGCGGCCTGAGCGGTCAACCCGTGCTCGGGGCCAAAGAGCCGCGCGAGCGGCACTCCCGCCTCGAGCAACGCAATGCGCGAGTGTCGCGTGGCGTCGTCCGCCAGGCGCGCCGCGTCGTTGGTGACCAGTCCGACCCGTCGCGCCTCACCCAACAGATGCTGATCGGCGATCAGGCGGTCAACGCCGAAACGGATGGTCACGCGAGTTTCCAGCACAGAGCGGCGAGTGGCATTCGTGAATTCTGTGCGAATTCACGGGAACTGCAACGTCTCACTCCGGAGTCACGCTACGACCGCTTCCACCACACGCCCGTCGAACAACGCCACCTCCCGGTCAGCGTAGTGCGCGTACCGCGAGTCGTGCGTCACCATGCAGATGGTGGCGCCGTGCGCGTGCAGTTCGCTGAGCAGCTCCATCACGGCCTCGCCGTTCTTCGAGTCGAGGTTGCCCGTCGGCTCGTCGGCGAGCAGGATGGCCGGGTCGCCCGCCACCGCGCGCGCCACGGCAACGCGTTGCTGCTGGCCGCCGGAAAGTTGCGACGGAAAATGCTTGGCGCGGTGCGACATTCCGACGCGCTCAAGGGCGCGCGCCACGCGATCGCGCCGTTCGCCCTGAGGCATCTCCCGGTACGTCAACGGCAGTTCGATGTTCTCAGCCACCGTGAGGTCGCCGATCAGGTTGAACGCCTGAAAGATGAAGCCGATCTGGCGGTTCCTGACCCGCGCGCGATGCACGGGCGCCAGGCGCGACACTTCCTGACCAGCCAGTGTGTAGTTGCCGTGAGAGGGTGAATCGAGCAGGCCGAGAATCGAGAGTAGCGTCGTCTTGCCGCACCCCGACGGGCCGCTGATGGCGACGTACTCGCCCTGCTTCACCTCGAGGTGCACGTCCGCGAGCGCGTGTGTCTCCACCTCGTCGGTGTAGAACACCTTCTTGATGCCGCTCAGCGCAATGAGTGCGCCGTTCTTTCCGTTGACGGGGCCGTTCGCTTCCATCCTTGCTCCCGAGTGCACTGTTGACTCTCTGTTGTCTCACTGTTGTCTCTTCACTTGATCCTGACTTTCCCCACATTCGCATACTGACTCATGTCCGAGACGATGATCTTGTCTCCCACCTCCAGTCCGCGGAGAATCTCGATCACGTTCACCGAACTGCGTCCCAGCTCCACCGGCACCTTCACTGCGGAGTTGCCACCGTCTTCCACCCTGAACAGCGCCACGGAGCCCGACCCGGCGCTGAAGGCCGGACGGCCCGTGTAGAGCACGTTCGTCAGCTTCTCGATCACAATCGTTCCGTCCACACTGAGATCCGGCACGGCGCCGCTCGGCAACGGGCCGTCCAGCGCCACATCCACCGTCACGCTTCCGCCCTGCGCCGAGGGATCCTTGCGATTGACATGCCCGGCCACGAACCCATTGCGCGTGTCAATGCTCGCCTTCTGGCCGAGCACCACGTCCTTGGCCTGGCTTTCGGGAATGCGGAGCACGGCCTTGAGGTTTCCCGGTTGGACGACCTTCGCCAGCGTCGTCCCCTCGGGCACCCACTGCCCCAGCTGAAGTGTCAGGTCCTGCAGGACCCCTGCATCGGGAGCGCGCACGCTGAGCGACCGCAACCGCGCCTGCTGGTTGTCGGCGATCGCACGCAACTGCACCACCTGCCCCTGCTGCACCGCGATTTGCGAGTCAATGGCCTGTTCCATCAGCTTCAGCCGCTCCTGCTCCACCCGCAGCCTCGTCGTGTACTCCTCGGCGGCCGCCCGACGGTTGGCCAGCTCGAAACTGGAGAGCAGGTTGCGCTTGGCCAGCGAGTCGGCGGCAATGGCTTCCTGCGAGGCGTTCACAAACTGGGTGCGCGTGCTCGCCACCACACCCTGCTGGGTGAGGAGCTGGCTGCGCAGGTTGGTCTTCAGATTCAGCAGTTCGATCTGCGCCTGCCGCACCTGCTGCTCCGCCTGCATCGTCTGGATCTGCAGGTCGGGGTTGCTCAACTCCAGCAGTAAGTCGCCCGCGCTCACCTTGCGTCCGCTCTCGCTGCCGAGGCGCTCCACGCGCGCGCTGGCCTGCGCGGTGATGAACCGGATGTGCTCCGGGACGAGCGTTCCCGGGCCGCGCACCTCGCGCACGACGTCGCCGCGCCGCACGCTGTCAATGAGCACCGCCGACCGCTCGATCGTCTGCGCGGCGGGATCGAGGCTCAACGTCCAGGCAGTGATGAGCACGATGCCGA
>JAKAJN010000157.1 GCA_021813725.1 bacterium | reverse complement strand
TGCTGGGAGCGGAGGCCGGCGCCCTGCGCCTCGACGATCGCACCGTCGCGATCCGCGCACGGGCGCCCGACTCCTTGCGCTTCAATGCCCGGCGCCTGAGCGCGCTGCCCGTGATCGCGCAACCAGGCGGGGCCGCCGTGCCACTAGGCGCGGTCGCGAGTTTCGCACCGACGCTGACACGTGCTGAGCTGCTGCGCGAGAATCAACAGCAGCTCATCAACATGACCGCCGACATCACCGGCCGTTCCCTGGGCGACGTGGTGCACGATGTGCAACGCGTGCTGGCCGCCCATCCCGCACCCGCCGGTGTTCGCGTCGAAGTGGCCGGCCAGTATCGCAGCCAGCAGCGGGCATTCTCCGCGCTGCTCATCGTGCTCGCGCTCGCCGCCGTGAGCGTGGTGGCGGTGATGCTCGTGCAGTTCGAGTCGTTTGTCGAGCCGCTGGTCGTGCTGCTCGCGGCGCCACTCTCGTTCGTCGGCGCGCTGGCGCTGCTGCTCGTCACTGGCACGCCGCTGAATGTGTCATCGTTCATGGGGCTGATCCTGCTGGTCGGCCTGATTGTGAAGAACGGAATCATCCTGCTCGATTTCACGCGGCACCGGATGCGCGAGGGCGGCCTCGCCCTTGAACCGGCAATCCGGGAGGCGGCGGCCGTGCGACTGCGTCCCATCCTCATGACGACGCTGTGTACGCTCTTTGGCCTCCTGCCGCTCGCGCTTGGCCTTGGCGCCGGAAGCGAACTGCAAAAGCCCCTGGCCCTGGCGGTCATCGGCGGGCTGGCGCTTTCGATGCCCATCACGCTGTTCATCGTGCCGACGCTGCTGGTGGCCGTTCGCGGGCCCGAGCATCGCATCGACGCGCGCGGCTGACCTCGACGGCCCGTCATCGGAATGAATTCCTTTCTCTGGAGCGTCTCCATGCGGTTCTTCGCACGACTTGCCCTGGTCACCAGCTTTGCCGGCACCGCCTTCGCCCTCGGCGCGCAGGTTCCCGCCTACCAGGTCGTGAAGAAGACCAAAGTGGGAGGAGAGGGCGGCTGGGATTACCTGACGGCGGACCCGGCCATGCATCGCGTCTTCCTCTCGCGCAGTTCCCACGTGATGGTGTACGACACGCAGCGCGACACCGTGAGCTTCGACATCCCGAACACGCCGGGCGTGCATGGCGTGGCGTTGGCGCCGGAACTGAACCGCGGGTTCACCTCCAACGGACGCGACTCGTCCGTGACGATATTCGACTACACCACGCTCGCGACGATTGGCGTTGTGCACGGGACCGGCGCGAATCCCGATGCCATCCTCTACGATCCCACGACGAAGCGCCTGTTCACGTTCAACGGTCGGTCGCACGATGCCACGGCGATTGATGCGGCCACGGGAACGATCGTGGGCACCGTGCCGCTGGGCGGCAAGCCCGAGACGGGGAACCACGACGGACACGGCCGGATTTTCGTGAATATCGAGGACAAGAACGAGGTGGTGGTCTTCGATGCCAGGACGTTGACGGTGGCAGCGCACTGGACGCTGCCGGGGTGCGAAGCCCCCACCGGCCAAGCCATCGATCGGGTTGCCGAGCGACTCTTCCTTGGCTGCGGTGATTCGAAGACGATGACGGTACTGAATTACCGGACCGGCGCCGTGGTCACGACGGTAGCGGTGGGCGCAGGCGTGGACGCGACGTTCTTTGACCCCGAGACCAAGCTCATCTTCACGCCAAACGGAGGCGACGGGACGCTCAGCGTGATCCAGCAGCAGGGCGCCGATTCGTATCACAGCGTCGCCACGGTGCCGACGCAACGTGGTGCGCGCACCATGACGCTCGACCCGACGACGCACAACGTATACACCGTGGCGGCGGAGTACGGCGAGGCACCACCGGCCATGCCCGGGCAACGGCCGGCGCGCGCACCGATGATTCCCGGGTCGTTCACCGTTCTGGTCTTGCGTCGCTAGAGGATCCGCTCTCCCAGCGCACTCGCGATCAGTCCGACCGCGAGCTCGGCGGTGCGATTGGAGACGTCGAGAATCGGATTGACTTCGACCAGGTCAAGTCCGACCACTCGGCCGGAATCAGCAATCATCTCCATCACCAGGTGCCCCTCGCGCCACGACAGCCCGCCCGCCACGGGCGTGCCGACACCGGGCGCGTGCACCGGATCCTGCACGTCCGCGTCGTACGACACCCAGAGCCCGGCCGCGTTGATCGTCGCCAGCGTGATGGCCTCGTCCATCACGTCCGAGAGACCGCGACGATCCACGTCGTGCATCGTGAAGACGTGCACGCCGTAGGCACGCAGGTGGGCGCGCTCCCCGGGGTCAAGATCCCGGATCCCGATGAGAAAGGTGTTCTCGGGGCGCACGGCGGGTCCGTTGGTGAAATGCAGCCGCGCGTCGCCGTGGCCCAGGAGGTGCGCCACGGGCATGCCGTGCACATTCCCCGAGGGGCTGCTCTCGGGGGTGTTGATGTCGCCGTGCGCGTCGACCCAGATCAGGCCGAGCGATTCGCCGCGTGCCGCCATCGCGCGCGACGCGCCGGCCACTGATCCCGCGGCCAGCGAATGGTCGCCGCCGAGGACAACGGGAAAGCGCCGATTGCGCACGGACTGTTCGACGCGCGCGGCGAGGTCGGCGCAGATGGCCGCGATGGTCTCCAGAAAGTCGGCGCCATGCGCATCGGGCGGGAAGGTGCCACGGTCCGCGACGGGGAGATTGCCGTGGTCGAGCACGTCGTGCCCGAGCGCGAGCAGGGCGTCGCGCAAACCGGCGGCACGCACGGCGTACGGCCCCATATCCACCCCGCGCCGGCTGGCGCCAAGGTCGAGGGGGACGCCGATGAGATCAACGAGAGTCATGAGGGCGGGGTGCGAAAGTAATTGAATTGACTGCAACGGGCCCCCCGCTGACAAGCGTCCCGCCCTACTGCCCCGTGCCGAACTGCCGCGTGAACTTGACGGTGAGCGACCGCGCGGTCGGGCGCTGCCAGTTGAAGAACGAATCGGCCTGCTCGCCGTCGTTCAGCACGACAAACAGGCCGGTGGCGGCGGTGTTCAGCCAACCGAAGCGCACGTTCGTCGTCCACGCCGAGGCCTGGTCGTTGAACTGGGCGAGCGATTGGACGAAAATGCGCGGCGTGAAGAAGTAGGCGATGCGCGCGCCGATGATGGATTTGACGAAGTGCCCCTGGTCGAGCTGGACGTCGTTGTAGTCGAGCAGCAGCGACGACGTAATGGAGGCCCCGCGCCGGTACGTGGCCGTCAGGGTGCCTCCGCTGCGCGTGCCATTGTAGAAACCGGCAAAGTCCCCACGCAGCGTCATTGAGAGCGTCGCCGCGGCGTTGGTCTCCCAGTCGAGGCCGATGCTCGTGTAGTCGTAGCTGCCCACGGGCAGCGTCACATTCGGGGCAATGCGAAATGGCTTCTGCAGTCCCTCGTGATACACGTTGACTTCGGGGCCGAAGCGACCGCCGTTCTTGAAGGAGACCTCGGTGAAATCGAGGTGCCACTGTCCCGACTGGTGGACGCCGTCGAAGCCGTAGTACTCGCGATAGGTGACATGCGGGTTCCATTCACGCACGTGCTTCCAGCTGTCGCGCCGCACCATCCGCATCACCTGGACTTCGCTGAACGTGTAGCCCGGCGTCCGGCTCAAGAACCCGACTTCCGGGTTGAAATCCGCGCCGACGCGCAGGATGCGCGCGCTGCTGTTCCAATTGCGCGTCAGGTAGACGGCGCGCGCGCTGCCGGCAAAGTCATCACCCGAGCGCCCGGGCGTCTCGGTCATGGCTGCCCACGCATCCACGGTCCAGTCATCGCCCAGGCCGAGCCGTCCGTCCACGCCATACGTCCGGTTGACGTCGTCCGGCGGTGGCGCGCACGAGGGAAGCGCCGTGCACAGCGGGGCGAGGCGATCGCCGAGTCCGAGCCGTTGCACGCCGATGATGCCAATGCGAGACCGGCGTCCGACTTCCTTGATGGCGCGCGCCACCGAGAAGGACTGCGCGGCCTGCACGCCGGTGTTCTCGGCAGTGACAATCTGCATCAAGCCGACCGTCATGCCGCCGACGCGTCCGGTCAGCCGGCCGCCGCCGCGGATCTTCACGGGCTGGCCCGTGGAGTCGATGCCGATGCGCCGCGTGAAGAACAGGTCCACCGCCTGCGGCGTGCCGGCGGCAAAGGTGCCCGCATTCTCCAGGAAGAACGGTCGCTTCTCGGGGAAGAAGAGCGGGAAGCGCGTGAGATTCGAGCGCTGCTCGTCCACCTCGACCTGCGCAAAATCGGTGTTGACCGTCAGGTCGAGGGTCAAGCTGGGAGTCAGTCCGTACTTCACGTCCACGCCCACCTGGCCGGTGGTCACGGGGTCTGCCTGCGTGGCGAAATTGCGGTTCACCGCGCTGAGCACCGACGGCGTGATCGTGGCGACGCGACGGGTGGGAACGCGCAGGTCGGCCAGGTCGCCGGCGAGGGACATGCGGTACAGGTTGAACTGGCGCGGAATGGGCGCCCAGAAGGCTTCCTCGTTGCGGCGGCGGATCATGCGTACAAGGTTGAACCCCCAGACCTGCCGCTCCCCGGCGCCGTAGCGCAGCGTGGAGAAGGGAATGCGAAATTCGGCGTACCATCCCGCGCTATCCCGTGACGTAACAACCTTCCAACTACCGTCCCAGTTCAGGTTAAAGCCGCCGAGGGAGCCCGATTGCGCGCGACTCTGGCCGGTAACCGAGACGCCGCCCCCTTCGCCTTCGCGGATGATCTGGCCATCGTATTCCACGCCGGCCGGCGTCGTGGCGAACAGGAAGCCGTTCTGCCGGTCGCGGTAGGTGTCGAGCAGGATGCCGAAATAGTCGCTGTTGGTGAGTGTGACGTCGCGGATCTTCTCGCCTTCCACAATGGCCGCGGCGTCGCGGTCGTGCAGCCAGGCACCGACGTACAGCGCCTCGCCGTCGGTCAGCAGGCGCACTTCGGTGCGCTCGCTCACCGGCGCCGCTTCCTGCGGCTCGCGCTGGGTGAACCCCGCGAGCACGGTGGCCTCGCGCCACGCCGCATCGGTCAGCCGGCCGTCGATGACCGGTGGCGTGGTCGTGACCGTCGCCGCGCCCACGCGGCCAGCGTGCGACTGCGCCGACAACGACAGCGGGAGGCAGGCGAGGGCCAGCAGCAGCGCACGGGGAGCAGGGAGCAGCATCATGGCGGGCGGGGTGGGGTGAATGCAGTGCGGGTCCGGCATCAACCGGACCCGCGCAGAATGTATCAGGGCACGGGAACGCTTGACGAGAGTTGGCGCGTGAGCTGGTACAGAAACTCCTGTGCCTTGTAGTACCACTCGATGCGCACACGCTCGTTGCGTCCGTGGGCGCGCGCATCCACGGACGGGTCGCTGAACAGCCCCGACACGCCGAACGCGGGCACGCCGATCGCGCGGAAGTAGCGCGAGTCGGTGGCACCGGTGGACATCGTGGGCACCACGGGAATGTCGCCGAACATCTGGCGCG
>JAKAJN010000156.1 GCA_021813725.1 bacterium | reverse complement strand
GAGCCAGAGCTTCTTCTGCTGCCCGCGCACCCAGCGCGGGGCGCCGTCCGTGCCAATCATCATGTCTTCCTCGAGTGCCATGCGCACCGCCTGACCGCTCCATTCGGGCACCGGTGTGGTCGCCTGCAGCTCAATCGAGTACCACATGTTGGCGATCACCGGCGCGTCGCCGCGCCCAGGTACGCCGTCCTGATAGTCCCACAGCCCCACCAGCGGCCCGGCACCGTGTCCGTGCATCCCGATCGGATGGGAGTAGATGGTGCCGGAGATCCCGCGCTCCGTCATCCGGGCACGTGACGCCTGAAGGATGGCATTCCCGGTGCGCCCCGGGCGAATCTCGGACATCACGATGTCCTGCAGCGCGTTCCCGTTCTCCAACGCCCGCCGCAGACCGACCGGCGCATCCTGCTCACCGACCTTGAGCACGTACGCCATGTGCTGCGTGTCGGTGTTCAAGCCGAGCGCCGTGATCCCGACGTCGCAATGCAGCACATCGCCGCGCTGGATCACCGGGTCGTCCCCGAGCGATGCGTCCGTCGCGCCGACGCGCTGCACCTCAATGCTCGGCTGGAACCACGTTCCCAGACCGAGGTCGTTCACCCGCTGGCGCCACCACCAGACCAGGTCGCTCGTCCGGGTCTTGCCCGGCGTGATGACCTTCGACGAGTACATCTCGCCGATCAGCTCCCAGACAAGCTGCGTCAGCTGGCCGTAGAACGCCTCCTCATCGGCCACGCGCGACGCGATGAACTCCAGGGGCAGTGCTTCCGCCGGCTTGAGCCGCGCTGTCCAGCGATCGCCGAGCGCCTCGGTCATCCCGAGATACTCGCCGTGTGTCAGCCCGTCGGAGAAGGCAAAGGTGCGGGAGTAGTCAATGCCGATCACCTTGGGATTGCGCTCGTCCACCACCTTGCGCAGCAGCTTCCACTGTTCGTCGCCCCAGAGCTCGGCCTGCTGGCCGCCGACGGGCGCGTCCACGGCCAGCGTGGAACGTAACGCCTTCCAGACGCCCCCCTGCGACGACCCGCCGAGGGCAATGCGCTCGATGCACCCTCCATCGCCGGGGTCCGTGCGACCGGACGCCGAGCAGGTGTCGAACATTACGTAGATGGTGCGGCGCCGCGCGGCGAAGGTGGTGGGCGAGACGAGCGACGAGAAGACGGGATCCTCCGCGTACTCGCGCATCGGCACAATCCACATGTCTATGCCATGCCGTCGCATCAGCGCGGGGAGCACCGTCTTCATGCGGGCCTCGAGCCACTGCTGCTGGCGGGCGGCCTGCTCCCGCAGCGTTCCAAAGGGGCGCGGGCGATCAGCGAGGCGCGCCGGCACGCGCTGGGCGGTGAGCGGCACGGCGGTCCCGAGCAGGACGGCCGTCGCGATGGCGCATCGAATGGTCTTCATCATCTCACGTGCGGAAGGATGTCTCAGGCCGGGGGCGCCGGCGGCTCCTCACTGGCGGCGCGGGATGCACCCGATACGCGCTGTGCGGTCGAGGTGCGATGCTCACGCGACACGAGCAGGCGGCGCACCATCGTGACGACCACGGCCAGCAGGATTGTGAACGGCAGGATGAGCAGCACGCGCCACGCCAGCACCTGCGCCGCGATGGGCAGCCAGTCGGTGAGCGAGGCCACTCGGCTGCCAATCTTCTCCAGCCCCACCGCGGTGAGCGCCAGCGACATCACGATCTCGGTTCCCGCCTCGAGCACGGCGAACGCCGGCGCGCGCCACCACCAGTGGCGGACCGTGAAGTTGGCGAGATGCACCGTGAGCATCGCCAGCAGCAGCATGGCCCCAATCACGAGCGTCGATCCCACCCAGAGCCCGCTCTCCGGCGACCCATGCGACAGCACATACGCGCGGTAGAGACGGAGCGTCACGCCCGTGACGAGCGCCATCTCCGGCAGGGAGTTCGAGAAGCGCCGGAGCGCCGTCGGGTCCTCGACGACTTCCCAGGCGATGGTCTTGCGGGGAAAGAAATCAGCCACGGTGGATAATTATGGTGTCGCGATCGCGGCCGCGAGCCATGCCAGACTCTCACGGGCATGCATGCGCCAGAAGTTCCAGTCGTGCACACCGGGAAACTCGTCAAACGTCAGCGGCACGCCGCGGGCCTTGAGCGCATCGCGGAACGCCCGGTTGCCCGCCAGAAATGGGTCCCCATTGCCGATGTCCGCCTTGAGCGCCGGCAGCACCGCGCCACGCGCCCTGGCGCGGTCGACGAGGTGCACCGGGTCGCGCGCGTACCAGGCAATGGTGTCTTTCCCGAACACGGACCGCATGCTCTTGCCGACGGCATTGCCCCAGATGCGCGTCCACGTCGAATCGGGTGTTCCGGCGGGACGATTCAGCACGCCCTCCGGCGCCCACTCGAGCGGCCAGAGCACACCCGAGTGTGATGCCGCGGCGGAAAACGTCTCCGGAAACTCCAGCGCCAGCAGAAACGCCCCGTAGCCGCCCATGCTCAGCCCGGCAATGCCACGGTGCGCCCGGTCAGCCTTCGTGCGGAACTTCGCATCCACCCAGCGCACCACGTCGTAGTTCACGTAGTCATCGTAGTGCGGCCACGGCACGCAGAAGGTGCTCGGATCGCCCGCATACTTCGGAACGGTCCGCAGGCACCCGGCCATGTCGGGCAACATCTCCGACGTCATCCACCACGCGTCGTCGCCATCGGGCATGACGACGATCATCTCGCGCATCCCGCGTGCCACCAGTGTGTCCATCGAGGTGGCGAGGTGCCCCGCCTTCACCCAGTTGGTCTCGTCGCCGCTGAATCCATGGAGGTAGTACGTCACCGGATAGCGCGCGGAGGACTGGTCGTACGACGGCGGCAGGTACACCACGGCGTGCTTGTACGTCCCAAGCGCGTACGACCAGAGGGAGTCGGTGACGACCCTCCCCGCCGGCACCGTTTGCGCGCGGCCAGTGATCGGAAGGAGAGACGCCAACACCAGCGCGACGGTCGCAAGCCCTCGCCGCCCGCGCTGTTCCCTGGTCCGCAACGCGACTGTCACTTGGCGACCGCGATGCATTCGATCTCCACCTTGGCGTTGAGCGCGAGACCGTTGGCTCCGAACGCCGAGCGCGCCGGGTAGTTCGGGGCCCGGAAGTACGTCTGATACACGGCGTTCATCGCATCCCACTCTTTCATGTCGGCCATGAACACCGTGCACTTGACCACACGGTCCATCGACGATCCCACCGACTCGAGCACGCGCTTGATGTTATCGAGCGTCTGTTTCGTCTCGGCGGCGATGCCGCCACTCACTACGGCGCCGCTCGCCGAGGCGTCAGTACCGATCTGGCCGGCGAGGTAGATCAGGTTCCCCACGCGTACGGCGGGTGAGAAGGGTCGCGTCGGTGCGCCAAACGGGTGCAGGAAGGCGACGTCCGGCGCAGGGGCAGGTGCCGGCGTCGCCGGACCGGCGCCGCGATGGCAGGCCCCGAGCGCGCTCGCGGCGAGGACGAGGATTGCAGAGTAAATGCGCATGCGAAAAAGTGGGAAAAGGGACCCTGAAAGACTGTGCGCCCGTTCACCGCGGGCGCAACTGTCTGTCGTCTACCGTCTCCCGTCTCCCGTCTCCCGTCTACCGAATGATGTGCCCAATCCGTCCCCACCGAATATCCGTGATGAACGACAGCACCTTATCCGATTCGCTGCTCGGCACGAACGTGTAGTAGATGAAGATCGGACGGCCGCGCACATTGTCGCGCGGCACGAACCCCCAATAGCGCGAGTCCTTCGACTCGTATCGGTTGTCGCCCATCATGAAGAAGTGCCGCGGCGGCACGACGAAGGGACCCCAGTTGTCGTGCGTCGGCTGCTCCGGCGCGGGTCCGAAGCGCGACTGATGGAGCCCCACCTTCTTCTGCCAGTCGAAAAGCGGGTGCACTTCGTTTGGGTCGCCTTTGGGGTTCTGGTCGGCGCCGTAGCCCTGTCGCTGGGCAATGCCGTCTATGTAGACCACGCCGGCGCGCATGTAGATGGTGTCTCCCGGCATGCCGATGAGGCGCTTGACGAGCGTGGGCGTGGGGTCGTTGCCGAGTTCCGCCTCGTCGGGCTGGTACGGCGACTTGAAGACCACGACGTCACCGCGCTTCGGCTCCGAGTATCCCGGCAGGTTCACGTTGGTGAACGGAATGTTCGGGCCGTAGACCAGCTTGTTCACAAACAGCCAGTCGCCAACGAGCAAAGTCGGGATCATGGATCCCGACGGAATGCGATAGGCCTCGATGAAGAAGGCGCGGATGAACAGGAAGATCGCCAGCGTGGCGGCGATGGACTTGAAGTTCTCCCAGGCGCGGCGCGACAACGGCGCCTCCGTGCCGCCACGGGCGGCGGCGACGGCGCTCTTCGGCTTCTCGGTCTTCTTCTTGGCCACGATGGCAGAGGTCGGGGGAACGAATACTCGATGGTACCCCGCAATCTAACAAAGAGGGGCGCCCTCGCGGGCGCCCCTCTCGCTCCTGCAAGCGTGCCTTACTTGGCGTGCTTGAAGATGTACTTCGTCATCTCGAACATCGTGACGGCTGCCTTGCCGCCGAACAGCGCCTTGAGCTTGTCGTCAGCGTTGATCTGGCGCCTGTTCTTCTTGTCCTGGAGGCTGTTCTTCTTGATGTAGACCCAGGTCTTCTTCATGATCTCGGTGCGGGGCTGCGGCTTGTCGCCGACGACGGCGGCGAGGATCGCATCCGGCTGCACCGGCTTCATGAAAGCGGCGTTCGGCTTGCGGGCGGTCTTCTTCTTCGCTGGCTTCTTGGCGGCCTTCTTCGCGGCCTTCTTCGCCGGCTTCTTTGCCTTCTTCTTCGCAGCCATTCGGATTTCTCCTGGAAAGGATGTTCGCGGTCGGCGCTCTCCCGGTAGAACACGCGCCCCGACGTCTCGAAAGTAAATTGTTTCCCTCTGAGCGCAATAGCGTTTCCCTCTGAAAAACCGCCGGAATGCGGGGGCACCCCGGGGCGCTCCCCCTGTTTTTCGAGGGAAATCAGGCCGGCGGAGCCGTTTCTCCGCCCCACGCGCGGAGGAGCGTCATCATCCGGAGGTCGGCGGTGTCAGCCCCGGCATCGTCCTCCGCCACTTCGCCGTAATCGTGGGGCGTCTCGAGGATGCAGGGCACGCCTAGCGTCCGCCGGTCGGCCAGCAGCCACTGGAACGGCACCGCTCCGATGGCGCCCTCGCCGAGCAGGGCGTGGCGGTCCTTGTTGGAGCCGAACGGGTGCTGACTGTCGTTGAGGTGGAAGAACGCCGGCGGTTCCCCGATCACCTGCTCGAAGCGGTCCAGCACCGCCGTCAGCGACTCGACGCTCGAGGCGATGTCGTGCCCGGCGGCGAACAGGTGGCAAGTGTCCAACCCGTATCCGGTGCGGTGGCGCAGGTCGGCCGGCACCTGAGCAAGCATTAGCGCGATCTCCTCCGGGGTGCGACCCATCGTCTTCCCGGCTCCGGCCGTGTTCTCGACGAGGACGCGCGCCGTGCCCGGCACGGTGGAGACCGCATGCCG
>JAKAJN010000155.1 GCA_021813725.1 bacterium | reverse complement strand
CCGAGTCGACTCCACCGGAGTAGCCGATGAGGACCGAGCCCTGCGTGCGCAGCCACGCGATCAGCCGGGCCTCCTTGGCGAGGAGTCCCTCCGAGTCGAGGGCGGGATCTGCAAGTGCGCGGTCGTTGGCCATGGTAAATGAAAGGTACTGTCCACTATTACGGACGGGACCCCCAGAAGGTGCCATTCCGCGCCGGCGGTGCAGACATCACCCGTGGGCCGCGCCTGTCGCGAAGTCGCGGGCCGACGATCTCGGTGCGATCATTACCGCACCCACACCTCTCCGCGAGGAGCGCCCGTCATGCCCCCCACCGCACCGCGAACGCTCGGCGCGTTTATGCAGCTCAGCCTCGACGGATACTTCTGCGACCCGAAGGGCGACATGAGCTTCGCGCACAAACCGCCCGACGACGCGGAGTGGAACGCTTTCGTCAGCGGGAACGCCCAGGGCGGCGGCACGCTCGTCTTCGGCCGCCGGACGTACGAAATGATGGCCTCCTGGTGGCCGAGTC
Organism: bacterium; assembly: GCA_021813725.1. Lineage (GTDB taxonomy): Bacteria > Gemmatimonadota > Gemmatimonadetes > Gemmatimonadales > Gemmatimonadaceae > PNKL01. The sequence goes on along the minus strand of JAKAJN010000155.1, from coordinate 5,063 downwards.
CGATGGCCGCCAAGGCGATGCCGGAGGTTGCGGCCGCCATGAACGAGCGGCCGAAGCTGGTCTTCTCGCGCACGCTCCGATCGGCGGACTGGAGCAACACCACGCTCATCCATGATGACGCCGCCGAGACGCTGGGTCGCATGAAGGGCGAACCAGGGCCCGACATGGTGATCCTCGGCAGCGGCATGCTCGTCACCCGCCTCGCCGATGCGGGTCTCATCGACGCGCTTCAGGTGGTTGTGAATCCCGTCGCGCTGGGCGCCGGCAAGTCGCTCTTTTCCGGGCTCACGCGCCGGCTGAATTTCGAGCTTGTGAAGACCCGCGCGTTTGCCAACGGGACGGTCGTGCTCTGGTACGCACCCGCGGCGTGAGGCGCCCGCGGCGCGGGCGAGATGCGCTTGCGCCGCACGAAGCCCGACCTGCACTCGTGCGCGACTTCGCGGGCGGGCGGATCCGCATCCCGCTCCCAGTCCCTACCGCGTGTATCCCGGCCCCCGCACCACCTGCCCCGGCTTCGCCCCCGTGTGCTCGCCGTTCCGCACCACCGCCACGCCATTCACGAAGACATCGCGGATGCCCGTGGAGAGCTGATGCGGCTTCTCGAACGTCGCGCGATCGGTGACCGTGGCGGGGTCGAAGACAATCACGTCGGCCTTCATCCCGGGCTTCAACACGCCTCGGTCGGAGATGGACAGGCGCGTCGCCACCGCCGACGAGGCCTTGCGCACGGCATCCTCGAGCCCGGTCACCCGCTCGTCGCGCACGTACTTGCCGAGGAGGCGCGTGAAGTTGCCGTAGGCGCGCGGGTGCGTCATGCCGCGCGCCGTCGCCGGATCCTGCGCACTCGCGTCGGTGCCGAACTTCATCCACGGCTGCCGAATCTGGTTCTTGATGTTGTCCTCGCTCATCAGGAACAGGATCTCGCCCAAGCCGGCACGCTCCGCGATGTTGAAGTCGATGATCACTTCCGCCCAATCCTTGCGTTCGGCGGCGGCGATCTCGCTGAGTCGCTTCCCTTCGTACTGCTGCAGGGCGGGCGTTCGGAAGCCGGTGACCATCACGTTCTCGGGTCCCGCCGCTTCACAGAGGTTGTCGTAGCCGGCGTCGCGCGCGTGGATCTCCTGCACAATGGTCGCGCGCAGGGCGGGATTCCTCAGGTTGTCGAGCAGCTTGCCGTCCGCCGCGTACTTGGGCGGAATGCAGCTCGCAAAGGAGTTGCCGCCCGCGGGATACAGGTACATGTCGGCCTGCACGTCCTGCCCGGCAGCGCGCGCGCTGTCGATCTTCGCGATGGCGCGGTCCATCTTGGGCCAGTTGCGCGTCCCCGCCGCCTTGAGGTGGTAGATCTCCACCGGTACCCCGGCGCCCTGCCCAATCGCGATGGCCTCGTCCATCGCCTCGAGGAGCTTGTCGCCCTCATTGCGCATGTGCGTGATGTAGACGCCGCCGTAGGGCGCGGCCGCCTGGTTGATGGCAGTCAACTCGGCGGTGCTCGCGTAGGTGTTGGGCGGATAGATGAGCGCACTGGCGATGCCGAATGCGCCGTCCTGCATCGCGCGGCGGACCATCGCCCGCATGGTGTCAATCTCGACGGGAGTGGCCGGCCCAATGCCGCCGCCATGGCCGAAGACCCGGACGGTTCCGTTGCCCACGAATGAACCAATGTTCTGCGACGCGCCGCGGCCGATCATGAACTCCAGCCAGTCGCTGAACCCGTGCGGCCCGGTGAAGCGCTGCGCCATCGCCCGTGCGGCGGAGTCGGTCTCAAGTGCGAGGATCTTGTCGTTCACGGGAGCCGGCGTGTCGCCCTCGCCGAGAATCGCGGTGGTGATGCCCTGCATCACCATGGAGAGCGCGCGCCCGTCGCCGCTCATGAAGTTGCCGTACGATTGCGCCTGGATATCAATGAAGCCGGGGGCCACCACCTGCCCCGCGGCATCCACGCGCTGGATGGCGCGTGCGGATCGGAAGGTCCCGCGCGGCCCAATGGCTGCGATGTGATCGCCGCGTAGGGCAACGTCACCGTAGAACCAGGCCGCGCCGGTGCCGTCAATGACGCGGCCATTCTCGATGATCACATCGTAGGCGCCGCCCGCGGGCGAGGCGCTGGTGGACAGGCCGCGCTGCGGCACGCACCCCGCCAGGGCGAGGAGCAACGGAACGAACCGGACGGCACGCATCAAACGCTCGCGGAGAGAGACCGCGAGAATGTACCGTGCCGCCGGGGGGCGCCGCTATTCGGGGGTGGCGGAGGGCAGTGACGCGAGCACGGCGTCGAGCCCCGGCCAGCCCGCGCCGTTGTACTTGGCGATGGTCACCAGATACAGTCGTCCATCGTCGCCGAACCGTGCCAGCACGTCCGCGGCGGCGCGCGACACGGCGGCGCTGTCGGCGAACGGCGGCTCGAGTGCCTCGGGCATCTGGCCGTTCTCGTGCTTCACGCCCGCGGCATCCAGGAATGCCGCCTGGATCTGCGGCTCGAACTCGACGTACAGCAGGTTGAGCAGGTTGAGCTCGTCGTCCGCGTTCTCCGCACCAAGTCGCACGACTTCCCGGGCCAGCTTCTCGGCGGGCCACTGCAGCAGCGTCTGCGGCCGGAAGCCACCGCCGCGTGACACCATGCGCGTGACCATCACGGCGCGCATGTCGCGACTGCTCTTGATGGCGCGGGTGACAAGTTCCACGCGGCGGGCGGCGGCGAGCTGACGATAGGGAGATGACGTGGTCATGCAATCAAATTAGCCGCGCACCGCTCGGAACGGGACACCGTCACGGCGCGCGGACGAGCGTGACCTGCGTCCCCCACGGATCGCGGAGCGACCACCCCGTGCCGGCGCGCGTCGGCGCGTGGCCACGGCTTTCCAGATGGGCCCGCGCTGCGTCCAGCGCCCCCGCGTCGGGGAGCACGACTTCCCAGTCGAGCAGGCGCGCCTCGTCGGCGCCGGCACTTGGCCGCCCGGCCGCCCAGGTGTTGGTGCCGAGATGATGATGATAGCCGCCGGCCGAAAAGAAGAGCGCGCCAGGGTACGACCAGACGATGAGGTCGAAGCCGAGCGCCTCGTGATAGAACGCACGGGCCTCCTCGAGCGAGCCGACATGCAGGTGCACGTGGCCAAGCCGGGTGCCGGCCGGCATCCCGGACCAGGGCACACCTTCCGCCGCCGCGGTCACGCCGCGCGCGTCGAGTGCCACGGTCGCCATCTGCAGCTCGCGCCCCTCGTGGCGCCACGTCTCACGCGGCCGGTCGGCGTACACCTCGATGCCGAGGCCGTCGGGATCGGTGAGGTAGATGGCCTCGCTCACCAGATGATCCGAGGCACCCGCGTGCGCGCCAATGGCGCCGAGATGCGTGAGGAAGCGGCCGAGCGCGGCGCGATCGGGGAGGAGGATGGCGAAATGAAACAGCCCCTGCCGTCCGCCGCGCGGGACGGGAGTCGCCGCGCCGCCGTTCAGCTCGAGGAGGACGCCATCATCGCCGTGCGCGCCAAGCGAGGCGTGGGTGGCATCGCTCGCGATGATGCGCAGGCCGACGACCTGCGAGTAGTACGCGAGCGATCGCTCGAGATCGGTGACCTGCAAGCGCACGCGACCGAGGGTCGTGGCGTCGGGGAGACGGTAGGTGGTCGGCTGGATGCCGTAGGGGGGCGCGGACATGGGAGGGTGCGGAGGCGGTGGGAAGGTCTGCTTGTTTTATCTTAGCACTAAGATATCGCTTCTCCCGGACGTTGCGCAAGGGGAGCCTGGTCGCCTGAAACGCAGCGCCGCCCGCGCGAAGGCGCGGGCGGCGCAAATGACAGTCGGCGTCCGCCGTCCGTCAGTGCGACACCGGCTGTTCGATGGTGGCTGGCGTCTCGGGATGCTGCATCGTGCGAGGCGTGCCGCCGGGATGGAAGCCGAGCACCTGCAGCATGGTGAACCAGGCAATCACGTAGGCGATCATCACCCAGTACCCGTGACGCAAGTAGTTCTTCGTATCCTTGGCCTGCGGATACATGTTGCTCAGCGCCACGCCCGCCGACGAACCGAACCAGATCATCGATCCGCCGAAGCCCACCGCGAACGCAAGGAAGCCCCAGTCGTAGCCGCCCTGCGCCAGGGCGAGCGCCGTGAGCGGAATGTTGTCGAAGATCGCTGACGTGAAGCCGAGGCCGAATGCCGTCTGCCACGACGCCGCGGGGAGCTTCTCCACCGGCATCATGCTCGCGCAGAGCACGAGGGAGAGGAGGAAGATCGTTCCCTTGAGGTTCTCCGGGAGCAGGCTCCAGTCGGGTTTGCGCACCCACGCCGTGCCGAGCAGCGCCACCCAGACCGCCGCGCCGAGGAAGGGCGCCTTGTCGGACACTTCGTGGAAGTGGGTGTTCATGATGACGTTGACCGTCACCGCGAGTCCGAGGATGCTCAGCACGACCGCGACGCGCGTCCAGTCCACGCGCGCGTCCGTGTCGGGATCGGCTTGGATGGGTTGGTACTTCTGCTGGACGATGGAGAGCGGGATCCCCGCCACGACGACGGCGATGACCGTTCCGAGGATCGCTTCGACGACCTCGGTGGGGCTGATGCCGGCGATCCACATCATGGTGGTGGTAGTGTCCCCCACCACCGAGAACGCACCGCCGGCGTTGGACGCGGCGACGATGCCGGCGATGTACCCGACGTGCACCTTGCCCTTGAAGACAGTGTGGGCCACCGTCCCGCCGATGAGCGCCGCGGCGATGTTGTCGAGAAACGACGACAGCACCGCCACCGCGACGAGCAGACTGAAGGCGCCCTTCCAGTCATCGGGGAGAAACCGCGGGAGCATCGCCGGCACGCCGCTCTCCTCGAAGTGCTTGGCCAGCAGGGCGAAGCCCATCAGCAGTCCAAACAGATTGGTGAGGATCACCCATTCATGCTCGACGTGCAGCGCGAAACCGGTGAAGCCGGCACCGGTGCGGAACGGCGAGGCGAAAATCTTGTACAGCGCAATCGTCACCGCGCCGGTGGTGGCGATGCGGAAGGTGTGGTGATGAAAGATGCCGACGCCGGCGAGGACGAAGCCGAAGAGGATGAACTCGACCGGCACC
>JAKAJN010000154.1 GCA_021813725.1 bacterium | reverse complement strand
CCCAGTGATGTGGTACTCGATGCCAGGAGCCAGCCCGATCAACTCGGTGCGCGCTCCCGAGACCACCACGAGCGAATCGCCTTCGCTGCGTCGCACCGCGCGTTCGCGCCGCGTGTTCTCGTAGCCGGGCGCACCCCAGCGCCCGGCAAGCGCCGTCCAGCGCTCGAGCCGCGTGTTTCCGCGCCACGGGCCACTCGTCGTCGCAAGCAGCCAGGCCGGCGCCGCACGCGCGAAGACATAGATGGGCGTGGTCGTTGCGTCATCATCCACCGCCGCGAACAGCGCACGCGTGGGTTCCAGTGAACCGGGATTGCGCAGGAAGCGGTCGGAGTCGGTGAACTGCCAGATGACCACCGCCAGCGACACCGCCGAGACGAAGACCGCCGCCGCGCGCGCATTCGCCAGTGCGCTGCGGCTCGTCAGCAGCGCGTTGCGCACGCCCACGAGCGCCGCGGCCTGCGCCACCCAGACGCCGGGAACGGCAAAGAACGCCAACCGGTCGGAGAGCGGATACGCCCCGACCGTCGAAGCGCCCATTGCGAGTGCCACGGGACCGGCGAGCAGAACCAGGTCACTGACGCGGCGCCGCGCCACGAAGACGAGCCCGCCCGCCCAGAGCGTGATGCCCACCGCCGTGCCGAGCAGCGAGCCGGTCCAGCGCAGGGGAATCCACGACAACTCCATCAACACACGCAGGACGCGAATGGCACGGTCCTCGGCGCCGAGGTCGAGCATCACCGGCGCCCAGTAGGCGCGCAACGCCGCGCTCGATGCCCCCGCACGGTACGATTCGAACCAGAAGAAACAGAAGAGGAGCGCCGCGCCAACGAGCGCCGGCACGCCGACGCGCAACGCCCCCGGCGCGCGGCGCACCTCGCTCGTCATCGCCAGGGCCACTGCCACGGCCGCGACAACGAAGACCGCCGGAAGAGAGACGGTCACGGCGAACAGCGCCACCGCGCCAAGCAGCCACCACGCACGACCGCTGCGCGGCGTCTCGCGCACCTCGCACGCCAGGAGCATCAGCGCGGCCGCGACCGCCGCATCGCTGGCGTACGGCTTGGCCTCGGTCGAGTAGCGCAGGGCGAGAAACGACCCCGCGGCAACCACGGCGCCAAGGGCACCCGTGGCATTCCCCACCATGCGACGCCCGAGCCGCCAGAGCAGCCACGGCAGCACCACGCCCGAGGCCCACGGCACGAGGCGCAGCCAGGTGTCGGGTGCCTCGGCGTGAAACGCCATCGCCCGCTCGAGCCAGAGGAAGCCCACGGGCGCGGCCTGCCCCCAATCGAGCGGCGTTGCCAGCTCGGCGAAGCCGCGCGTCATCACGTTCAGGGCGAGCGCGGCCTCATCGAGCCAGAGTGACCCGCGCTGGGAGAGCGCCCACGCACGCGCGGCACCACCGAGGATGATGGCGATCCACGCCACGATCATCGCCGCGCGTTCCGGAGTGTTGGCTGGTCGGGTCATGCGATCAGGGTGAGGGATCTGGACGGCAACTGCTCACCACGGAGGCACGGAGGGCACGGAGGTTACACGGAGAAAGACAACTGCAAACACCTAATGGAACGACAGCGCGCCATTCAGATGCCCTGAGTGGCGAGCGCAGTTCCTCCAAGAAGTTGTAGTTGTGTTGCTCCGTGTAACCTCCGTGTCCTCCGTGCCTCCGTGGTTTGCCGTTGCAGTTAGAGCCGTGTCAGCACCCGCGGACCATCGTCCGTCACCGCCACCGTGTGCTCCACGTGCGCACTGCGCGTCCCGTCGAGCGTCACCACGGTCCACCTGTCCGACAGCGTGCGCGTCACCGGGCCGCCAACATTCACCATCGGTTCGATGGCGATGGTCAGCCCCGTCTGCAGGCGCGTCCCGCGCCGCGGCTTGCCGTGGTTGGGCACCTGCGGATCCTCGTGCGGCAGGTGGCCCACGCCGTGCCCCACCAGCTCGCGGACCACGCTGAACCCGGCGCGCTCCACCACGCTCTGCACGGCATGCCCGATGTCGCCCACGTAGTTGCCCGGTGCGGCCTGCGCGATGCCGGCCTCGAGCGCGCGCTCGGTGACGTCAATCAGGTGCCGCGTCTCGGGATCCACCGTCCCCACGGGCACGGTGATGGCCGCATCGGTGAACATCCCCTGATACTCGACGCCGACGTCGAGCTTCACGATGTCGCCCTCGTGGAGCGATCGCTTGGGCGACGGAATGCCGTGCACGATCTCCTCGTTCATCGAGATGCAGATCGCGCCCGGAAAGCCGTACAGCCCCTTGAACGCCGGCAGCGCGCCGTCGTGGCTGCGAATGAACTCCTCGGCGATCTTGTCGAGCTGGCCCGTGGTGATCCCCGGGCGCACCTCGGTGCGCAGATGGGCGTGCGTGAGGGCGAGAATCCGCCCTCCCGCCGCCATCGTCTCGATTTCGCGTGCGCTCTTGAGCTGGATCAACGGCCAACCGCCCGCAGCGCGCGCGCCTCGACCTCGGCGAACGTGCCGGTGGCGTCAATGGTCGCGATGTTGCCGCCGTTGGCGCGATACCACGCCACCACCGGCTCCGTCTGCGCCTTGTACACGCGCAGGCGATTGCGAATCGACTCCGGCTCGTCGTCGGCGCGGCGCACCAGCACGCCCTTGGGCGTCGCAGTGCACTCGGCGTGCGTCTCGCCCGGCTGGCGTCCCGCAAAGGGTGTCTGGCAAGCACCGCACGTCGTGCGCGAACTCAGGCGCGTCACGAGCAGCTCGTCCTCGATGTCGAAGAGGAGCACCACGTCCACCTGCTTGCCGATCTCGCGCGCCACGCGCGCGAGGCCCTCGGCCTGCGGGACGGTGCGCACCACGCCGTCGAGCACCACGCCCTTCGCCTGTGCAGGCGCCGCGAGCGCGTCCTTCATGATGCCAAGGATGACGGGGTCGGGCACCAGGTCCCCGCGGTCCATGTATGCCTTGGCTTCGAGGCCGAGTGTCGTCCCCGCCTTGGCGGCGGCGCGCAGCACGTCCCCCGTAGAAATCTTGGGGACGCCGAGGGCAGCGGCGACCCGCTCCCCCTGCGTCCCCTTGCCTGAACCCGGTGGCCCGAGCAGGACAACGATCATGAGGCCTTACCCCCCAGAGAAGATATCACCACTCGTCTGGCGGCCACGGAAGCGTACGCGCCCCTTCTTCATGAAGCCGTCGTACTTCCGCAGCAGGAGGTGCTGGTTCATCTGCGCGATCGTGTCGAGCGCGACGCCCACGACGATCAGCACCGACGTGCCGCCGAACCGGAACGGCACCGCCATCATGTCGGCAATCCACACCGGCAGCAGGGCGATGACGGTCAGGAAGATCGCGCCCGGCAGCGTGATGCGGCTCACCACCTCATCAATATACTCCGCCGTCTTCGCGCCCGGCTTGATCCCCGGGATGAACCCGCCCTGCTTCTTCAGGTTCTCGGCGATGTCCACCGGATTGAAGATGATGGACGTGTAGAAGTACGTGAAGAACAGGATGAGCACCGCCGAGAGCGCGAAGTAGAGCCACGTTCCCGGGGCGAACAGGTCGGAGAAGTCGCGCATCCGCTCGCTGCCGCTGAACTGGGCAATGGCGCCCGGCACGACGATGAGCGACTGCGCGAAGACGATCGGCATCACGCCCGACGCGTTGATGCGCAGCGGGATGAAGTTGCGCGCGGCCTCGCGCATCCGGCCCCGCGCCATCGTGCGCTGCGGGATCTGGATGGCGATGCGGCGCGCCGCCAGCGTGATGGCCACGACGCCGGCGACGACCGCGACCATCAGCGCGATGAGCGCGACGAGCGCGAGCGGACTCAGCGAGCCGGTGCCGATGAAGTTGAACGTCTGCCACGCGCTGGGCCAGAAGCGCTCGACAATGGAGAAGAAGATCAGCAGCGAGGCGCCGTTGCCGAGCCCGCGCTCCGTGATCTGCTCACCCAGCCACATCACGAAGATGGCGCCGGTGGTGAGAATCCAGGCCATCTCGAACTTGAAGGTCGCGCCCGGCATCGAGACCGCGCCCTGCACCGATTCGGTGAACAGCGCGAAGCCCCACGCCTGCACCAGCGCCAGCGCCACGGTGGCGTAGCGGGTCCACTGCGTGATCTTCTTTCGCCCCTCTTCGTCCTTCTGCATCTTCTCGACCGTCGGGAGCACGGCCCCCGCGATCTGCGCGAAGATGGACGCCGAGATGTACGGCATGATGCCGAGGGCGAAGATGGTCGCCTTCGACAGGTTCCCGCCGACGAACAGGTCATACAGGCCGAGGAATCCCCCGCCCTGCTGGCTCTGGAAGAAGTCCATCATCGCGACGACGTCCACGCCGGGGGCGGTGACGTGGCTGCCCACCCGGTAGATCAGGAGGCAGACGAACGTGAAGACGATCTTCTCCCAGAGCTCCGGCGTGCGATAGATGTTCGCCAGCGTCGCTGCGGGATTTGCCTGCGCCATTAGTCCTCGACCTTGCCGCCGGCGGCTTCGATTTTGGCCTTCGCCGCGGCGCTCACCTTGAGGCCGCGCACCGTCACCGCGCCGGTGAGCTCACCATTGGCGAGCACCTTGGCCGGACGGCCCTTGGTTGCAAGTCCCTTCGCCGCGAGCGCCTCGAGCGTCACCTCGCCGCCCACCGCCGCCAGGTCGTCGAGCCCGACCACCTGGTAGCTGACGCGGAACGGATTGGTGAAGCCGCGCTTGGGAATGCGGCGCGTCATCGGCATCTGGCCGCCTTCGAAATGCGGCTTGCCGCCGCCCGGGCCGTGGTGGCCGGCGCGCGCCTTGATGCCCTTGTGCCCCTTGCCCGACGTCTTGCCCTTGCCCGAGCCGGGGCCGCGCCCGAGGCGCTTGCGGTCGCGATGCGACCCGGGCGCCGGGGCGAGGTTGCTGAGGGAGATCTTCTCGGTTGCCATCATCTACTCCTGCACCGGCGTCACTTCAATGAGATGACGCACGCGCTTGATCTGGCCGCGCAACGACGGCGAGTCCTGGTGCACCACCACGTCCTGATGGTGGCGGAGGCCGAGCGCCTCCAGCGTCAGCCGCATCACCTTCGGCTGGCCGGAGCCACTGCGCACCTGCTTGATCTGCACCTTCCCCTTGGTCAGGGTGTTCGGCGCGGTCTTCTTGGGTCCCCGTCCGGGGTGCCAAACGAACGTGCGCGGCATTAGACGGTCTCCTTCCCCTTCGCGCGCGACTTGTAGCCGAGCGACGCCATCTCGACGCCGCGCTCGCGCGCGATCTGCTCGACCGTCGTGAGCGACGACAGCCCGTCGAGGGCCGCGCGCACGAGGTTGAATGGATTCGTGGATCCCAGCGACTTCGTCAGGATGTCGGTGATGCCGACACACTCCATCACCGCGCGCACCGCACCGCCCGCGATCACGCCCGAACCCGGCGCGGCCGGCTTCAGGAGGACCCTGGACGCGCCGTGCACGCCGACGATCTCGTGGGGAATGGTCGCGCCCGTCATCGGGATCGTGACCATGCTGCGGCGCGCGCCCTCGACCGCCTTGCGCACCGCTTCAGACACTTCGTTCGCCTTGCCGCTGGCCACGCCCACCTTCCCCTGCCCGTCGCCGACGGCGACGAGCGCGTTGAAGCTGAAGCGCCGGCCGCCCTTCACGACCTTGGC
>JAKAJN010000153.1 GCA_021813725.1 bacterium | reverse complement strand
CGAGGCGGATTTCCTCGAACAGCTCTCACCACCTGACTTTGCGCAGTTCCCCGCCGACGGCTCGGTCCGCGCCCAAGCGTACGGCGGGTTCGACTACGCCTTCGTGCAGTTCAACGTCCGCGATGCACGCGCCGCGGACCGTCCGCACGCGCTCTTCAGCGAACCCGCCTTGCGCCGCGCTCTCACAATGGCGGTCAACCGCGACGCGCTGGTGCGGAGCGTCTTCGACACGCTCGCCGTGCCGGCGATCGGGCCGTTCTCGCGAACGCAGTGGACCGCCGACACGACGCTTCGCGGCATCCCGTACGATGCCGCCGGCGCTGCGCGAGTGCTCGATTCACTCGGCTGGCACGACCGCGATGGTGATGGCGTGCGCGAGCGGAACGCCAAGGCGCTCCGGTTCTCCCTTCTCGTTCCGGCCTCGAGTCGCACACGACAGGCGGCGGCCGTCATCCTGCAGGCCCAGCTCAAGGCGGTCGGCGTTGCGGTCACCATCGAGCAGGCCGACTTCAACGCGTTCCTGGACCGCGCGCATCGCGGCGCTTTCGACGCCCTCGTCGGCGGCGTGCGGACGAGCCCGAGCCCGCGCGGCGTGCGCGATCTCTGGGGAACCCCCGGGTCCGACCGCGGCGGACAGAACTGGGGCGGGTGGAGCAACGCCGTCTTCGACGCACAGGTGGACAGCGCACTCGCCGCGAGAAGCACGTCGGCGGTGCGCGCGCACTTTCGCCTCGCATATCAGGCCGCCATCGACGACGCTCCAGCCATCTGGCTGTATGAACCGCGGCTCTTCGCCGGCATCCACCGGCGGCTCACCACCGGGCCGCTGCGCCCCGATGCCTGGTGGTCGAGCGTCGCCTCGTGGACCATCGACCCCGCCCAGCGTCTGCCGCGCGATCGCCGAAGCCCTGGCGCCCCCTGAGGCGTGGCGCGCCTACTTCTTGCCCGACTGTTTCACGCGGCTGTCGTCGGCGCGATCGTTGCGACGTCGGTCTTCCTGCTCCTGCAGTTCGCCCCCGGCGATCCGTTCGCCACCGCGCTCGACGGCGCCGACGTGCCATCCACCGTGCGCGCCGAGTGGCGCGCGCGCTACGGCTTCGACCGCCCGCCGGGCGAGCGCTTTCTGCGCTGGGCGCAGGCGCTCGCGCACGGTGAACTCGGCTACTCCGCGTCGCGGCATCGTACGGTGGCCGCCGTCGTGGCCGATGCGGTACCACGCACGCTGCTGCTCGTCGGCACCGCACTCGCGCTTGGCTTTGCCGCCGGCATCGGCATCGCCCTGCTGCAGGTGCGCCACCATCAGCGCTGGCCAGATCGCCTCCTCGGCGCACTGACGCTTCTCGGCGTCGCCCTGCCCGAGTTCCTGCTCGCCCTGCTCGCGATGACTTGGCTCGGTGCGCGCTGGCGGCTCTTTCCTGTGGCCGGGATTGGCGGTCTCGGCGATCCGGCCGCCTGGCCGCTCTGGGAGCGGGCGCTCGACCTGCTCTGGCACCTCGCATTGCCCGCCGGCGTGCTCGCGCTGGCCGTCGCCGCGCGCGTCGCGCGCCACCAACGCGCCGCCCTCCTGCAGGTGATGCACGAGGACTTCATCCGTACCGCCCGCGCCAAGGGGCTCGGCGAATGGGACGTGCTGCGACGCCATGCCCTGCCCAACGCCATCGGTCCGGTCATCGCACTGCTCGGCCTCGCCCTCCCCTCGCTCGTCGGCGGGGCCGTGCTCATCGAGCGCATCTTCGGTTGGCCTGGCATGGGGCTTACGCTGTTCGACGCGCTCCTCGCGCGCGACTATCCCCTGGTGCTCGCCGCCGTGCTGATGGCGACGCTGCTGGCCGTCGTGGCACGCACCGTCACCGATGTCATCGCGGACGTCGTCGCGCCGCGGCGCGTCAGGGAGCGTTGATGGCTGCCCCGACGTTCCAGCGCCTGCACCGCGACCGCGCCGCCCAGATCGCCGGCGGCGTGCTCGCGGTGGTCGCGCTTGCGGCGCTCTTGGCGCCCTGGCTCGCGCCATTCGATCCCACCGCCCAGCCCGATCCGGTCGGACTGCGACTCGCTGCGCCTTCGATTGCGCATCCCTTGGGCACCGATCCGTTCTCGCGCGACGTGCTCAGCCGGATGCTGCACGGCGCACGCGTGTCGCTTGGCGTCGCGGCAGGCGCGATGCTGCTGTCCGTCACGCTGGGCACGGCGCTCGGCGCGCTCGCCGCGATGCGCGGCGGATGGGTGGACTCGCTCGTCTCCGGCGTGGTCGACGTGCTCATCGCCATGCCGCGCCTGCTGGTCGTCATCGCGCTGGTCGCCACGTTTGGCACGCTCTCGCCGTGGTGGCTAGTCGCGCTCATCGGCGGCAGCGGCTGGCTCACGACCGCGCGCATCGTGCGCGCCGAGATGCGCGATCACCTGCAGCGCGAGTATGTCATCGCGGCGCGCGCCCTCGGCGCCGCCCCGTGGCGCATCGTCTGGCGGCACCTGCTTCCCGCCGCCGCCCCGCAGATGGCGGTGGCCGCCGCGCTCGCCCTCGCGGCCGTCATTCCGCTCGAGGCGGCACTGAGCTTCGTCGGCCTCGGCATCCAGCCGCCCCTTCCGAGCTGGGGCAACGTCCTGCTCGACGGCACCGACTACCTCACGTCGGCATGGTGGCTGGTGCTCGCCCCCGTCGGCGCCGTGACGCTCACCGTCGGGTCGGCGTTGGTGCTCGCCGATCGGCTTCGCGCCGCCATCGCGAGCGAGGCGCGCGAGCAATGAGCACCCTGCTGGCGGTGGAGGGGCTCTGTCTCGACGCCATGCGGGAGGCGAGCGCGTCGCCCACGTCGATCCTGCGCGACGTGTCATTTTCGCTGCGAGAGGGCGAGACCATTGGCGTGCTCGGGGCCAGCGGCAGCGGCAAGACGTCGCTGGCGCTCTCGCTGCTGGCACTCCTGCCGCCGGGCATCATGGCGCGCGGCCGCATCACCTTCGAAGGGCACGAGATGCTGACGGCGACGCGCGGCGCACGGCGCACCTTGCGTGGTCGCCGCCTCTCGATGGTCTTCCAGGAGCCGCTGTCCGCACTCAACCCGCGCCAGCGCGTCGGTGCCCAGGTCGCCGAGGTCGCACAGGCGCACGGCGAGCGCAACGCGGTGCGTGCGCGCCGCGCGGCCGTCGAGATGCTCGGCCGCGTCGGGCTCGCTGATGCCGATCGCCTGGCGCAGCGGTTCCCGCACGAACTCGCGGGCGGCGAACGCCAGCGCGTGCTGCTCGCCGCAGCCCTGCTCCTCGATCCCGCGCTCCTCGTGGCGGATGAGCCCACGTCGGCGCTCGACGTCACGGTACAGGCGCAGGTGCTGCAGCTCCTGCGCGCCCAGCAGCGCGAGCGCGGCATGGCGCTCCTGCTTGTCAGCCATGACCTCGGCGTCATCGCGACGACCTGCGAGCGCACGGTCGTCCTGTACGACGGACGCCTCGTCGAAGATGCTCCGACGCGGCAGCTGCTCCGTTCGCCCGAACATGCGCACAGCCGGGCGCTGGTGGATGCCATCCGCCCCGCGGAGCGTGCGGAATGACGGCGTTGCTCGAGGTGCGCGATCTCGTGGTCGACTACGCGGCGCGCGGCGGTGCAACGCGGGCCGTGGATCATGCGTCGCTCGACATCCAGCGGGGCGAGACGCTGGCGCTCGTCGGCGAGTCGGGGAGCGGCAAGACAAGCCTCGGCCGCGCGATCCTGCGCCTCGTCGCCATCGCATCGGGGACGGTGCGCTACGATGGACTCGACGTGCAAGCGCTCGACAGCTCCGCCCTCCGCGCGTTCCGGCGACGCGTGCAGGTGGTCTTTCAGGATCCCAAGGCCTCGCTCGATCCTCGCATGCGCGTCGGCGACATCGTGCGCGAGGGAATCGACATCCACGCGCTCGCCCCCCGCGAAGCCGCCGAACTGCGCGTGGCGCGACTTCTCGAAGAGGTGGGCCTGTCTGCGCACGACGCCGATCGTCACCCGCACGAGTTCTCGGGTGGGGAGCGCCAGCGCATCGCGATTGCACGGGCGCTGGCCGTCGAACCCGAGTTTCTCGTGCTGGACGAGGCCGTGTCCGCACTCGACGTGCTCGTCCGCGCCCAAGTGCTCGACCTGCTGGCGCGCCTGCAGGCCGCGCGCGCGCTGACGTTCCTGTTCATCGCCCACGATCTCGCCGTCGTCCGACAGACGGCGTCGCGCGTTGCGGTCATGCGCGCGGGTCGCATCGTGGAGTGCGCGCCGACCGCCGAGCTCTTCCGCGCCCCCGTCGCGCCCGAGACCAAAGCGCTCCTCGCCGCCATTCCGCGCATCGCCTGGTAACGCGCGGTCAGGGCCAGCGCGCGCCGCAGGTCCCAGCATGCGAAACGGCGGCCCAGAGGCCGCCGTTCGCAATCTGCCCAGCACCGTCCATCGTCGACCGTCATTCGCCCGGCGGCCGCACCGGCTATTTCACCCCGTGCATCAGCTTCTGCACCTTCGGCGCCGCGACGAGCAGGATCAGCCCGGCGATCGTCAGCGCCCAGAAGCCGAAGGTGTACCCGCCGTGCGCCGATGTCACCGTCATGCCGCCCTCGCCGCTCACTTCACTGGCGAAGATGCCCGACAGGTTGTTGCCGATGCCGGTAGACAGGAACCACCCGCCCATCCCGAGTCCGACCAGGCGCACCGGCGCCAGCTTCGTGACCATCGAGAGACCGATCGGCGACAGGCAGAGCTCGCCAATGGACTGGATCAGGTAGACCGCCACGAGCGTCCAGAACGGAATCTTGTTGTCCGCATTCAGCAGGCTCGACAGCGCGTACATCAACAGCAGGAACGCGAGGCCGTTGAAGATGAGCCCAAGCCCAAACTTGCGCGGAATCGACGGGTTCATGTTGACCCGCGCCAACGCCACCCAGACCCACGCGACGATCGGCGCGAAGAGGATGATCGCCACCGCGTTCACGCTCTGGAACCACCCCGTCGGGAACGTCCAGGTGCCGAACTGCCGGTTCACGATCTCGTCGGCCAGGAAGGTGAACGAACTCCCCGCCTGTTCGAAGAACATCCAGAACATGATGTTGAACACGAAGATCAGCAGCATCGCAATTGTCTTGTCGCGCGCCTGCGCCCCTTCGCGAATGCCCTCGATCATCAGCATGACGGAGAGGCCGATGAACATCAGCGACAGCACCCACTGCAGGTTCTGGGCGCCCACTGCGAGCAGCGTGAAGACCACCGGCACGGCGATGATGCCGCCGAGCGCGACGTAGATCACGCGCATCCGGTTCTGCTGGTCCGCCTGCGGCGCGCCGATCCCCTGGAGCTGGCGACGGCCGAAGTAGAACCAGACGAGGCTGATCAGCATGCCGATGCCCGACGTCAGGAAGACCACCTTGTACGTGGGCATCCCCTCCGAGCCAAACACCGACTCGGCGAGCCAACTGGTCAGCAGCGGCGAGAGGAACGCGCCCGCGTTGATCCCCATGTAGAAGATCGTGAAGCCGGAGTCGCGCCGTTCGTCGCCCGCGGCGTAGCACTTGCCGACGATCGTGGAGATATTCGGCTTGAACAGCCCGTTGCCAACCACGATGGTGGACAGACCGAGCTTGAAGATCGTCGGGTCGGGAAGCGTGATCAGGAACAGGCCGGTAGCCATGAACACCGCGCCCGTCAGAATC
>JAKAJN010000152.1 GCA_021813725.1 bacterium | reverse complement strand
GAGCTTGCGCACCGTGTCGTTCACCGAGAGTTGTGCCACGCTCACCAGCCGGGCACCGGGCAGATGGCCGACCGCGTATTCGGCAGGGGTTCCGACGTGGAGCAAAACCAGCGACGAGTCGGCGCCGACCGGCGGCAGCGCCGAGACGCGCGTGAGGAGCGCGTCGCGGGCATCGGGGCGCGCCGGCGCGAGGGCGCGCGGGCCAGCGGAGTGGCAGCCGGCAGTCAGCAGCGCGGCGAGAGACAGGAAGAGACGGCGCATTGCGGGTCCGATGGAGTGGAGATGCCCGAGTGTACCAGCAGACACCCAGGGCGGACAAGGCCGGCACCTTCAGGTGGCTCGCCATGAACGCCGCGACCTCTTCCCTCGTAGATTTGCTGTCGTCTCGTTTCGACTGCCGGTCTGTCCGTGTTTCCTGGAGAGTTCCCGTGCTTTGCACCGTTTGCTTTCGTTCGCTCGCCGCGACGCTTCTGCTCGCCGCCGCCACGCTCTCCGCGCAGACGAAGAGCGCCTCACGGATTGTCTGGCCGGACGAAGGGCCCGCGACGTGGGCGCCACGGCCGACGATGAGCGCCATCACCGCCAACGACCTGCGCACGCGGCTGTATGCCTTTGCCGACGACTCCATGCAGGGGCGCCGCATTGGCGAACGCGGGAACTACAAGGGGACGGACTACATCGCGCGCGAGTTCAAGCGGATGGGGCTCAAGCCCGCCGGCGACAACGGCACCTACTTCCAGGTGTTGCCGTTCGGGCCACTGGGATTCGACAGCGCCTCGTCGTCCCTGCAAGCCGGCAGTCAGAAACTTGCCGCCAGCCACGACTGGGTTCCGATGACGCCCAATGTGGCGTCCGGCATAGGCGGCGCCGCCGACTTGGCAAACGTGGCAACGGTCTTCGCGGGCCGATGGGGTGACTCAGCGAGTCTCGACCCCGCACTCCTCCGCGGCAAGGTTGCGGTCTTCCTCGCGCCGATCGTGCCGACGCGCCCCACGCCCACCGTACTGCGCTGCGACTCGGTCCCCGACAAGTTCGGCGCGCAGGCCGCCGCCCTCGTCGAGGCGGTCACCCCACGCCCAACGGGACGCCCGGGCGCCCTGGTGGCACCACGCGATGGGCGCGCGACGGCGGCGGGGGCCGTCGCCGTCTTGCTCATCGGCGCCGAGCAGATTCCCGCCGCGAGCGCGGCGATGGCGTGGACGAAGCGCGGCGCCATGCAGCCCGCACCCGACGCGCCCACGGCAATCGGTGGCGCTACCATCTCGCGCCCCGCGGCCGCCACACTGTTCGGAAAGGACGTGGCGCAGTTGCGCGTCGGTGACGTTGGAGGCGCGGTGAGCGGCCGCTGGCGTCAGGAGTGGAAGATGTCCGACACGCCGGCGCGCAACGTCGTCGCCATCCGGCCGGGGAGCGACCCGGCGCTCTCCGCCGAGTACGTGCTGCTCGGGGCCCACAACGACCACGTGGGGACGATCTCGCCGGTGGAGCACGATTCGCTGCGCGCCGTGAACATAGTGACGCGCCGGCAGGGGGCCAACGATCCGGTCTGCCGGCCGACAGCGGACCAGCAGCAGCGCATCAGTGCGCTGATCGCGAACGCCCGCCGCGTTCGTCCCGCCCGCCTCGACACGATCATGAACGGCGCCGACGACGACGGTTCGGGTACGACGGCGTTGCTCGAGATCGCCGAGCAGTTTGCCGCGGAGCGGCCGGCACGCTCGATCATCTTCGTCTCCCACCAGGGCGAGGAGGCGGGGATGCTCGGCTCAAAGTGGTTTGTGGATCATCCGACGGTACCGCTCAAGGACGTCGTGGCGGCGCACAACATTGACATGCTGGCCAAGGGGCGCGTGGACCAGGTCAAGTTCGGCGGGCCGGCGAGCATCCAGACGCTCGGTGCGCGCCGGCTCTCGCGCGAGTTTGGCGACGTGATTGACAGCGTGAACGCCGTGCGGCGCGAGGTGATGGCGATCGACAAGTCGTGGGACGTCACCGCCAACCCGATGAACCGCTTCTGTCGCAGCGATCAGGTGAACTACGTAGTCAACAACGTGCCGGTCACGTACTTCTCGACGGGCTATTCGCCGGACTATCACCAACCGACGGACGAGCCGCGGTACGCCGACTACGAGCACATGGCGCGCGCCAGTCGGTTCGTGCACGACATCATGATGGCCGTGGCGACGCGCAAGACGCGGCCGGCGATCACCGGGAACGATCCCGCGTATCCGCGCTGCCGGTAACGAAAGCGCCGGCGTGCCGCGAGGCACGCCGGCGCGATGCACGCGTTCGGGCTACGCGATCCCGGCGGCCAGCTTATAGCGGGTGCGCAGGGCGAGCAGGGCCTCGGAAGCATCGGCGTTCCGCTTGATGACGTCCTCGAGCAGGGAGAGCGCCACCGCGTCGTCCTCGACGAGCGTCGGCTCGGGGCCGAGCCGATGGCCGAAGCCCGTGTGGCGACCCGGATCGATGATGAGCTCGTTCTTCAGCACGATGTCGTCGTTGCCAAACAGGACGCGCACGACGCAGAACTTCTTGCCCGCCTTCTCCATGTAGCCGAACCGCAGCCCGTCGGCGGAGGAGGGCCAGGCGGGGACGTCGTGAGTCTTGCCGTCGGTTCCCTCGAACGAGGAGAATCCTGTGGAGAGGCGGCTGAAATTCCGCTCGAAGCCGCCGTGGTACATCAGGGCGTGTCGCATGGTGTGGGGGGAAAGAGGTTGCGACAAAGTTGACGCGCGGCACGTCGGGCCACAACCCGGCACGGCAGACGCGGGGCGATTGAAGTATCTTCCGGCCCGGTCCCCCCCCTCAAACGAACTGCGGGAGTCGGTGTGTCCCTGCCTGTGCTCGACGACGCGCTGCAGGCGCGACTGCGTGAGGTCTGTGCGGCCGGATGGGAGTTCTTCGATCGGTTCGATCGCACCGTGCGCGAGCGCGGCTTTCACGCTTTCGTCGCCTCAGACTACGACGTGGTGTGCGGCGCGCTCGTTGCCCACCGCGCCGCCGGCCTGCGCTTTCTCGAACTCGGCTCGGCGTCGGGCGTGATCACCATTCTCGCCGATCTGCTCGGCTACGAGGCGTTCGGCATCGAGCTGGACGCGTCACTCGTGGCCACCGCGCGCGCGATGGCGCAGCGGTTTGGATCGCGCGCGCGGTTTGTCTCCGGGAGCTTCTTCCCCGCGGGGTACAGCTATCGCAGTGCCGACGGCGAAGTGCGAACCGGCACGCTTGGCGTTGGTGCGTCGGGTTATCAGGAGCTTGGACTGGCGCTCGACGACTTCGATGTGGTGTTCGGCTATCCGTGGGGCGGAGAAGAGCCCGTGCTGCTCGACCTGATGAAGCACTTTGGCGGCACGGACTCGCTTCTCCTGATGCACAGCGTAAACGACGGCGTGCTCGCGTACCGAAACGGCAAGCGACTCCGTCCTACTTGAGCGGCGGCGGCACGCGCTTCCTGGTGGCCTGTTCGAACGCGTATGCCAGCGCAATGAGTCGCGGCTCGCTGCAAGCGACACTCGTGAAGCCGACGCCGTACGGACTGGGCTTGGCGTCGAATCCGCGGGGGAAGGCCGGCTGGGGCGCGTTGGGCACGACGCCGTATGGGACAAGCACCGTCGGATAGCCCGGCTTGGCGGCGATGGACGCACTGCTCGGCCCCGGGAAGAGCAGCGCGTCGAGCTTCTGCTCCGCGACGACCTGCGCAATGCCATGCGTGCCGCCGAGGTCGATGTCCTTGGCGCGGTCGGCTTCGTACTTCGGGCGGTCCGCAATGGTGTCCTGCTCGTCGGAAATGTCGAGCAGTGACTGCCCATACTTGATCGCGCCGCGCGGGGCGTTGGCGATGTTGAAGTAGCGCAGGTCGGTGAGCGTCTTGATGGGCGTCGCGCCGCCGAGCGAGGCGAGCCACGCGTTGAAGTCGCGCTTCATACCGTAGGCGAGCACGGTGGAACAGCCCGCGTTGCGTCCCTTGCGCTGTTCCACGCCGCCGCAGGTGCCCCAGTTCAGGAAGTTGCGCGCCGTGTCCGGCGTCACGATGCTCGGAATGTCGGCGGGGTCCACGACCACGGCGCCCGCCTTCTGCAGCACCTCGATGACTTCCTTCATCATGGCGGCCTGTTCCGCGCCGAGCCCGCCGCGCGGGCCGCGTCCGCCGGCTGCCGTAAGCGCATCGTAGAAGAACGCGCGCGGAATGCCGATGCGCGCGCCCTTCAGCGCGTCGCCCTGAAGGAAGGGGCGGTAGTCGCGGTTGGGCGGAGGCGTGCACGCCTTCGTCGCCGGGTCGTTGGGATCGGGCTGGGCGCCTTCCATCGCGCCGAGCATGATGGCGGCGTCCTCGACGGTGCGGGCCATCGGTCCCGGCGTGTCCTGGTCAGCGGTGATGGGAATCACGCCGTGGCGACTGATGCGGCCCACGGTCGGCTTGATGCCGACGAGCATGTTCTGGTTCGACGGGCTCAAGATCGAACCCGACGTTTCGGTGCCGACATTGGCGGCCCAGAAGCTGGCCGCCGTGCCGATGCCGGAGCTCGAACCGCCCGTGAAGAGCGCCGGCCGGCCATCGTTGAAGCCGGGGCGCGGATCAGGGCGCGGATCGTACGGATTGAGGCCGTAGCCGCCGATTGCGCTGTAGTTGGACGGCATAGGCGTCGGGCTTCCCGCGACCCAATTGGCCAGTTCGGTCATCACCGTCTTGGCAATGATGATCGCTCCCGCCGCGCGCAGGTTCGTCGTGAGCGTCGCCTCGTACGGCGGTACCAACCCCCGGAACGCCTGCGCGCCGCCAGTGGTCGGCATGTTCGTCGTGTGGATGTTGTCCTTCAGTGCCACGGGAATGCCATGCAGCGGTCCCCGCACCTTGCCCTGCGCTCTTTCCCGATCCAGCGAGTCCGCCTCGGCGAGCGCCGTGCGGCTAACCGTGATGGTGGCATTCACCGTCTTGTCGTACGTGGCGATGCGGGCGAGGTAGAGCAGGACAAGCTCGCGCGACGTCACGCGCCCCTCGGCCAGCGCGGCCTGCAGCTGCGGAATGGTCGCCTCCACGACGTCAAAGACGGGGCGGGCGGGTGCCGGGGTCTGGCGGCGCTGCGCCACGCCAGAATGCGCGACGGCAACGGACGCGACGAGAAGAGCAAGCGGTCGGAGTTTCATCGGTGGAGGCGGTGTGGGGGGAGTGGCGGGATGTCGCGGATAATGCCTCCGGCAAGTGGCGCCGGAAAGGGTGCGCGCCTGCACCGGCCAATCAACGACCGAGCGGCACGACCCATCGGGTGCGCGCAGCCGGGTCCCACGACGGCCGCGTGGGTGCGTCGGCCACGTCCACGATGGCGTAGAAGATCATCCGCACCGATCGCGCGGCGGCGTCGACGTTCATCAAGTTCAGCGCGTCGCGCGCGGTGTGCACGTCGCCGTGCGGTCCGTTGAAAAAGAAGAGCGACGGTACGCCAAGCCGCGCGAAGCTGTAGTGGTCGGAACGGCCGAAGTAGAGGCCGTCCCACGCGTCGTTCACGAGGCGCATGCCCGTCTCAGGGTGGGCCCGGTTCACACGTTCCACCGCGTCGCCCAGCGTGCTGTAGGTCTTGCCGACGACGAAGAGGCTGTCCGTGGCATTGCGTCCAATCATGTCAATGTTGATCGCCGCGGCCGTCTGCGGGAGCGGCAGCGCCGGCGCCCGC
>JAKAJN010000151.1 GCA_021813725.1 bacterium | reverse complement strand
ACACGTTGCGCGTCATCGAGTACACCATCTGGTCGAGTCACGTCCGAGATTCGGTGCAGCGCGTTCTGGCGTCGCTCCCCGCCGAGCGTCGTGACGCGATCTTCGTCGACCCGCTCATCCCTGCGTCGCTGCGTCGGCACCTGACAGAGGTCTACACCAGCTCCCGCACGCGAATGGGGCCACAGCGGATGGCGCTGCCGATGTTCGTGTTGCTCGACACCACGCAATCGTACCGGTTGGGGACGACGCTGTGGATTGAAAGCGAGCCGGGTTCGTTCCCGTTCTGCGCGACCGTGCTGCGCGCACGCGTCAGTCGCGACGCCAGGTCAGATGTGCGGACGCTGTCGCGCGACCTCGTGCGACTCGTTCCAGCAAACTTCCCGCAGCCGGCGCACTTTGGACTCTGCGGATTCGAGGGGGCATTCGGCGCGCCTTCCACGGCCACTCGCCGCTGGCTGGCGGCACGCGAGTTCCTTCCCGTTGGCGGCGGATACGATGTGCGGCGGCCCAGCCGCCCGGTGCGGTATCTCTCCGACCTGGTGTTTCCCCGCTATGGCTTGCAGGACAACGGCGCGCGCGCCCTCGACGAACGCGCCTGTGCCACGGGGCGCACCGACAGATGCCTTGGCGCGGTGGCGCCCGTCGCTGAGCGTCCGCAGGGGGGACCGAACCAGGTCTGGTCTGACTGGCGGTGGTACAGCTGGGAGTGGCGCGGCGCCCCCGACCTGATGAACGCCATCGCGACAAGCGTTGGCTCGGAGTCGTTCGGCAACCTGTGGCGTGGTGACGAAGCGCCGGACGTCGCGTATCAGCGCGTGACCGGCGTGCCGCTGGATACCCTGGCCCGTCGCACCCTGCTCGGCGGCACCGAGCCAATGCGGGCCGGGACGACGGTGCGCCCCAGTGACTTCGTGCCCGTACTCCTCATGACGCTGGTGCTCGTCGCGCTTGCCACGCTGCCGCATCCGCGGCGGCGACGGAACTGACGGGTCGCGGGGACAGCGGCCTTGCGCGCCGGGGGATGGCGCATTCCGTGGTGGCGCGGTAAAGTGGGATGGTTGATCCCCTTTATCGGATGAGGCCCCCCATGCCCCCCATGCTTGGCTCGTCGCATCGCCGCACCTTTGTTGGCCGGCTGGCTGCCGGCGCCGCTGCCCTCGGGGCAGCCCTCGCCGCGGAGAGCGCGCCCCTGCGCGCGATGACTCCGAGCAATGAGGACAAGCCGATTCGACATCCGCAGGACGACTGGCTCGACGCCATTCCCGGCAGTCACCGGTTGTTCTTCGACGCCGTCTCGGCCGCCGGCGCCGGCGGCGCGCTTGGCTACTCGAACAACTTCGCGCTGGCCAACAAGAGCGGGTACGGGCTCGAGGCGACGGCGCTCGCGCGTGTCATCTGCTACCGGCATTTCGCGACGCTCTTCGCCTTCACGGACGCCGCGTGGGCCAAGTACGGCACCGTGTGGGGCGCCCTGCTCGACTTCAAGGACCCCGACACCAAGGCCGCACCCGTGCGCAACGTTTGGAACGCCACCGGACTCCCCGGCATGCAGCCGAACCTGGGCGTCACGATTGCCAGCGCGGTGGCGAGCGGCGTGCACTTCGCCGTCTGCGACATGGCGACGCACTTCTTCGCCGGCGCGACGGCATCGAAGACCGGCGCCAAGGCCGACGACATCTACGCCGAACTGAAGGCCAGCGCGATCGGGAATGCGCACTTCGTGCCGGCCGGCATCGTGGCGGTCAACCGCGCGCAGGAACGGGGGTACACGTTCGCGTACGTGGGATAAGAACCCCGATTTGGGATTTGGAACCCGGATGGCGATCGAGGATCACGATTGGCGACGGCGATTCGCGAGAGCGATCGTACGATGGGACTCGCCAGTCGTGATCCTCAGTCGTTATCCTCATTCGACATCCGAGTTCCAAATCCCGAATTGGAGTCCGCCATGCGCCGTCGCACCTTTCTCGCCACCTCGTCTCTGGGCGCCGTCGCCCTGGCGACGCCCGCGGAGTCGCGCACCCTGGCGGTCGCCGGCGCGGGAGACGAACGCGACATTCCGCGCTACGCGCAGGATGCGTGGTACGACCAGCTTCCCGGCAAGCACCGGCTCTTCGTCGACTCGACGACGATTCCCGAGGCCGCCAATGCCCTCGGCTTCGCCTGGAACTTCCTGCACTCCAGCCAGGCGGGCTACAACCTCAAGGACAGCGATCAGGCCGTCGTCGTCTGCCTGCGCCACTTCTCCACTGAACTCGCATTTTCCAACGACGTGTGGAGCAGGTACGAGGCGCTGGGCCGCGAGAAGTACGCGCACCCCGAGACCGGCAAGCACGTCAAGGGAACCAACGTCTTCCGCGTCGGCGCCCGACGTGGGGCGGAAACGGTGGACACCGTCACGCTGGACGCCCTCGCCGCGCGCGGCGTGCACTTCGCCGTGTGCGGACTCGCAACGCGCGCCCTGGCCGGCCGATTGGCTGGTCAGGGCGCGAGTCGCGACCGCGTGGGACAAGTGATGGACGAACTCGTGAAATCCGTCCCCGCCACGGCGCACGTGATGGCGTCGGGCGTGCTCGCCGCCCAGCGGGCGGGGGAATACGGCTACACGATCCTCAAGGGGTGACCTCGGGGGGCACCCCGGCGGGGCTCACTTGACGCTGGCGTGAATCACCGGCTTGAACAGCAGCCCGTTCTGCGAGAGCGAGTTGCCACGCAGCACGAAGCTGTTGTCAACGTCAAAATCCACCACCATCGTCGTCGTGTCGTTGGCCGCCACGACGATCGGCGACGACAGGTTGATCTTCAGCCCCGACCGGGATCCGCTCGGGAACGAGATGTTCGGCGAGCTGGTCCCCGTGAGCACCAGGCCCGACTTGAGCGTGACGCTCGACCGCGATGGGTCGATCACCAGCCGAAATCCCTGGTAGCTCCCCGCGGCAACGTCTGCCTGGCCGAGCCCGAGCACCGTGCCGTTCTGGTAGGCGAGCAGGTTGACACTGGCGTTGGGCGACGCCAGCGTCTTCCAGCCGTGCGCCTCGGCGCTGTCGCTGGTGGCGCCCGAGTCGGCCGCCGCGGAGTCGGCCGCCGCCAGACGGCCATCCACGCGAACGACGAACACGTCCACGCTGCTCAGCGAGTCAATGCTGAACGGGGCGTCGGTCAACTGCACGGCGAGCGTGCCGCGCGCGGGCGACGTCGAATCAGATGAGCAGGCGGCCATCGCCGCCAGCGCGCCAATGGCGCCGACGAAGAGGGAAGTGCGGCTCACAAGGTGTGGTCTCATCGGTACTCCCGTCTGAGGGTCTCTCGCGCCCGCTCCTCGAAGCGGACGCCACGATGGCCGGTCAGGTACGACAAGCGTCGTTGACTGTCACCTGCCCTCGTCAACACCGGGCCGACATCGCCCGGCATCAGTCGCAATTGAGGCTGCAAAGCACACCGGCGTCGGTTCGCCTCAGCGTCGTGATACCCCGCGTACGCACCGCGGATCCTCGCCGTGCGTCCCTTGAGCGAAGGATAGGCGTCGCCGGCGCGCCATCCATCGGACGCGCTCCTACAACCACGTCAATTCGAGGGCGCAGTGTGCGTCAGATCACCGGCGCATCGTGCGGTAGGTAACAGGAGGCCCGGGACGATCGTCGTCCCGGGCCTCTGCGCAATCGGCGATCGCCATCGTCAATCGCAATCCTGTATTCAGCTCCGGATTCTCAATCCTATGTCTTTACGGCACCACCTTCGGCGCGTTCGGCGTAATCACGTGCTGCTGGTCCTTCAGCAGGTCGTTGATCTTCCCGATCCGGTTCTTCACGATGCCGTCGAGGCGCGTCTGGGCTTCGTCGGCCTCGGTGCGCAATTCGCCCGAGCGTTGTTTCTCACCTTCCGTCACCGGCCACTGCGGACGCGACACCATGCCGCTGACGGTCTGCACCTCTTCGCGCAAGCGCGGATACTGGCGATAGCCAAGCCCCTGCAGCGGACGCGCCAGCACCGAGTCGCGGAAGTGGCGCAGGTCCTTGATGGTGCCGTCAATCTCCGCGAGCACACCCTCGTTCTCGCGCGCATTGCGCTGCAGCGCTGTCTGCGTGTTGGTGAGCTGGGAGAGCAGGTCGTCTGCAGACGCGATGACGCGCGTCACGCGCTGGCTCAGCGCCTGCAGCTGCAGCGCCGCATCGTGCTGGGTGGTGAGCTGAGCGGGCGTCATCTCGATGCGCGGGTCGTTCTGCAGCACCAAGGGCCGCTCGTACTTCTTGCCGCCCACGGTCATCGTGACCGTGTACGTTCCCGGCAGGGCGGCAACGCCGCTCGCGCCACCAAAGAAGCCGCCGCCTCCGCCGCCGGCGTCCTGCTCACGCCCGGCCGCGGCGCGGCGCTGGGCGCGCAGGGCCGCGAGCGAGGTGTCCGACGGTGCACCACCAGCTCCCCCCGGACCGCCCGTCCCACCCGGGCCGCCAGCGCCGCGCGCACCGCCGCGTCCACCGAATCCTCCCGCGGCGGCATCGTAGCGGCCGTCCCACGTGATGCGGCTCACGCCCGCCTCGTCCATCACGCGGTTGAATCGCCGCACCACGCGTCCGCTGGCGTCGGCGATCTCGATGTTCACCTCGCCCGGCGGCTGGGCCTTGAGGTAGTACGAAATGATCGCCCCATTCGGCGGATTCTCGCCGGCCCACTTCCGCTGGCCGAGGTTGCCGGTGCGGTTCCAGGTATTCCAGCGCACGGCAGCGCGCGTCTCGAACAGGATCGCATCGTCCGTTCCCTGCACCGCGGCAGCCAATTGTTGGAGCGGCGTCAGGTCATCGAGGATGTAGAGTCCGCGCCCATGCGTCGCGACCAGCAGATCGTTGTCGCGCGGCTGCACCTGGATGTCGCGCACCGGCGTGATGGGGATGTCGCCGCGCAGTGACACCCAGTGCGCGCCACGATCCCACGTCGCCCAAATGCCGCCCTCGGTACCCAGATACAGCACGTTGCGGTTCTTCGGATCCTCGCGCACCACGTGCGCCCACCATGCCTTGTCGGGCAGGTCGCCGCGAATGCTCCGCCAGGTTTTGCCGAAGTCCGTGGTCATGTACACGAACGGCGCGTAGTCGTCGTCCTGGTGATGATCGGCGGTCGCGTACGCGGTGCCAACGTCGAAGTGCGACGCCTCCACCGTGGCGATCCACGCGTTCGGCTTGAGTCCCGGCACGTTCACGAAGACGTTGCTCCAGTTCTTCCCGCCGTCGCGCGTCACCTGCACGTTGCCGTCGTCGGTGCCGATCCAGATGACATTGCTATCGAGCGGACTCGGCGCGATGGACAACAGTGTCGAGTGGAATTCCGCCGCGGTGTTGTCGGTGACGATCTCGCCACCGCTCGACTGCAGCTTCTTCGGGTCATTGGTGGTGAGGTCCGGCGAGATCACCTGCCAACTCAAGCCGTAGTCGACCGTCTTGAACAGCACGTTGCCGCCGAAGTAGGCCACTCTCGGATTCTGTGGCGACAGCGCGATGGGCGAGTTCCAGTTGAAGCGATACTTGTGCCCGAGCATCGCATCGCCCACCGAACCGACGCGGTTCGGGTACGGATAGATGGTCTTCTGCGCGCCACTGCGGGTGTCGGTGATGTTGATCATCCCGCCCTGCGAGTTGCTGTAGACCAGCCACGGCTTGTCGAGCACCGGCACCGCGAAGAAGCCGTCGCCGCCGGAGACGGTGTACCAGTCGTCGGTG
>JAKAJN010000150.1 GCA_021813725.1 bacterium | reverse complement strand
TTCCGATCTGAGCTTGTCCTTGATGATCGCGTATGACGGATACCGTGCCACGACTGCCGAAAGCGGCGCGGCGGCATTCACGAGCATCTGGAGGATGAGCGCAACGCCGAGCGGCGCATCGCGGCCGAGGTGCAGTTCGGGGAGAATCACGCCCCCGTTCCCTTCGCCGCCAACCACCGCACCGGCGGCGCGCATGGCGAGCGCAACGTTCACCTCGCCGACGGGGGCGCGCACCACCACGGCGCCGTGGTCGGCGGCCTGGTCGTCCACCACCAGACTCGTCGAGAGATTCGTGACCACCACGCCGCGGCGGTGCTGCAGCACGACGCGGGAAGCCAGCGCGAGCGTATAGTCCTCGCCGATGGCGCGCCCCGTCTCGTCCACGAGCGAGAGCCGGTCCACGTCGGGATCGGTGGCGAATCCCACGTCGGCGTGCGACTGCTTCACGAGCGCCGACAGCGGGCCGAGATTCTCGGCGACCGGTTCGGGCGCTCGGGGGAACCGACCGTCGGGCTCCAGTTCGATGGCGGTCACCTCGCAACCGAGCAGTTCGAGCAGCCTCGGGATGACGATGCCGCCCGCGCCACGACAGGCGTCGTACGCGACCCGGAACTTCCGCGCGCGAATCGCGCCGGCGTCGATCATCGGCAGCGCGAGGATCGCGTCGAGATGGCGCGCCACGGCGTCGCCGTCGAAGCGCGTAACGCCCAGTTTGTCGTAGGTGGCGTAGGGGATGTCGTCAATGAGCGCACGCATCGCCTGTCCGTCAGCGGCGCTCAGGAACAGCCCGTCGTGGCCGATGAACTTGAGCGCGTTCCACTCGATCGGGTTGTGGCTCGCCGTGATCCCGAGTCCGCCGGCGGCGTGATGATGCTCGACCGCCATCTGCAGGGTGGGCGTCGTCGTGATGCCCAGGTCGATGACGTCCACGCCCGTGGACTCGAGCGCCGCACGGGCCACTTGGTGAAAGAGCGGTCCCGAGACGCGCGAATCACGACCGAGCACGACGGCGGTGCCATGCCCGCCTTTGAGCGCCCACGCGCCGAACGCCGCGGCATACCGGGCAACGACTTCCGGCGTGAGGCCAAAGCCCACGCGTCCCCGAATGCCGGAGACGGAGATCATGAGTCGGGGATCGGTCATGTTTAAAGCTGGAGACGGTGGACGGTAGACGGTAGACGGAGGACGGTCGACCGTGAACGGTAGACGGTAAAGGGCCGCTCGAACAATTTTCGCTCGCTCCGCGCCTGCGCAACGGCGGCAGGAGGCCGCCACTGCTTCGGTCCACCATTATAGTCCACCGTCTGCCTTCCACCGTTCACCGTCCCTTGTCCAACCCCCTCTCCCTCCTCCCCATCGCACTCGCCGCTGGCGGCGGCTCGCTGGACGGTCAGCCGGCCGCAAGCGCGGTCGCGGCGGGATTCACGCTCTTGCAACGCTCGGCACCCCTGGTGCGCGCGCTCGCCGGGCGGCGGAGTGCAATCCTGCTGCCGCCATCGGCGGCGGCCGTCACGGCGCTGGCGGCGAGCGACGGGCACGGGGCGGTTCTGCTCTCGGAGTCCGCGACGACGGCATCGCTCCGCAGCGCACTTGACCTCGGCGACGTCGGCGCGGTCTTCACCACACGCGCCCTCGCCGCTCGCCTGCCGCAGGGCGAACGTGCCGTCGTGGTGCTCGACGAGGCGCCACGCGCGGCCACGGTTTTCGTTCGCGGCGTCGAGTCGACCGTGGACTTGGGATCGCACTTCGGGCTCGAGCTGGAGGGCGAGGAGGACGAAGGGCGAGACGAGGAGTGCCTGCTCACGCTCCTCACCCCAGCGAACACGCGCGCCACCAGCGCGGTCTTCAGCCATCGCAATCTCCTCGCCCTCGCGCGCGGCGCGGTGGATGCGGCGTCGCTGCTCAAGCGTGACCGCACGCTTGCCGCGATGCCGCTTGTGGAGCTCGGGGCAACAGCGTTTTCGATGCTTGGTCCGCTCCTCGCCGGCGCGCACGTCACCACGATGGCGCACTTCGACGCGAATGAGGCGATTCGCCGCATCGAAGACGACGGGATCACGCACCTCGTCGGCGATGAGGCGATGTACGCTGCAATGGCCGCGCGTCTCGACGCGCGCGGTCGCTCGCTCGCCGCACCAGCGCTTCGCGTCTGCGTCGGTCTGGGATTTGACTTTGACACCGGAGTGCACGACGACTGGCGCCGCCTCACCGGCGTCGAGTTGCGCGTCGCGGTGGGCACCGCTGACGCGCCGCTGAGTCTGTTCAACGCGCCACACTTCCCCAACCGACCGGGGACCTTCGGCGTGCCGTTTCCAGGAATGCAGCTGTCGGTGCGCGATACGCGGTCAGGTGCCACGCTGTCGCCGGGCACGGCTGGCACGCTCTGGGTGCGCGGATCGGCCGTCGCTCGCCGGGCACTTGAACCCGACGCAGGCGCGCCCTCGCGCGGGGACGAGTGGGTCCCCACGCACCTGTGCGTCCGGGAACGTCCTGACGGCGCCTTCGAACCGGTGCGCTGAACCTCGCGACGCCGAGACCGGCGGCTATCTTTCAGGGCATCAACTTCGCCCTTGGAGCCGGCATGACGCGGGTGTTTGACGAGGACCTGAGCGCGCGCTTCGCGACGCGCACCATTCACGCGGGCCAGCGCCCCGATCCGACGACCGGCGCCATCATGCCGCCGATCTACCAGACATCCACCTACGTGCAGGACGCGCTGGGCGTGCATAAGGGCTACGAATACGCCCG
The DNA here is from genome assembly GCA_021813725.1 of bacterium. Taxonomy (GTDB): domain Bacteria; phylum Gemmatimonadota; class Gemmatimonadetes; order Gemmatimonadales; family Gemmatimonadaceae; genus PNKL01. The sequence continues at coordinate 2,975 of JAKAJN010000150.1, read as the reverse complement.
CGGCAAGAACCCCACGCGCGAGGCACTCGAGCGTAACGTCGCCGCCCTCGAAGGGGCGCGGCACGGATTCGCGTTCTCGAGCGGGATGGGCTGCCTCGACTCGGTGATGAAGCTCTTCGACGCCGGCGATCACATCGTGTCGGGCGAGAACGTCTATGGCGGCACTTTCCGACTCTTCGACAAGGTGCTGCGGCGCATGGGCATGACGTTCACGTTCGTGGACACCCGCGATCCCCAGCGCATCGAGGATGCCATCACGCCCAAGACCAAGGCCGTGCTGGTCGAGACGCCGACCAACCCGATGATGTGGATCTCCGATCTCGCCGCCGTTGGCGAGATCGCCAAACGTCGCGGGGTCCTGTTCATCGTGGACAACACGTTCGCGACGCCGGCCTTCCAGCGCCCCCTCGAGTTCGGCGCGCACATCGTCTACCACTCGAGCACGAAGTACCTCAACGGCCACTCCGACATGGTGGGCGGCATCGCCGTCACGGCGGATGACGGACTTGCCGAGCGCCTGCAGTTCATCGCCAACGCCGCTGGCGCCGTGCCCGGGCCAATGGACGCCTGGCTTACCCTGCGCGGGACCAAGACCCTCGCCCTGCGCATGAAGGCGCACGACGCCAACGGCAAGCGGGTCTCGGAATGGCTCGCCACCCGCTGGGGCGCCGAGCGCGTCATCTACCCGGGCCTCGCCACGCACCCGCAGCACGCGCTGGCCAAGAAGCAGATGACCGGGTTCGGCGGCATGATCAGCGTCGAGATGGGTTCACGGGAGAAGGCGGCCGCGGTGCTCGGGCGCACCCACGTCTACTCGCTCGCCGAATCGCTCGGTGGCGTCGAGAGTCTCATCAGCCATCCGGCCTCCATGACGCACGCGTCCGTTCCCCCGGAGCGGCGCGCCGAAATGGGCATCAGCGACGGCCTCATTCGCCTTTCGACCGGCGTGGAAGATGCCGACGACCTGATCGCCGACCTCGAGCAGGCCTTCAAGGGGCTGTAGGGCGGAACTTCGCGCGGCGGCGAACCGTAAGGTCTGCGCACGGTTCCCGCCGCCACCCGAGGAGAGAACATGGCCACCCGCGTAATCCTGACCGACATCGCCCCCACGTCGTGGGAGCATCCCGCCGACCGCGCCGCCCTCAACACGCTGCGTGCCATCCCCGGCTTCGACCAGGTGGTGCGCAAGATCGCCGCCTTCTTTGGCGAGCGCGGACTGCGCCAGCTCTTCCTCGCCAACGCGGTGCGCTGCGGCCCGAAGCAGCGCCCGGAACTCGATGCGATGCTCAGCGAAGTGCTCGAGACGCTCGACTGGCCCGTGCGCCCCGAGCTCTACGTCACCATGTCGCCGCTCATCAACGCCGCGGCGCTCGGCTTCGACCGTCCGTTCATCGTCATCAACTCGGGAACGCTGGAGCACCTCGACCGCGACGAGCAGAAGGTGCTCATCGCGCACGAGGTGGGGCACATCATGAGCGGGCACGTGCTCTATCGCACCGTCGCCACGATCCTGATGACTTTTGGCCTCGGCGCGCTCCCCTTCCTCGCCGCCGCCGTCATCTTCCCGTTCCAGATGGCGTTCCTCGAGTGGTACCGCAAGAGCGAACTCTCCTCGGACCGCGCGTCCCTGCTCGCGGTGCAGGACCGTCGCGCCGTGATGATGGCGTTCCTCAAGGTCGCCGGCGGTCCCGCGCACGGACACACCATCGACCTCGACGCGTTCATGGAGCAGGCCGCGGAGTACGAGACGCAGGGCGACGCGTGGGACAAGGTGCTGCAGGTGCTCAACACCGTCTTCCGCGAGCATCCGTTCAACACCGTGCGCGCCGGCGAGTTGCAGCGCTACATCGAGAGCGGGCGCTATGACAAGATCATCGCCGGGGAATACGACCGCCGCACCAATGCGCGCCCGACAGCCGAAGAGGTGAAGCACGACTTCGGCGAAGCGAGCGCGTACTACGGCGAGCAGGCGAAGGCGGCAGCCGCCAAGGGGATCGAGATCCTCGGCCGGGCAAAGGACGCCTTCACCGACGCGTTCAAGACCGGTTCGCGATGAAGCTTCTCGTTGTCGGCGGCGGCGGCCGCGAACACGCGCTGACCTGGAAGCTCTGCCAGGACGATCCGTACCTCGACGTGATCGCCGCCCCCGGCAACCCGGGTATTGAAGCCCTCGGGCGCTGCGAACCTATTTCCGCCACGGACATCGACGGACTCTGCGCGCTTGCCGAGCGCGAGCGCGTGGAGCTCGTCGTCGTTGGACCTGAGGCACCGCTCGAACTTGGGCTGGTCGACCGCCTCCGTCTGATGGGCATCCCCGCCTTCGGCCCCACAAAGGCCGCAGCCGAAATCGAGACGTCCAAGCGGTTCGCCAAGGACTTGATGCTTGCCGCGGGAGTGCCAACCGCGATGGCGCGGACCTTCACCGACGCCGCGCTGGCCAAGGCGGAGGTGCGTCGGCTCGGCGCACCGGTGGTCGTCAAGGCGTCGGGAATTGCCGCCGGCAAGGGCGTCATCGTGGCCCAGACGCTGGCCGAGGCCGAGATAGCCGTGGACAGCATGCTCGTGGACAACGCGTTCGGCACCGCCGGCGCCGAAGTGCTCGTCGAAGAATTCATGACCGGAGAGGAGCTTTCGGTCTTTGCACTCACTGACGGCACCCACGTGCTGCCGATGATCGCCGCGCAGGACCACAAGCGCATTGGTGAGGGCGACACGGGCCCGAACACCGGCGGCATGGGAGCGTACTGCCCTGTCTCGATTGCGCCGTCGACGCTGATTGATGAGGTCGTCGAGCGCGTCTTCACGCCGACGCTCCGGGCAATGCGCGAGCAGGGACGCCCGTTCACCGGGCTCCTCTACGCCGGGTTGATGCTGACGCCGCACGGGATGAAGGTCGTCGAATTCAACTGCCGCTTTGGTGATCCCGAGACGGAGGCGATTCTGCCACTGCTCGAGTCGTCGCTTCTGGAGCCGAT
>JAKAJN010000029.1 GCA_021813725.1 bacterium | reverse complement strand
GGAATCAGAGGACGAATGGCGGTGAATCGAATTAGCCGACGTACGGTGCCGGGTCGGACAGTCCCGCTTGCGAAAACCCGCGCCGGCGCAGCTGACACGCGTCGCAGTGACCGCACGCCCTCCCCTCAGGCGACGGATCGTAGCAACTGGTGGTCATGCCATAATCCACGCCGAGCGAGACGCCGAGCGTGATGATCTCGCGCTTGGTCAGTTGCATCAGCGGTGCGTGCACCTTGAGCCGGGTGGTCCCTTCGATGCCGGCGCGCGTGGCAAGTCCCGCGAGCCGCTCGAAGGCCTCAATGAAGGCGGGCCGGCAGTCGGGATAGCCACTGTAGTCGAGGGCGTTGACACCAATGAAGACATCCTGCGCGCCCAGCACCTCGGCCCACGCCATGGCGAACGACAGAAATATGGTATTGCGCGCCGGGACGTACGTGACCGGGATGCCGGCGCCCATGCTCGCGTCGTCGCGGTCCTTCGGCACGTCGATGTCCGCAGTCAGAGCCGAGCCGCCGAACGGGCGCAGGTCAATGTCGCAGACCACGTGCCGTGTCACGGACCAGTGCGCGGCCAGGGCTCGCGCGCGCTCGAGTTCGAGTTGATGGCGCTGGCCGTAGCGGAACGACAGCGCGTGCACGGCATAGCCGGCGCGCGTGGCGCACGCGAGCACGGTTGCCGAATCCAGTCCGCCGCTCAGCAGCAGGACCGCCGGCCGGCCTGGCGGCACGGAGGAAATGGCGGGAAGCGTCACGCAGGCTGCTGCTGGGTCAGGCAATGCAACGTGCCGAACCCCCAGACAAGATCGACCGCGTGAATGCCGACGACCGATCGTTCCGGGAAGAGTTCGGCGAGCACATTCAGGGCCACCCGATCGTTGGCGTCATTGAACGTCGGCACGAGTACTGCCCCGTTGGCGATGTAGAAATTCGCGTAGCTCGCGGGCAGGCGCTGGCCGTCCATCCAGACCGGGCGCGGAAACGGCAAGGTCACGACTCGCAGTGGCTCGCCGCGGGCGTCGCGGGCGTCGCGCAGTCGCCGCAGGTTGTCGAGCGATCGCCGATGGTTCTCGTCGGACGGATCCGGTTCGTGCGCGAGCACGACCACCCCGGGCGCAACAAAGCGCGCGATGTCATCCACATGGCCGTGTGTATCGTCGCCGACACATCCTTCCCCCAGCCAGATGGTGGTGCCGCAGCCAAGTTCCTCAGCAAAGATCCTTTCGTAGTCGGCGCGGACGAGTCCGGGATTGCGGTCCTGCACGCCGGAAAGCAGCCACTCCTCGGTGACGAGCAGCGTTCCGCGTCCGTCGGTATCGATGCCGCCGCCCTCGAGCACCACCGGTCCGCGACCGTCCAGTCGCATTGGCACACGGCGGGGGAGTGCGGTGACGCCGGCGATGAACTCGCCGAGCGCCGCGTCAGCGGCGAAGTTGTCGTACTTTGCCCACGCGTTGAAGCCCCAACTGCACCAGACCACGGCTCCGTCGCCGCGAATCACGCCCGTCGGCGCGCTGTCGCGGAGCCAGACGCGATCCGTGGGCCGATGGTGCAGGCGCACGCGGCCTGACACGTGATGCGCCGCGAGACAGGCCTCGGCGTCCTCGAGCACCGATTCGTCGTGGCAGACGATCTCCACCTGCTCGGACGGGGCGAGCACGCGTGCGATCTCCGCATAGACCCAGGGGATCGGTTCGAACTTGCCGGGCCAGTCGGGCTCGTGGTGCGGCCACGCAATCCACGTGGCGGCGTGCGGCTCCCACTCGGCGGGGAAACGGGGCATCGTCAGTCGGCGCGGGGGCCGATCCAGCGGTTCAGGATCGGTCCGTAGGCATCAATGCGTCGGTCGCGCAGGAAGGGCCAGTTGCGGCGCGTCTCCTCGATGCGGCGCGGGTCGCACTCGGCGATCACGATTGTCTCCGCGGCGCCCGCCTCGGCGAGCGGTCGCCCAAACGGATCGTACACAAACGAATGGCCGAAGAACTCGAGGCCATCGGTTCCTGCCTCCGCTTCGAACCCCGTGCGATTGGCGGCGGCCACAAAGACGCCGTTGGCGATGGCGTGCGCTCGCTGGGCGGTGCGCCATGCGCTCACCTGCGCCTCGCCCCAGTCGGCCTTTTCCGCCGGATGCCAGCCGATCGCGGTGGGATAGAAGAGGATGTCGGCTCCCAGCAGCGCCGTAATGCGCGCCGCCTCCGGATACCACTGATCCCAGCAGATGAGGACGCCGATGGTCGCGTAACGCGTCTTCCACACCATGAAACCGCCAGCTTCGCCGGCCGGCCCCCGCGTCCCCACCGGCTGGACGGGATCGTGCGATTCGCCCGGTGCGAAGTAGTACTTCTCCTCGAAGAGCGGATCGTGCGGGATGTGCATCTTGCGATACACGCCCTGCACGATTCCGTCCGCGTCAATGACGGCCGCCGAGTTTCGGTACACGCCAGCCGCCTGCCGTTCGTACATCGGCACGATCAGCACGAGCTCGAGTTCACGGGCGAGGGCGCTCAGGCGCGCGACCGTGGGGCCTGGAATCGGTTCGGCGAGATCGAAGCGTTCGACGTCGAGCTTCTTGCAGAAGTACGGGGCGTCAAACAGCTCCTTCAGACAGACGACTTGCGCGCCACGCGCGTGCGCCGACCGGATGTGCGCAACGGTTCGCTCGAGCGTCTCCGCCTTCGTAGGCGCGACTCCATCCTGCACGAGTGCGACAGTGAACGGGGCGGGCGGCATGGGGGGAATTTCACCCGACTCCCTGAGGAACGCCACCAGCGGAGTGACCTGGGATCCGGACCCCGGATCCCAGGTCGCCGCTTCGCTCCGCTACATCCTCACCGCGATGACGACGTCGCCCACATTCGTGCCAGTCAGGCCGGTCTTGAGCAGCGCCCCCGCCCGATCGAGCGCTTCGTAGCTGTCGTGCCGCCGCAACGCCGTCACCGGGTCGACACCGGCCTCTGCCATGCGCGCCACGGTGTTGGCGTCCACGATCGCTCCGGCCGCGTCGGTCGGGCCGTCGCGTCCGTCCGTGCCCGCGCCTAGCAAGGTGATGCCGCTTGCGCTGCGTCCCGCGTCGCCGAGTTGCACCGCCGCGGCGAGCATCATCTCCTGGCAACGGCCGCCCGCGGCCGTTCCGGGTGACATCGTGACAGTGGTTTCGCCGCCCCAGAAGGCGACACCGCCGCGCGGAAGTGCCATGGCGGCCGCCGCGACCCGTTCGCCGGCCAAGGCCGCCTCGCCGATCAGGGGTTCGTTCACGATGACAACGGGCTCAAAGCCGAGCACCCGTGCGCGCAGCGCGCCTGCGTCGAGCACGCCTCCGTTCCCTTGGACGGCAGCGACCCCAGAGAACAGGAAGGCGGGTGAATCGGACTTCGGTGTCTCGAGGCGCTCGCCGCGCATCACCTCGTCGAGGTAGCGAAGCAGGGATGGCGGCACCCGATCCGTCAGCCCCGAATCGTCCAAGAGCAACCGCACGTCCATCGCCGTGGTTGCATCGGGCACGCAGGGTCCGGACGCAATATGCTCGAGATTGTTGTCGATGACGTCCGACAGCACAATCAGCTCGATGCGCGACGGCGCCAGCGCTGCGGCCAGCCGCCCGGCACCCCAGCGCAAGAACCGCTTGCGGATGGCGTTCACGCGACCGATGTCGAGGCCAGACCCGAGCAACGTGTCGCACAGCGCGATGAGTTCCGACGACGAAACGCCGTCCACCGGGGCCGCGACCAGACTGGACGCGCCTCCGGAGAGCAAAACGAAGACGCGATCACCCCCGGGAATGGCTTCGCAGAGCTGCGCGAGCGCCTGCGCCGCGGCAAACGAACGTTCCCCGGGAAGCGGATGGTCACCGGTGTCCACGCGCAGGGCGGGGTGCGGCGAGTCGAGCTCGTGCGCGCCGACAATGAGCCCGCCGGCGATCAGCGCATTGCGCTCCTCCAATTCGTGCACCGCGGCGCGCGCCATCGTGAATGCGGCCTTGCCGAGCGCGATGATCCAGATTGGGCGCGCGTTCCGATGATCGGCGGGAAGCCGCAGGCGAACGGCCCGGGCGGTGAACGACGTGGGGTCGGCGGCGATCAGGGAGGCGGCGAACAGGTCGCGCACGGTGACCGCCCCCGATCGGGCAGAAGGAACTGACGACCCAGCCATAGCGGGATGCACCCTAAACCTCGTGTCGGCGACTGACAGACACCTCTCGCTGTCCCCCATTGGGATGGCGGACGCATCCAGTCTATATGGGGCCCGCGCGTCAGATTGCCGTCACGTCGGCGTGTGGAAAGGGCGGCAGGCGCCTTTGCGCCCGCCGCCCCGCCCGCCTGACGCTCAATTGATGCGTCTTGCCCGTCCCGACGCGCGACCGGCGCGTGTCGCGCTACCGCCCGCCCTTCGCCACCGCGTCCACCGCCGAATCAAGCTGCGCGTACTGGTCCTGCGACAGCGCGGAAAACGGACGGAAGATATGGGTAATGCGCCCGTCCGGGCCAATCACGAAGACCACCCGCTGGTAGAACTTCTTGAGCGGACCAATCCCCTTGCCGGTAGTCGCGTACTTGGCGGCGACGTCACCAGTCGTGTCGCTGGCGAATAGCACCGGGAAGTTGGCTTCCTTGGCCCAGGCGGCCTGCACCTCGACGTCGTCGGAACTGATGGAGATGGGGACGACACCCTTGCCGGAGTTGAAAATCGTGGCGTACTGATCCCGGTACGCCTCATGTTGGATCGTTCAACCCTTGGATCGCGCCTTGGGAAAGAACGAGATGACGACGGTCTGGCCGCGAAAGTCATCGAGACGCAGCGCCTTCTCCATCACTCCGGCTTTCGATGCGCCGGGCAACGTGAAGTCGGGCGCGAGGTCGCCGACCTTGGGGCCCTCGTCCTGCGCCATCGCCTGGCGCGCCCCGACGGCGACAAGGACGATGGCCAGCACGGCAAGCGTGAGGATGCGGGGCGGCATCTGGGGGGACTCCTCTGGTGAAGGACGACGTTCCGGACGACCTTCCTATCTAGTGGATGGACACCGTAAGGGGCAACCCGGTTCCCGTGCCAACCGGAGGCGGCGAATGGCGGACCAGATCGACGAGGTGGTGGAGCGGTTGGTTCGCGAGGTGGAGCAGGCGGTCCACGCGCTGTATCGCGGCGACACGAGGCAGGCGACGGCCAAGGCGCGCACGGGCCATCTGACGCGCGCTGCGGCGGAGGCACTGCGTAGAATGGGCGGCGTGGCGACTGCAGCCGCCGTAGGACATCCGGTGACGCCCACCGGTGCGACGCCTGCCGCATGGACCCGCGAGGACCATGAGGCGGTAATGAAGTGTGTCACCGCGTGGCTGCCAATGGGGCCGCCGGCGAGCGCGTTGCCGGATTCACGATGCATCGCTTCGGGGCGCGAGTTGGTACCAGAGTGGAGTGAACGTGAACGCGCCCGCGCGGCACTGCAGAAAGTCACACCCGTCTAACGGGGTCCCCCTCGCACCTGTACTTCGCATGCAGCCTGTCCCTCCCCAATGACCGAACACTCCGGCGCTCCTGACTCGTTCGACGCGAAGACGACTCCGGCCGGCATCGTGATCACATGCCCGCAGTGCGGCGCGACGCTCGATGCCCTGACGACTTCGTGCGGACGCTGCGGCGCGGTGATCACCGGCGGCGGCAATGCCGCCGAACGGACGGAACGGCTGCGCGCCCGCCTGCAAACGCAGATCGGTGCCGCGTACCAGTTGGGCCCGCTGATTGGACGCGGCGGCATGGGTATCGTCTTCCGGGCGCGGGAAGTGGCCCTCGATCGCGAAGTCGCCCTCAAGGTGCTCGCGTTCGATGCGCTCCTGAACCCGGAAGCGTTCGAGCGCTTCGAGCGCGAGGCGCGACTCGCTGCGCGGCTCGACCATCCGAGCATCGTGCCGATCTTTGCCGTCGGTCACGGCGATGGCGCCGCGTACTACACCATGCGCTTCGTGCGCGGCGGAAGCATCGAGTCGCGCATTGCCGAGCACGGCGCCCTGGAGTTCGGCGAGGCGATGCGACTGCTGGGCGAGGTGGCCGCCGCCCTCGACTACGCGCATGCCCAGGGGATTGTGCACCGCGACATCAAGCCGGCCAACATCCTGCTCTCGGAGGGCGGCCACGCGATGGTGGCGGACTTCGGCATCGCCCGCGCTTTCACGGGCGATGCCGTCACGTCCACCTCCGGGTCGCACACTGGCGTGGTTGGTTCGCCCGCGTACATGGCGCCGGAGCAGTGGCGGGGGGACAAGCCCGATGGGCGCGCCGACCAATACGCGCTCGGCGTCCTGGCCTTCGAGATGCTGAGTGGAGTGCGTCCGTTCCGCGACGTCTCGATGCAGGAGCTGCTGCGGATGCACCTGAACGAGGCTCCGCCGTCGCTCGATACGGTGAAACGGGGACTCCCACCGCGCGTCAGTGCCGCGATCCGCCGCGCGATGGCGAAGGAGCCGACCGATCGCTTCCCATCCACGTCGGCATTCGTCGCCGCGCTGGCAGGGGAGGGCGCCGTGGATGTCGCACCGCGCGTCGCCGCGCCGCGCGCCGCACGCGCACGTGCGGCAGGCGGCGCGCCAAGGACCCGGCAGTGGGTTGGCGGCGCGATCGCCGCCGTGTTGCTGATGGTGCTGGCGGCGGCAGGCCTGAACGCGTGGCGCAATGCACGCATACCGGCACCACCGCCGCTGCCCGCGTCCGACACGCTCGCCGAGCGATTGGCGCGCGAACTCGAGGAGACGCGCAAGATCGCGCTCGACGCGCAGCGCCGCGCCGAGCGCGCCGAGGCGCAACAACGCGCCCTGGCGCAGGCGGAGCTTCCGGTGCGGCCGGCGTTGCAACCGTCGCCCTCCCGGCCGGCGCCGCCGGTGAACGGCCACGTGGAGGTGATGGTGCGCGGCGGGTCGCCTCGCCTGCTCGTGGACGGCAAGGAAAACGCCGGCACGACGCCAGCGATCATCGAGGTGCCGCCGGGACGCCACATCATCCGCGTCGAACAGGCTGGCCGGCTGTACCAACCCTCGCAGTATGTGATTGACGTCGACCCGGGCGACACCTCGCGGCTCTGGTTCGCCGATGCCCGGATGCTCGGGCGTGCCCTGCCGGAAGGCATGGTCGCGTCGCCGATGCCGGGCGCGACGTCGCCGCGCTTTCCCCGGTCGCGGCTCGCCGACAGCATCGCCAAGGCCGCGCAGGCGGCAGTCAATGCGGCTGGCGCGGGTTCGGGGCCGACCGCCGCCGAGTCGTGGACGGGCGATGTGCAGAACCCGTTCCTGCTCCCGTCGCGCATCTGGCTGAACATGTCGGCGCAGGAACGGCAGACGTTGAGCGCCCGCTGGAACCGGATGACGCCCGAACAGCAGCGCCGCGCGATCCGGGACATTCAGCAGCGCGATTCATCGCTCAAACGGCTGCAGCGACGGTTCACGCAGCCGCCCGTCAGTCCGCCGCGGCCCTAGCCGACCAGGACGCGCAAGGCGCGCGGAATCGTGCCGACGCGAACGACGTGCGACGCCGCCTGATGCAGGTCGCCATCGAGTTCGAACGCCGGGGGTGTCGCGAAGGTCAGGGTGGCGTGTGCGGCACGCGCCGCCGCCACGGCTGGATGCTCGAGATGCGCGCCGCGTAGCGCGCGCAGGAAGAGCGGTACCCGGGCGACGCCGTGAATGTCGCCGACGCTCACGAAGTCCAGTGCGCCGTCGTCCACCTGCGCGGCGGGGGCGATCAGGAAGGCGCCGCCGAAATTCTTGCCGTTGGAGATGACCAGCATCATGCGCCGGCGGGGCACCACGTCGCCGAAAACATCGGCGCACGCGTCGAAGCCGCGATAGCGGAACAACAGTCGCAGCGCGGCCGCGATGTACACCGTTTGCCCGCGCAGCCAGCCGCGGCGATCCACCGTGGCGGCGTTTACGGCGACATCGAAGCCGAAGCCGGCGACGTTGAGAAACCACTGGTCGTCCACGCTGCCAAGATCGACGCGTTGTTCACGCGTGCCCCGCGCGACGAGCGCCGCCATCGCCTCGTGGTCGCTCGCGGGAGTCGGGAAATTCTTGGCGAAGTCGTTGCCCGTGCCGCTCGCGAGAAATGCCATCCGTGCCGGAGAGCCAAGTTGCGCGAGCGCCACCGCGCACTTGCCCCACGTCCCGTCGCCGCCCGCCACCGCGATCGTCTCGGCGCCGTCGCGCACCGCGTCGGCGACCACGCGCGCCTCGTCGCCCGGCGCGTTCGTCGTGCGAATGTCGGTAATGCCGTGCTCGGCGAAGCGCGCGACAAGGCGCGGCAGTCGCCGCGCGCCGGCGCCGCGTCCGGAGGCAGGATTGACGATCACGGTCGCGCGATTCATGGACGCCAACATAGGCGCTGGACGACGGCGCGGGAACGGCTGTCCCGATGGCGCGCTCGCCCGTTGACGGCGTGCTGTGCTCCTGTGGAAATTCACTCCGAGTCGCGACGCCGCACTGAATCGCTCCGTTCCAACGCCCCCCATGCCTGACCTGTTTCTCGACGCGCTCACCGCGCTGCTCGGCGACCGCTACACTCTGGAGCGCGAGCTGGGCGGCGGCGGCATGAGCCGCGTGTTCGTGGCCACCGAAGCCGCGCTGAAGCGCGAGGTCGTGGTCAAGGTCCTGCCGCCCGAACTGGTGTCCGCGGAGAGCCTGCGACGCTTCGAGCGCGAAATCGAGATGACGGTGGCGTTGCAGCACCCGCACATCCTGCCAGTGCTCACCGCCGGCGGCCGCGGCGACATTCTCTATTACATCACGCCGTTCGTGCGCGGGCAGAGTCTCCGCCGGCGACTGTCGGAAGAGCCGCCACTGGCCTTTGAAGATGCGATGCGGCTGGCCGGTGAGGTGCTCAGCGCCGTGGCGTTCGCCCACGCGCGCGGCATCGTGCACCGCGACATCAAGCCCGCCAACGTGCTCATCGCCGAAGGCCACGCGGTACTCGCCGACTTCGGCATCGCGCGCGCGCTGGCGGTCGAAGACGACGGCGCCGCGCCGTCGCTGACGCAGGAGGGCGCATCAGGGTACGCGGCACCCGAGGGGAGTTCGCACCCGACCAGCGACCTGTTCGCGGTGGCCGCCGTGCTGCACGAGATGCTCGTTGGAGAGCCGCCGGAGCCCGGCGCCCCGTCCGCCATCATCGCCGCACGCATCCGGGCGCGGCACCCGGGGGTCACGTCGGCGCGCATTGAGCGCGTGTCGCGCGGCATCGCCGCCGCGCTGTCGGCCGCCGCCACGCGGCCGTCGAATGCCAGGGCGTTGTCGGAACTGCTGATGGGGAGCCATGCGCGATGGACTCGGCGGCGAGTTGCGCTGCTCGCAACGACGGCCGTGGTGGCGCTCGTCGCACTCGTTGCCCAGCAAGCTCTGATGCGAGGGCCCGCCGCGTCCGCGCCCCCGCCGCCGGCACTCGCCGTGCCGTCGGGCACCACGGTGCCGGCCGTAACAGAGGACACGATGCTTTCTGCGGCGCCGGGGCCGTCGCAAGACGCGGCAGCAGCAGGCGCTCCCGCGGCTAATCCCGTCGCGCGAGCGCGCTCCGCCATCGACTCGGCGCGGTACCTGTTTGCGCACGATCAGGCGTCAGAGGCGCTCGAGATGGCGCGCCAAGCGAGTCGCGCGGAGTCGCTCGATGCGCGCGGCAACCTCCTGCTCGCGATGCTGGCCACACTCGGTGAATCTCCGGACACGCCGACCGAGGAGCCACGGGTTGCGGTCGGCAGGGCGCTGAGTGCGCGCGACTCGCTGCGCGGCGGCGAATCGGCGTTGGCTGATGCCTGGCAGGTGCTTGCGGCCGGCAGGTACGCGGAAGCCGCACCACGATTCCGCGCGCTCACCAACCGCGAAGACGTGCGCTCGTGGGCCCTGCTCGGCTTGGTCGAGGCGATCGCCCGAGACAACCTCGTGCAGCCGTCGTCGGCATCGCCATCCGGCTATGCCTTCCGCTCCGACTGGAGCGAGGGAACGCGCGCGCTGGCCAGCGCGATGCGCGAGACGCCCAACGTGGCGCGCGACTACATCTTCTCGCGCCTCCAGCGCATGCTGTTTGTCGATGACGCACGCGTGCGACCGGGACGCGGCGCCGACAGCGCCGTGTTTGTGGGACGAGCCGTCGCCGCGGGCGACACGGTGCTCTTCATCCCGTACCCGTCTGGCATGCGAGTTCCATTGCCGCCGCGCGGACCGGAGCATCGCCGGGCCGTCGAGCTGATGCAGGCAACCTATGGGCAGTTGGTGGACCAGTGGCGACGTGAGTCGCCCGATCGCGCGGCGCCCTGGGGGCTGACAGCCGGACTGCTGGAGGCGACCGGAAACGTACGTGTCGCCGGTGCCGAGCGGTTGTCGGCCATCGACGCGATGCAGCAGGCGCGGCGGCTGGCGGGCAACGACGAGCAGCGTGCGCAGTGGACGCGCGACCTGTCCCGCCTGCTGCTGCGCGCGGGGGATTTTGCCGGTGTGTCACGCTTGGCCGACGAAGCACTAGGCGGGGTGAGCACGCGCAATCTCTACGCAAGCGATTTCCTGGTGCCGGTCGCGGTGGTCGCCGGGCGCGCGAGGCAGGGCGCCGACCTGCTGCAGCGGGTCAGCGGGCTCCGCACGCGCCGGCTGCCTGGCCCCGATGGCACGCCCGTTGCGCTGGCCCCGGAGCTGTCGCGCGAACGGGCCGGCTTTGCGGTGTCGGCGGCGCTCGGTCTGTGCAGCGACGCCGTGCGCGGCGCACTCGAGCGGATCACGGCGCTCGCCGACGCACAGCATCCCACGGAGTCGCGGCCGGCCGGACTCGAGTACGCGCTCCTGGAGGAGCCGCTCGAGCAGGCCCAACGGTGCGTCGGGTTTGCGCCGATCGCGCGCCTGAGCGGTCCCGTGCGCCCACTCAATCGGGCGGCGGCGTCGCTGTTGGCTGGCGACACGGCGGCAGCGCGCGCGGTGTTCGCGAACATGGATCGTGCACGCCAGCGCCCGGAGGCACCACCGCCGACCCCCGAAGCGGCCGTTGGCGAGGCGCTCCTGCGCGCCACGGCGGGTGACACGACCGGAGCACTGGCGTTGCTCGGACGCTCGCTCGACGCCCTGCCCGTACAACCCACGCGGATCTTCGCACGCGAAGCGGCGATGGGGGCGATCGGCCGCGGGATGCTGCTGCTGGCCGAGTGGTCTGCGGCACGCGATGCGGCCGCGGCGCGCCGCCGGCTGGCCAACGTCGACGCGCTATGGTCGGGTGCGGACGCACCACTGCGCGCCGAGGTTGCGCGCGTCCGCCGCTTGATCGACGGCGCGCGCTGACCGCTCAGGCGTTGCGCAGCGTGTCGGCGAGCGCCTGCGTCTCGGCCGACGGCGCGACGGCGAATTCGCGACGCAGGTACGCCGCGAAATCGTCGAAGATGCGCAGCGCGTCGCCCCGGTTGCCGGCGCGCGCGAGCAGGGCCATGGCCGCGCGCACGCGGCGCTCGTCGGAACCGGCGAGCCGGGCCACGCGACGCGCCCAGTGCGCCGCGCGCGTCAGGTCCTGCGCCTGCTCGAGCTGACTGGCGAGCGCCCACGCCGATGCGACCGCCGCCTCGCGCCGCGTTTCACGCTCCGCGTCGAGCCACTGCCCGAACTCGGCGGCCCCCGAGTGAAACGCATCGAGGAGCGGGCCACGATACAACTCCAGCGCGCGGGCGTGACGGCCCTGGGCGTGCGCCGCATCGAACGCCACCGCGTCGCACCAGACGCGCGTCGCGTCGAGGCGCAGTTCGTCATCGCCGCGTCCCACCACCGCAGTGTCGCCCAGGCAGCGGCGCACTGCATGCACCGCCTTGCGCAGGGCGCCGCGGGCGTTCGTGGTGTCGTGCTCGGGCCAGAGCATCGCCACCAACCGGTCGCGTCGCACGAAGCCGCGCGGGCTCTCGAGCGCCAGTACCGCGAGCAGCGCCACGCGGCGGGGGTGCGTCAGCAGCGAGGCGGCGTCATCCACGTGCAGCAGGTCGAGCGCCCCGAGCAAGTGTAACTGGGCGCCGTCGTGCGGGGCGTGTGGGGGGACGGTGTTGAAGTGTGCCACGGATTGGGTGAGGGGCCGGTGTGAATTTCGCCCGGACGACGGGCGGACGGGAGAGGGAACGTTCAGGGAACGGCGACGGGTCGGTTGTGACCACCGCCCGTCGCTATGTTGCGGCGTCTCGTCCCACCCTCAGGAGAACCGCCCGATGACCTGCCCCCCTGTCAGGATCTTGCCTCTCGTGTTGCTTGTTGCCGCTGCCTGCAGCGGGTCCGATACCGCCGCGCCCGAACCCGTGAAGGACCCCAACATCGTCGGCTCGACTGGCGGCACGGTGACTGCCAGTGGCGGCCTCGCCTCGCTCTCCATCCCCGCGGGCGCGCTGAGCAGCGAGGTCAAGATCACGGTCGCCGCAGCGGCCGACCCGGTGAACGACTCGCGCACCGGCACCGGCACGCCGTTCGAGTTCGGACCCGAAGGCACGAAGTTCAGCCAGCCGGTGGCACTCACCTTGAAGTACGACCGGACCAAGCTTCCCGCTGGTGGCGCACAGAGCGAACTGCGGGTTGCCCAGCTGACCGACGACGGGTGGATCCTGGTGCAGGACAGCTTTGTCATCGACTCGACGAGCGGGACCGTCAAGGTCGCCGTCTCCGAACTTGGTAGAAGCGCCGCCGCGGCACGAATCATGGCCCTGAGTGAAACCGCAGTGCCGGGTGGAGCACGCCGGGACTGGCACTCCTTTCGCCGCCGGCCCATCTGGACGCCGTACTACCCGCCCTTCAATCCGTGCCAGGCGGTGGGGCTCGACGGTACCGGCACGCAGGCGTTCAACGGACAACTCCTCGCGGGTGATTGTGTGGAAGCGGGGAATGGCGGGCGCCGCACGGACTACTACACCGTTACGACGAGCGAGCAGACCGTGCTAAACGTGGAAGTCGCGGGGGCCATCAAGGGCCCCTTCGGACTCGTCTCGCAGGGACTCGTCGCGTACTCGAGCGCGCAGATCGGCAGTACCCTGTCGACACTCGTGCCGGCCGGGACGTGGCGCCTGTTCGTGACCGGCGCCGACAGCACGACGACGGGCAGCTACACCATCACGACGTCCACGTCATCGCTCGCCGCGCGTAGCGGCTGCGAGAATCTCGCGGTCGTCTCGGGGCAGACGATCGCGGGCAAGGTCGACTCCTCAGACTGCAGCGCGACGGTGCCGGACTGGTCACCCTACACGGCCTTCCGCGGCAAGACGTTCTACCTGGATCTCTACCGGGCGAAGCTCCTCGCCGGCAAGACGTACACGTTCAGCACCGCGCACTCCGGCACGGGCGTCAATGCCTGTTCCGTGCTGTGGGTCGGAGGGAAGATCGTTGCCAGCGTGCTCGACAAGGGTCCCGAAACGAATCCCAAGGTCATGACCTACACGTCCGCGGTCGATCAGTATGCCACCGTCGAGGTGGAGGGCTGCTCGACCAGGGGCGACGTGTGGTCGCCGGGGGCGGTCACGAACTACGCGCTGACGATCAGCCCGTAGCGAACCGCCGGCGGTCGCGCACGCCAATATGAACGAGGGGCCGGCGAATCTCGCCGGCCCCTCTGGTGTTCGTCTGTTGTCTCTCGGTTGTTTCTCTGCTGTTTCTCTACTTCGCCAGGTTCCTCAACACGTACGGCAAGATCCCGCCGTTCCGGTAGTAGTTCATCTCTTCCGGCGTATCAATGCGGCTGCGCACCTGGAACGCCTTGCCGTCCGCGTTGACCGTGAGTGTGGCACGCGGCGTCATGGCATCGCTCATCCCCTCGATGGTGATCGTCTCGAAGCCGGTGAGCCCCAGCGACTGACGCGTCTCCCCGTTCACGAACTCGAGCGGGAGGACGCCCATCCCCACGAGGTTCGAGCGATGGATGCGCTCGAACGACTCGGCGATCACGGCGCGCACACCGAGGAGCATCGTCCCCTTCGCCGCCCAATCACGCGACGACCCGGTGCCATACTCCTTGCCGGCGACGATGACGAGCGGTGTGCCTGCCTGCCGATAGGCCGCGCTCGCCTCGAAGAAGGACGTGGGCTCCGCCTCGGGCGCCGTGCGCGTCCACCACCCTTCCATCCCCGGGGTCAGCTCGTTCTTGAGGCGGATGTTGGCGAACGTGCCGCGCATCATCACCTCGTGGTTGCCGCGCCGCGCGCCGTACGAGTTGAACTCCTTCTTCTCGACGCCAAGCGACTTGAGCCATACCCCGGCCGGCGACTTCTCGGCAATCGATCCGGCCGGCGAGATGTGATCCGTCGTGATCGAATCGGCGAACATGCCCAGCACGCGCGCCCCGGCGATGGGCGGTACGCCGGGCGGCGTCATCGTCATCCCCTCGAAGTACGGCGGGTGCTTCACGTACGTGGACTTGTCGTCCCACGCGTACCGATCGCCCGTCGGGACCGGAATCGCCTTCCACTGTTCGTCACCGCCGAAGACATCGCCGTACTGCTTGACGAAGTACTCGCGCTTCACGCTCGAGAGGACGACGTCCTCGACTTCCTTCGGCGTCGGCCAAATCTCGCGCAGGAAGACCGGCTTCCTGTCCGTGCCCGTGCCGATCGGCTCCGACTCGAAGTCGATGTCCACGCGACCGGCGAGCGCGTACGCCACCACCAGCGGCGGCGAGGCGAGGTAGTTGAAGCGCGTCTGCGGGTTCACGCGCCCCTCGAAGTTGCGGTTCCCGCTGAGCACCGCGGCCACCGTCAGCTTGCCGTCGTCGATCCCCTTGCTGATCGCCTCGGGGAGCGGGCCGGAGTTGCCGATGCACGTGGTGCAGCCGTAGCCAGCGATCTGGAACCCGAGGGCGTCGAGCGCCGGCTGCACGCCCGCCTTGTCGAAATAGTCCTTGGCGACCTTCGAGCCTGGGGCGAGCGAGGTCTTCACCCACGGCTTGCTCGTGAGGCCCCGGGCCACGGCCTTCTGCGCCACCAGTCCGGCCGCGAGCATCACGCTGGGGTTGGACGTGTTCGTGCAGCTCGTGATCGCGGCGATGACGACCGCGCCGTCGACGAGGTCGAATTCCCGGCCGCGATGCGCGAGGTGCTGCGGCACCGCCACCGGCGCAGGCTGGCTCTTCTTTGCGGCGGCCTCCGCCATTTGCTGCGTGTGCGCCTGCAATGCCGCCGCGTAGGCTGGCTTCATCTGCGTCAGCGGGATGCGGTCCTGCGGACGCTTGGGGCCGGCGAGCGACGGCACCACGGTCGACAGGTCGAGCTCGAGCGTGTCCGTGTAGACCGGGTCGGGGGCGCCCGCCTCGCGGAACAGCCCCTGCGCCTTGCAGTACGCCTCGACGAGCTTCACATGGTGCTCGTCGCGCCCCGAGAGCCGCAGGTACTTGAGCGTCTCGTCGTCCACCGGGAAGAAGCCCATCGTCGCGCCGTATTCCGGCGCCATGTTGGCGATCGTCGCGCGGTCCGCAAGCGAAAGCGCGGCGAGGCCGTCGCCGAAATACTCCACGAACTTGCCGACGACCTTCTTCTTGCGAAGCATCTCGGTGCAGGTGAGCACGAGATCGGTCGCCGTGGCACCGGCTGGCAGCTTGCCGATCAGCTTGAACCCGATCACTTCGGGAATCAGCATCGACACGGGCTGGCCCAGCATCGCCGCCTCGGCTTCGATGCCCCCCACGCCCCATCCCAGCACGCCGAGGCCGTTGATCATCGTGGTGTGCGAATCGGTGCCGACGAGCGAATCGCAATACGCGACCAGCTCTCCCGTCTCCCGTCCCCCGTCTCCCGTCTGTTTCCCCACGAAGACGACCTGTCCGAGATACTCCAGGTTCACCTGATGGCAGATCCCCGTGCCGGGCGGCACCGCGCGGAAGTTCTTGAGCGCCGTCTGTCCCCAGCGCAGGAACTGGTAGCGCTCGAAGTTCCGCTCGTACTCGAGGTTCACGTTGATCAGGAACGCCGCGTCCGTCCCGTACTCGTCAATCTGGACCGAATGGTCGATGACCAAGTCCACCGGCTGCAGCGGATTGATCTTCTTCGGGTCGCCCCCCAGTTGCGCAAGCGCGTCGCGCATTGCGGCGAGGTCCACCACGCACGGCACGCCGGTGAAGTCCTGCAGCAGCACGCGGCTGGTACGGAAGGCGATCTCCTTGTCCACGGGCGCCTTCACATTCCACGTCGCGAGCGCTTCCACGTCGCCCTTCTTCACGAAGGCACCATCCTCATTGCGCAGCAGGTTCTCGAGCAGCACGCGCAGCGAGAAGGGAAGGGTGCGCGACGTGCTGCCGGGCAGGCCGGCGACGGCATCGAGCCGATAGTAGGTGTACGTCTTGCCGTCGACAGTGAGCGTCGCGCGGCTTCCGAAGCTGTTGGATTGTGCCATGGCCGGGTGGTCTTGTCGCCCGCAGCGGGACGTGAGGGCGGGGTGATGGCCTGAGCCACTGGACACCGGAATCGACGCGGCGCCCAGGCTACTCGAATAATAGACCGGTGACGCGCTCGTTGCGAGGGCTGGAGTGCCTACTCCCCGACGATCGTGAACTCCATCGTCCGGTGCCGCTGTCCGTGGCCATCCACCACCTCCGCCACGATGGCCTGCACCGGACACTCGGTGACAAACGCGCCATCGGCGCGCGACCACTCGAATGCGTCGCGGAGCGGCACGGCCTTGCCTGCGGCGTCGAGGCGCATCACGTCGGGCGCGAGGTTCGCGCACATGCCGCATCCCGTGCATCGCTCGCGGTCCACCCGCACCTCGACCTGCCGGAGCGGGTACACCCCGCCGGCGCCGTGCAACTCGTCGCGCACCTCGTCGAGCACCTCGCACGCCGTGGCGTATCCGGCGTCAATCATCGTGCGTGCGTGCACGAAACTGAACCAGTTGTATTTCCACACAGGCGGCCGGATCAGCAGCAGCGGGGGTCCCTGCCAGGCGGAGAGCTGCATCTGCTGCAGCGAGCGCGTCATCAGCTGCACCGAGCGCATGAAGATGGCGGCAAATCCCTTCTGGCGGACGCGCCGGGCCGCCGTCAGGCTGGTGCTGCCGACATCCACGGCGATCACCGCATCCACGTCGCGCGCCGCCACGATTGCCGGGGTGTTGCCCATCACTCCACCGTCCACGCAGGTGCGCCCCTCGATGACGCGCGGGGGAAAGAATCCGGGCAGTGCGCACGACGCGTACACCGCATCGGTCACCCGCACGTCCTGCAGGCCGGGGAGGCCCCACGTCACCTGCGTGCCGCGCTCGAGGTCCACCGTGTTCACCAGCAGCGGAACCGGCAGGTCGCGAAACGTCCCCTCGGGGGCGAGCTGTTCGACGATCTCCTGCAGCGGCCGCTCGAGATAGAGCGACGGCGACAGCATGCGTCGCATCACCATCCCCAAATGGTCGATGCGGAACAGGTCCGGCTTGCGCAGTGACAGCGCGCGACGCTCCAGCTCCTCGACCGTGAGACCGCGCGCATACGCGGCGGCAATCAGTGCGCCGACGCTCGTGCCGGCGACGACGACCGGGCGGATGTTGCGCTCACGCAGCGCGCGCAGGACGCCGATGTGCGCAAAGCCCTTGAGCCCGCCGCCGCCGAGCACGAGCGCGACGCGCGGCGGGATGCCGGGGCGGGGTGGGGGTGTCACGTCACGGCGGTCTGGCCCGGGGTCGGGCGAGACGCGCTAGTGCAAGTACTGGTAGAGCCCGAACAGGAAGACCACAGCGCCGCCCACGCTGATGAGCGTGCCGGCGTCGCCACCGACCACCGCGCCGGTGAGCAGCGCGGCGCCTCCCACGATCATCATCGCGCGGTTCTGCCGAGTGTCGGCACGCGGTGGCGTCGGGAGCGGGGCGGGCACGGCCGCGGACTTCTGCACGCCAACGGATGTTTGTGAGGCCAACGGGGCGCCGGAGGCACGTAGCGCCGTCGTTCCCTGGGCACGAGCGGGCGACGGGACGGACATCGCAACGAGAGCCACGACCAGCATGAGCCAAAGTGAGCGCATGTAACCTCCTTGGTGCAGGGTGCGATGGTACGGGTCGACGGATACCTTATACCGACGTTACACCATCGCGGGTCCCTCCGTCACCCCTCGACGACGCCGATGAGCGACTCCACACACGCCGCCTCCACGCTCGACGCCGAACGCGGCCTCACACGCGCCATCGGCGTGCTCGGGCTCGCCGCCGCGATCTTCAACACGACCGTGGGCGGCGGCATCTTCCGTCTGCCGGGCGTCGTGACCGAACTGATGGGTGCGTCCGCCCCCTGGGTCTACGTCATCTGCGCCGTGGCCATCGGCCTCGTCGTGCTGACCTTCGCCGAGGCCGGCAGCCGCGTGTCGATGACGGGCGGACCGTATGCATACGTGGAGCTGGTCTTCGGCCCGTACGCGGGATTCATGAGCGGCGTGCTCCTCTGGTTGCTGGGTACCACGGCGATGGCCTCCGTGTCGAGCGCGTACGCCGGCTTCATCGGCACCCTCTTTCCGGCGCTGAGCGCCGGCGTGCCGCGGGCGCTCGTCCTGGCGGTGAGCTTCGCTTTTCTTGCCGGCGTGAACCTGCGCGGCGTTCGACAGGGGACACAACTCATCGGCTTGGTCAGCGTCGCCAAGCTGCTGCCGCTCCTGATTCTCGTGGCGGTCGGGGCGATGGCCATCGCCCCGGCGAACCTCTCGGCCGAGCATGCGCCGGCGGCGAGCACCTTCGCCCGCACGGCCACGGTGCTGTTCTTCGCCTTCATGGGCATCGAGAGCGCGCTCGTGCCGTCGGGGGAGGTGAAGAATCCGTCGCGCACGGTGCCGCGCGCGATTGCCATTGCGATGATCGGCGTGACCGTCCTGTACATCTCCATCCAGCTGGTGGCGCAGGGCGTGCTCGGTGTTGACGCGCTCGCCGCCGCCAAGGCGGCACCGCTGGCCGCCGTCGCCGACCGCCTGATGGGTTCGCCCGGCCGCCTCCTCCTGCTCATCGGTGCCGCCATCTCGACCTTCGGCTACATGTCCGGCATGACGCTGGCGATGCCGCGCGCGCTGTACGCATTTGCCCGCGACGGCTTCCTGCCGCGACCGATAGCCGCGGTCCATCCCCGGTTCCACACCCCGTGGCTGGCCATCGTCGTGCAGTCCGCGACCGTCTGCGCGCTGGCCGTGGTCAACGAGTTCGAGGCGCTGGCCGTCCTCGCCAACCTCTCGGCCCTGCTCCTCTACGCGATGTGTGCCGTCGCCGCCTGGGAACTGCGGCGTCGCCACGTCCAGAACGAGGGAACGACGCCGTTCAACCTGCCGCTCGGTCCGACGGTGCACGTCCTGACCTGCGCCGTCATCGTCTGGATGCTCACCAGCATCACCGTCGAGGAGTGGCGAGCCGTAGGTCTCGTGCTCGTCGTCGCCACCGTGCTCTTCCTCTTCCGGCGCAAGCAGGCGTAGTGGATCCGCTGCTGTCGTATCGTTCCGAGTTCCCGATTCTCGGGCGCTGCACCTATCTCGTCAGCAACTCGCTCGGAGCGATGCCGCGCGCGGTGCCGGACCGGCTGGCGGAGTATGTGGACGCCTGGGAGGCGCGTGGCGTCCGCGCGTGGGCCGAGGGGTGGTGGGAGATGCCCGTGGCCGTCGGTGATGAACTGGCGCCGCTGATAGGCGCGTACCCCGGTGAGGTGGCGATGGTTCCGACGGTGACGCTGTCGCAACTGTCGGTCCTCTCGGCACTGCAGTATCCGCCGGCGCGCGACGAAGTCGTGATGACGGCGCTCGATTTTCCGTCGGTGCGCTATGCCATCGAGCAAATGGCGCCCCGCCTGGGCGCGCGCGTCACGTCGGTGCCGAGCGACGATGGCCTCGTCATGGACGCGGATCGCCTATGCGCGGCGATCACCGAACGCACGCGGCTGGTCGCCATCTCGCATGTCCTCTTCCGGTCAGCGGCCATCGTGGACGTGCAGCGCGTCTGCGCGCACGCGCACGCGGTGGGCGCGCTCGTGTCGCTCGACGGTTACCACGCGGCGGGAGTGATGCCGGTTGACGTGCGCGCCATCGGATGCGACTTCTACGCCGGCGGCGTGCTGAAGTGGCTATGCGGCGGGCCGGGGGGATCGTTCCTCTGGGTGGCACCCGAGGTCAGCCAGGAGTGCGCACCCGCCCTCACGGGCTGGCAGGCGCACCAGCGCCCCTTCGCGTTTGAGGGTGAGATGGCGTACGCCGCGGGCGCCAGGCGATGGCTTGGCGGCACGCCGGTCATCCCGGCGCTCTACGCGAATCTCGAAGGGCCGCGCCTCGTGCGCCGCGCTGGCACCGAGGCGATCCGGCACAAGTCCATGCGCCAGACGGCGGCGCTGATTGCGATGGCCGATGCGCGCGGCTTCACGGTGGCGGCGCCCCGCAACCCGGCGGCGCGCGGCGGAACCGTCGCGTTCGACGTGCCGCACGCGGCCGAGGTGGCGCGCGCCCTGCTGGCGCGCGACGTGGTCATCGACTTCCGTCCCGGCGCCGGCATTCGCGTAGCCCCGCACTTCTACACGAGCGACGCCGAGCTGGAACAGGTCGTCGCGGAGATCGACGACATTCTCCGCAGCGGTGCGTGGCGCGCTTTCGAGGGCGTCACGTCGACCGTCACCTGACGACCGCGGAGCGCCCCGCCGCGCCGGTTGCGGCGGCTCGGCGTCGTTCGTAGCTTCGCCGCATGCCAACTCCCCCCAAGAAACTCCGCAAGCAGTTTGTCAACGCCGAGTATCCCAAGCTCGTGCTCAAGTTCGAGGACGGGCATGAGATTCGCATCATGAAGGGGACCGGCAAGACGTTCGACTGCTGGGCGGGTGAGACCATCAAGCTCCTCGCCATCATCGACCCCGAGGAGCGGGAACGCACGCACGTCGGCACCAAGAAGGCCGACGAGTTCGACGACGCCTAGGCACGGCGTGTCGCGGCGGCGCTCAGACGGTCGCGTCGCGATCCTGGTGCTCGCCGCACTGGGCGGCGCCTGCATGCGGGTGCATGCACAGACGAACCCGGCCGGCACACCGGTTGTCGCGGCGCCGGCACCGCCGCTCGACGCACGGGCCGACACCGCCGCGTTGCGCCGTGTCATCGACTCCATCGCCGACGCGCATCGCGGCGTCGTCGGCTACAGCATCACCAACCTCGAAACGGGCGAGCACCTCGAGCGTCGCGGCGACGAGACCTTCCCGACGGCGTCGCTGATCAAGGTGCCGGTGCTCGTCACACTGTTCGACCTCGCCGAGCAGAAGCAGCTGTCGCTCGACGACCCGGTGGTGCTGACGGAGCTCGACAAGGTCGGCGGGGCCGGCCAGCTGCAATTCCTGCGGACGCCGCTCACGCTCCGGCTCTGGGACGTGGCGTGGCTGATGAGCACGCTGAGCGACAACACGGGGACCAACCTCGTCCTCGACCGCATCAAGATCCGCCGCGTCTGGCAGAAGATGGAGGCGCTCGGCCTCCCGCACACCAAGGTGCACTCGGGATCGATGACGCGCATCGCAAGCGTTGCCCCCGACAGCTCGGCCAAGTACGGGCTCGGCGTGACCACCCCGAACGAGATGGCCACGCTCTTCGCCCTGATGGCGCAGGGCCGGGCGGTCAGTGCCGCCGCCGACTCGACGATGCTCTGGATCCTGCGCCACAACGAGGACAACTCGAAGCTGGCGCGCTTCAACTACAACGTCCGGTTGTCGCACAAGACCGGCGACGTGGATCAGGCGCGGACGGACTGCGGTGTGTTCTACCTTCCGGCGCGTGTTGCGACGTGCGTCCTGACCAAGGACAATGCCGACCGTCGCTACTGGGCGGAGAGCGAAGGGAATGCCGTGATCGCGCGCATCGGCGAGGCAGTGGTGAGGGCGTGGCGGCGATAGCCGTCCGCTGGAGCCACGGCCTCGCGGCGATGCGCCGCGGACGCGCCGTCGTCGCCCTGGAGAGCTCGGTGTTCGCCCAGGGACTGCCGGAGCCGGCCAATCGCGAAGCGCATCAGCGGATGTGCGCCGCGATCGAGGGGAACGGCGCCCTTCCTGCCGTGCTCGCGATGGTCCGCGGCGAACCCACGGTGGGACTCGAGGGTGACGAGCTCGAACGCTTCCTGCGCCGTGAGGGCGTCCCCAAGGTCTCGGCGCGCGACCTGGGCTGGGCCGCGACGCGGCAGCTTGACGGAGCCACCACCGTCGCCGCCTCTCTCGCGCTCTGTACCGTCGCCGGGCTCGACGTCTTCGCCACGGGCGGCATCGGGGGCGTGCACCGCGAACCGCCGTTCGACGAAAGCGCCGATCTCCTCGAGCTGTCCCGGGCCCCGGTGATCACGGTCTGCGCCGGCGCCAAGTCCATTCTCGACGTGGCCGCGACGTTCGAACGCCTCGACAGCTACGGAGTTGCCGTCATCGGGTTTGGCACTGACGAGTTTCCGGGGTTCTTCACGCGCCGCACGGGACTGCGCCTCAGCGCATCCACCGACAGTCCCGCGGAGATCGCCCGCGCCTTTGCGGCGCAGCGGGCCCTCGGGCGCCCCGGCGCGCTGCTGGTGGTGCAGCCGCCTCCCGCCGGCGCGGCACTCGACGAGGACGTCGTGGGGTCGGCCGTCTCGCGCGCGCTCGAGGAGGCGCGCCGCGCGGGAGTCACCGGCGCCGCCATGACGCCGTTCCTGCTCGCCGCCGTCGAACAGGCGACCGGCGGGGCCTCGCGGCACGCCAACCTCGCCCTGCTCGAGGCCAACGCCGCCCTCGCCGCCCGCATCGCCGTCGCCCGGCGGGAGATGGGCTGACGATTGCCGGCCTCGACCCGTTGAATGCTCCGCGCACGCCCGGTTACCTTGCGGTCAACCCTCACCCGTCGCTGGAGGTCAGTCGAACGATGTCGTCTTCGTTCCTGAGTTCCGAAGAGTACGACGAACGCGCGCACCAGCAGTACAACGAGGGAAACTACGACGGCGCCCTGTCCACGCTGCACGAAGGGCTCACCCTCTATCCGAACGCGGTCGAACTGCACGTCGGTCTCGGCTACGCCCGTCTGGCGCGCGATGAATTCGCGTGGGCGCGTCGCAGCTTCGAAGAGGCGTTGGTGCTCGATCCCGAGCACGAGGACGGACTCGCCGGGCTGGGCGAGACCCTGCTCCGCTTCGGTCAGCGCGAGGCGGCCAAGCGGATCTTCTCGCGCGTGCGCGCACTCGGCTACGAAGACGACATCGAGCTGATGCAGCAGATCGGGCGCGCCCTGTTCCGCGACGAGGAATTTGCGGAGGCGCTCGAGTACTTCGAGGTGGCGGTGCGTCAGACGCCCGACAGCGCCGAGGGCGTGGCGCTGGTGGGCTACACTCAGCACCGGCTGGGCCAGGACGAGGCGGCGGTGGAGACGCTGCGCCGCGCGCTGAAGCTCGACCCGGGGTACACGGAGGCGCGCATCTACCTCGGCAATCTCCTCTATGATCGCAGCGAGTACGAGGCCGCCCTGTATCAGCTCGACCAGACCAAGCCGGAGGACCACTGGGACGAGCTGGGCATCTGGCGCCTCATCGAACTGCGCAAGTCGCACCTTCGGCTGGCGGACGGCGATCCGTCGTTCGAGCCGTGGGAGGCCCGCCTGGCCGAGCTTGCCCCGACCATCGATCCAACGGACGAGATGCTCGAGGAACTGGAGACGCAGTTCAACGAGCAGGAGGAGCGGGAGACGCGCGATCAGCTCGAGCTCTTCGGGACCCTGCTCAGCCAGCTCTCCGGCGAGCGTCCGGCTGAGGAGGTGCATCGCATCGAGGTCGGCGAGGACCGGCGCTTCGAGGGGAGCTGGGATGAGATCGTCGAGCAGATGCGCGACGCGACTCCTGCCGCGGTGATGCGCACCGTCGCCGAGTTCATGCAGGGCGAGGCGCGGCGCGGTTTCGCATTGACGGGGCGGTTGATCTCCGCCGCGGATGCGGAGTCGTTCTTGCGCGACTGCGCCGACGCCGGTCTTCTGCGCATCGTCCACTGAGCGCGAGCGCGCTCTTCGACGCCGTGCTGCCGGCGGAGCGGGTGCACCGCCACCGCCTCGCGAATGGCCTCACCGTCCTCATTGCCCCGGATGACCGGGTCCCGGTGGTGGCCATCGTCACCTGGGTCTCGGCCGGCTACTTCGACGAGCCCGACGACCTCGTCGGCATCGCGCATGTGCTCGAGCATATGTACTTCAAGGGCACCCCCTCGCGCGGCGTCGGCGAGATTGCCCGCCAGACGAAGGCGCAGGGTGGGTTCCTGAATGCGGGCACCATCTACGACCACACGAGCTACTACACGGTGCTGCCGGCGTCCGGCTTCTCGGCGGGCCTGGAGATTCAGGCGGATGCCTACGCGAACTCGCTGATCGATGCCGATGAACTCGCCCGTGAGATCGAGGTGATCGTCGAGGAAGCCAGGCGCAAGGCCGACAGTGCGCACGCCGTGGCCACGGAGACGCTGTTCGATCTGCTCCACGACCGTCATCGGATGCGACGCTGGCGCATCGGGCGCGAACCGGGACTGCGCGCGCTCTCTCGCGACCAGGTGCACGGCTTCTATCGCCGGTACTATCGGCCGTCGAACACAGTGCTGGCCATCGCCGGCGACGTGAATCCGCGCGCCGCCCTCGCCGAGGTCGAGCGCCTCTACGGCGCCCTGCCGGCGGGGCCCGTGGTGCGCGACCGCGGTCCGCAGGAGCCGCCGCGGCGCGACTTCCGCCTACGCGAGTGGAGCGGCGACATCACGCGTTCCGAGGTGGCACTCGGCTGGCGTACGCCGGCGCTCACGCATCCGGATGCACCGCGACTCGACGTCGCAGCGAGCGTGCTCGCGGCCGGCCGGTCGTCGCGCCTCTATCGCGCCGTCCGCGAGCGGCAGCTGGCGTCGTCCGTCACGGCGTACCAGTATCTGCCCTCCGACCTGGGCGTCTTCGTCGTGCACGCGAATACCGCACCCAACCAGGCCCTCGCGTGCGCTGGCGCCGTCTGGAACCAGTTGGCGCGGGTGCGCGCGGGCGAGGTGACCGACGAGGAGGTGCAGCGCGTCCGCACGGGTCACGAGGCGCAGTGGCTGCGGCGCCTCGAGTCCGCCGAGGGGCGCGCCAACTACCTCGCGGCGTGGGAGGCGGTGGGCGGCTGGGAGCGCGGGGCCGAGTACTTCACGGCGATGCAGCGCACCAGCGCGGCCGACGTGGCCGACGTCGCGCGCCGCGTGCTCGACCCCGACGCGGCGGCCGTGGTGGTCTACCGCCCCGTCGGATCGGCCGTCGTGGCGCCGGGGGCCGTTGAACTGCGCGCCGCACTCGACGCAGCGACTTCTGCCCCACTGCCGCCGACTCCCGAGGTTGCGCCGCTTCGCCGAACGGCCGCGCCAGCGCGCTTCGAGGAGGAACGCGGTGGCGTGCAGGTCTTCCGGACCGAACGCGGGGTGCCCGTGCTGGTCCGGTGCACGCCGCGCGCGCCGATCGCCTATGCCGGTGTCTTCGTGTGTGCCGGTGCCGACGTCGAACCGACAACGTTACAAGGCGTATCCGTACTCGCGGCCCGCGCCTCGCTGAAGGGGACGCAGCGTCGCACGAGCGTGCAGATCGCCGAAGCCAGCGAACGTCTTGGCGCGGCGCTCTCCAGCGGCGCGGGCGCGGAGACGATGCACTGGACGCTCTCGGTGCCTGTCGGCCAGCTCGACGAAGCCCTGACGCTCCTCGGCGACGTGGTCCAGACGCCGACGATGCCCGACGAGGCGGTGGAGTCGGAGCGCGTCGTGGCCAAATCGCAGCTCGCCCAGCTGCGCGACGACATGTTCCGGTATCCCATGCATCTTGCCGCACGTGCGGCGTGGGGGAGCCACCCGTACGCGCGGGTCTCGCTTGGCACCGAACCGACGCTCGACACGCTTGCGCCTGGCGACCTGCGCGGTTGGCACGACACGGTGGTGGCGGCGGGCGATCAGGTGATCGTGGTCGTCGGCGATGCCGCGCCCGAGCGGTTGGCCGAGATGGCGGCGGGCGCGTTTGCGGCGCTCCGGCCCGCGCCGCGGCGTGCGGTGGATGCGCCGGCGTGGCCCACTTCGCCGCGCGAGTCGTCGGAACAGCGCGACAAGGCGCAGACCGCGCTGGTGCTCACCTTTCCCGGCCCGGCGCGCGACGATCCGCGGCGCCTCGCCGCCGGGCTGCTCGGTGGCGTCGCGAGCGGGCTCGGCGGGCGCTTCTTCGAGGCGTTGCGCGATCGCCGGTCGCTCGCCTACACGGTCAGCGCGATGCCGATCGTGCGCCCGCGCGCCGGCCTCTTTGCCGCGTACATCGCCACGTCACCCGGCAAGGAGGACGAGGCGCGCCGCGGCCTGCTCGCCGAAATCGAACGCGTGCGCCGCACGCCCGTGGGGGCGGATGAGCTGCACCGCGCGCGCACCTACGCGCTCGGAGCCTGGGCGATTC
>JAKAJN010000149.1 GCA_021813725.1 bacterium | reverse complement strand
GAGCGCGTGCGGACGGTCCGCGGCGCGTGCATCGCGGACGTTGAACTGCACGAAGGCGTAGTCGAACCCGCCGTACGCTTGGGCGCGGACCGAGCCGTCGGCGGGGAACTGCGCAAAGTCAGGTGGCGAGAGCTGTTCGAGGAAATCCGCCTCGCCGGCGAGGAGTCGCGCCGCGACGGTCGCGCCCTGCGCGGCGACGATGAAGACCACTCCGTCCACACGCGGACGACCGGCGTAGTAGGCGCCGTTTGCGGCGAGCTCGAGTCTCGCGCGTGGCGTCCACGACACGAACCGGAACGGTCCACTGCCCACCGGCGCACGGACGGCGGACGCGTCATGCAGCGCGGTGTCGGCAATGGCCGAGAGCAGGTGCGCCGGGAGTGGGATGAGCGTGTAGACGAAGGCGTAGAACTGCTCCGGGGTGCGCTCGTGAAAGTGCACGCGCGCCGTCTGTGCGTCAGGGGCGGAGATCGAATCGATGCTGGCCAGCGCCACGCGCTGCACGGCGCCGACCGCACTGTCGGTCCAGACGCGAAAGGCATACTGCACGTCGGCCGACGTGACCGGCCGTCCGTCGTGCCAGCGGGCGCGTGGGTCGAGGTGGAACGTGACGGTGAGCGAGTCGGCCGACCACTCCCACGAACGCGCCA
This sequence comes from bacterium, assembly GCA_021813725.1. Taxonomy (GTDB): domain Bacteria; phylum Gemmatimonadota; class Gemmatimonadetes; order Gemmatimonadales; family Gemmatimonadaceae; genus PNKL01. Next base: position 5,154 of record JAKAJN010000149.1, on the reverse strand, counting down.
GTCGGGGCACAAAGCCCACGTCGCCGATCGTGTTCAGCCCTGGTCCGATGTCGGCAAGCTTGTCATACAGCAGTTCGGTGACGGCGCGTCCCTGACTGCCAACAGCCAGCGGAGGGAAGAGCGTTTCCGCGTCGGCGCCCGCCGAGACCACGAGGACGCCGCCCGTCGGCCCGAGGTCGCGGCTGCGACACGCGATCGCAGATGCGGCGAACAGGAGAAGCGCCAGGCGGCGCAGGGCAGGGTGGGTCACGGCGAGAAACGTTAGGGATGAACGGTCAACGGCGCCACGTCCACGCGGGATCGCGGAACTGCGCGAGAGCGTCGTCGAGGGCGTCCGCGTCGCTCAGCGCCGACTCCGGCGGGATGACGAGCGCCTCCGGCGAAAGGGCACCAGCCTCCGCACCGATGACGGCGAAGAGGGCGTCGCGCACGGTCTCGTAGCTGGCGGCCGCGCCGAGTTCCGTGCGGAGCGACGCGGCCGGTGCGGCGGAAACGTAGGCCCCAATGGTAAAGCCGGCGATCCGTCCCTGATCGTCATCAAGCAGAATGGAACCGTGCTGAAGCAGCGCGCCATCCTGACGCACCTGCGCGCTCCCCACCAGCTTGCGGCCGGCGAGCGACAGCTCGCCCGCGCTGGGGAGGGCGAAGCAGGCGGCGCCCTCCGGTCGCATTTCGTGCGTTTCGGACGCTTCCACAGCGGGGACGCCGAGCTGGCGCAGCGCGCGCAGCAGCATCTGGTTGAAGCGGCGCACGCTCGCGCCGAGCGGAACGCCGGCGTCCATAGGCGCGGTGATCGAGTACGTGACCTCGCGGTGATGCAGCAGCGCCCGGCCGCCAGTGGGTCGGCGCACGGTGGCGACGCCGGCCTCACGGATGGCCGCAACGTCGTAGTGCGCGCATGCCGCCTCGTGCCGGCCGAACGACAGCGTCGGTCGGTCCCACGCGTAAACGCGGAAGACCGATTCGTCCGTGCGCCGGGCGCGGGCCATCAGGGCGACGTCGACGGCCATGTTCCACGCGCCGTCGCGCGCGCCGGTGTCGAGCAGTCGCCAGCGCATCACGTCAGCGATTCAGTGCGTAGTAGATGACGTAGAGCCACGACAGCGCGCCATGCAGGATGGCCCAGAGAATTGACTTGTTGACGCTCCAGGAGATGGCGATGGCGAGCGCCGAGCCAAAGCTGATGCCGACGCGCGTGGCTTCCTGACGGGCGGACATGGCGGCCTCCGATGGGTGCGAGCGAAACTTACTGGGTGCGAAGGACGAGAACAGAGTGTGGTGGGCGACCCGGCATTCGCTCAGGATTTCCCTCGCGCCTGCAGAATCCCAACGAAGCGGACGCCTCGTTAGTTTTATGAACGTCGCGCGCCGCACCGCACCCGCGTCGGGGGCGCCGCAGGCGCGCCGCACTGGAGATGCGCGCACCGTGACTTCGACTTCCATTCCGCTGCCGGACGTCTTCACGCCCCGGCATCTTGGCCCGTCGGATGCCGACGTTGAGGCCATGCTGAAGATCCTCGGGTTTCCGTCGCTCGATGCCCTGATCGACGCGACGGTCCCGGCCAACATTCGGTTCCCCCGCCCGCTCAACCTCCCGTCGGCGCTCTCCGAACAAGAAGCGCTCGTGGCGTTCAAGGCGATGGTCTCGCCCAATCAGGTCTGGCGCAGCTTCATCGGCCAAGGTTACTACGGGACGCACGTCCCCGCCGTCATCCAGCGCAACATCCTCGAAAATCCGGGCTGGTACACGGCGTACACACCCTATCAGGCGGAAATCGCGCAGGGACGACTGGAAGCGCTGCTGAACTTCCAGACGACCGCGGTTGATCTCACCGGCCTTCCGCTGGCCAGCGCGTCGCTCCTCGACGAGGGCACTGCGTCCGCCGAAGCGATGCAGATGGCGCACGCGGCGAAGAACGGGCGCGACGTCTTCCTCGTGGCGGACGACTGCCATCCGCAGACGATTGACGTCGTCAAGACGCGCGGCGCGGCGCGCGGCATCACCGTCCGCGTGCAGCCGGCGGCGCAGTTTGCGCTTGATGCCAGCGTGTGCGGCGTGTTGATCCAGTACCCGAATACGTTCGGTGCGGTCGAGGACTATCGTGCGCTCTGCGATCGCGTGCACGCGGCGGGCGCGCTCGTTGTGGTCGCCACCGACCTGCTGGCGCTGACGCTCCTGGCCCCGCCGGGCGAGTGGGGCGCCGACATCGCGGTCGGAAATGCGCAGCGGTTTGGCGTGCCCTTCGGCTACGGTGGCCCGCACGCGGCCTTCCTGACCACCAGGGATGAACTGAAGCGTCTGATGCCGGGACGCATCATCGGCGTCTCCCGCGATGCGAACGGACACACGGCCATGCGCATGGCGCTCGGCACGCGCGAGCAGCACATCCGCCGAGAGAAGGCGACGAGCAACATCTGCACGGCGCAGGTGCTGCTCGCCGTGATGAGCGGGATGTATGCGGTCTTCCACGGGCCCGATGGCCTCGTGCGCATCGCCAAGCGGGTGCATCACCTCGCGGAGACCTTCGCCGCGGCGGCGCGCTCCCTCGGCCATTCGGTGCTGCACGACGTCTTCTTCGACACCGTCCGCGTTTCGCCGAAGGGCGGTGCGGCCGCCGTGCGCCAGGCGGCCGAGCGGCGGCAGATCAACCTGCGCTACTTCGCCGACGGCACCATTGGCGTCTCGATGGGTGAAACGACCACCGCCGCCGACCTCGGCGACCTGCTGGTGATCTTTGGCGGCACCGCCGATGCGGTGGACGCCACGGCGAAGGGCGTGGATCCGCGCTTCGACGAGCGCTTCGCGCGCACCAGCGCCTTCCTGACGCACGCCGTCTTCCACACGCATCGCTCGGAGACCGATTTCCAGCGCTACGTGCGGTCGCTCGAAGCCAAGGATCTGTCGCTCGTGCACTCGATGATCTCGCTGGGATCGTGCACGATGAAGCTGAACGCCGCGATCGAAATGTTCCCGGTGACGTGGCCTGAGATCGGCAACATCCATCCGTTTGCGCCGCCGGCGCAGGCAAAGGGCTACCGCGCGCTTTTCGACCGGCTCGAAGGGGCGCTGGCCGAGATCACCGGCTTCGACGCCGTGTCGCTGCAGCCCAACGCCGGATCGCAAGGCGAGTACACCGGACTGTTGGTGATCCGGGCGTACCATCAGGCGCGTGGCGAGGGGCACCGCACGATCTGTCTCATCCCGCAGTCGGCGCATGGCACCAACCCGGCCAGTGCGGTGATGGCGGGAATGGACGTGGTGGTCGTGAAGACCGACCCGAACGGCAACATTGACGTGGCCGACCTCAAGGCGAAGGCCGAGCAGCACGCCGCCAACCTGGCGGCGCTGATGGTGACCTACCCGTCGACGCACGGCGTCTTCGAGGAGGCCATCACCGAGATCACGAAGATCATGCACCAGTACGGCGGCCAGGTGTACCTGGACGGCGCCAACATGAACGCGATGGTCGGCCTGTGCCGTCCGGGCGACATCGGGGCGGACGTCTGCCACCTGAACCTGCACAAGACGTTCGCCATTCCGCACGGCGGCGGCGGACCGGGCGTGGGACCGATCGGCGTGGCGAAGCACCTCACGCCGTTCCTGCCGGGGCACACCGTGGTCACGACGGGCGGCGCGCAGGCGATCGGTGCCGTGGCCTCGGCGCCGTGGGGGAGTGCCAGCGTCGTGCCGATTTCGATGATGTACATCATGCTCCTCGGCGCCGAGGGGCTGACGCAGAGCACGAAGATCGCGATCCTGAACGCGAACTACGTGGCCAAGCGGCTCGACGCCGAGTACCCCGTGCTGTACAAGGGGAAGAACGGGACGATCGCGCACGAATGCATCGTGGATCCGCGTGCATTCAAGGCGTCGGCGGGGGTGAGCGCCGAGGACATCGGCAAGCGCCTGATGGACTACGGGTTCCACGCGCCGACGATCTCGTTCCCCGTGCACGACACGTTGATGATCGAGCCGACGGAGAGCGAACCGAAGGCCGAGCTCGATCGCTTCGTGGACGCGTTGCTCGCCATCCGCGCCGAAGTGGCACTCGTGGAGTCGGGCGCGCTGCCGCGCAACGACAACCCGCTAGTGAATGCGCCGCACACGATGACACAGTGCGCCGGCGACGTCTGGACGCACCCCTACTCGCGCGAGGCGGCGGCGTTCCCGTTGCCGTGGGTCCGCGAGCGCAAGTTCTGGCCGGCGGTCTCGCGCGTGGACAACGCCTTCGGCGACCGGAACCTGGTGTGCAGTTGTCCGAGCGTGGAGTTATACGAAAGAGCGTGAGAGAGAAGAAACAGAGAGAAAGCAGAGAGAAAGCAGAAAGAAAGCAGAAAGAAAGCAGAAAGATAGGTTAGAGACGACGGAGGTCCGGAGCGAGCGCTCCGGACCTCTGTGGCATCTCTGTTGTTTCTCTGCTAATGCCCACTTCCTCCGGCCGCCAGATGCTTCTCGTACGCGGCCGCATCCATCAGCCCGGCGGCGTCGGCGGCGTTGATCTTCAGCTTGATCATCCAGCCATCGCCGTAGGGATCACTGTTCACCAGCGAGGGCTCGCCTTCGAGGCGCGCGTTGACTTCGAGCACCTCGCCCGCGACGGGCGTGTAGATGTCGGACACGGCCTTGACGGCCTCGATCGTGCCGAACGAATCGTGTGCGCCGAACTTCGCGCCGGGCTTGGGCAGGTCGAGGTAGACGACGTCACCCAGTTCGCCCTGGGCGTAGTCGGTGACGCCCACGAAGACGACCGAGGGATCGCTGGTGGGCTTCAGGTATTCGTGATCGTTGGTATAACGCAGGTCGGCAGGAATCGAGGACACGGACCGCTCCAGGTGTGTCTGAGGTGTACGCGAATTCTACCGTTTGCCGACGGCGGGTTCAAGCCGAGCGGGCGCGCGCCGCGAGGGTGTCAAACACACCGTGCGCGCGCGCTTCGAGGTCGGCGAAGGAGCCGGTGTTGTCAATGATCCAGTCCGCCAGCGGACGTTTCCGCTCACTCGGCCACTGGGCGGCGATCATCGCGTCGGCCTGCGCCGGCGACAGTCCGCGCTCCCGCAGCAGGCGCTCGCGCCGGAGCGCAGCGGGCGCGTCCACCAGCACGACGCCGTCGACTGTGCCGCCCAGCCCGGCTTCGAAGAGGAGGGGAATGTCGC
>JAKAJN010000028.1 GCA_021813725.1 bacterium | reverse complement strand
AGTACCTCTGGTTCCTCGCGTCCACCGACTTCGGCCTGAAGTCGCAGTGGCTCGACATGACCAACTACCCGTTCGAGACGACCTACGGACTCTACTTCGCGATTCTCGCGACAGGGGAGCCGACGCCGCTCCTGCCGGAGAGCGACGAGGAGACGGGCGTGCCGGCGGCGCCGGCGAATGCTGCGCCCGGCGCCCGGCCCCGCGGCGAGACTGGCGCGGATGCGGCAACCGCGGCACCGCCGCGCGCCCCAGTGTCGGTGAGCATTGAATTCGACGGTCTCGCGTCGCGCATCATCAGCGTACCGGGTGTGGCCACGCGTCCGTACACCAAACTGCAAGCCGGCGCGGCCGGCACGGTCTTCCTGAGCGAAGCGATTCCCGCCACCGGCACGGGGCCGGCGATGGGCGGCCAGACGCTGCATCGCTACCAACTGCGAGACCGACGGGCGAGCGTCTTCGTCAGCAGCATGGTCGATTTCGACCTCAGCGCCGACGGGCACAAGCTGCTGTATCGCGCGGGCGGCCTGGGCGGCGGCGTTGTTGTGCTTGCCGGCACACCACCGGCGCCGTCGCTCTTCATCGTGGACGCGACGGGCGCGCCGCCGCAGGCGGGGGCAGGGCGCATCAACGCCTCGCTGCGCGCGTGGATCGATCCGAGGCTCGAATTCGAGCAGATCTTCAACGAAGGGTGGCGCAACCAGCGCGACTATCTGTACGTGCCCAACATGCATGGCGCCGACTGGCCGAAGATGAAGACGATGTACGGTGCCCTGCTCCCGTTCGTGAATCACCGTAGCGATCTGAACTATCTGCTCGACCAGATGGGCGCCGAGATTGCCATCGGCCATTCGTACGTGCGCGGTGGCGACATGCCCGCCGTGCCGACGCCGATCGGTGGACAACTGGGCGCGGATTTCGCCATCGAGCAGGGTCGCTATCGCATCACGCGCATCTACGACAACGAGAGCTGGAACACGGAACTGCGCGCCCCGCTTGCCGTCCCGGGCGTGGACGTACGCGTCGGCGATTACCTCATCGCCGTCAACGGCGAGGAACTGCGCACGCCGGACAACCTGTACCGTCTCCTCGACGGCACGGCCAACCGGCAGACGGTGCTGCTGGTCAACGACAAGCCCGTCGCGGAGGGCGCGCGCAAGGTGACGGTGATCCCGGTGACGAGCGATCAGGGATTGCGCTCGCGGGCGTGGGTGGAGCACAACCGACACGTGGTGGATTCGCTGTCGGGCGGCAAGCTCGCGTACGTGCATCTGCCGAACACCGGCCAGCCTGGCTACACGAGCTTCAACCGCTACTATTTCGCGCAGCAGGACCGCCAGGGGGCGATCATTGACGAGCGCTTCAACGGCGGCGGCTCGGCGGCGGACTACATCATCGACGTCCTGCAGCGCGACTTCGACGGCTACTTCAACAACGTCGCCGGCGATCGTGTGCCGTTCACGTCGCCGTCGGCGGGGATCTGGGGGCCGAAGGTGATGATCGTGAACGAACAGGCCGGCTCGGGCGGCGACCTGATGCCGTGGATGTTCAAGCATCGGAAGATCGGCACGCTGGTGGGCAAGCGGACCTGGGGCGGACTCGTGCACACCGCCGACACGCCGCCGTTCATCGACGGCGGCTCGATGATCGCGCCGCGCGGCGGCTTCTTCCGCCGCGACAACCAGTGGGATGTGGAGAACGTCGGGACCGCGCCGGACATCGACGTCGAGAACTGGCCCAAGGACGTGGCCGCCGGGCGCGACCCGCAGCTCGAGCGCGCCGTGCAGGAGGCGCTCAGACAGCTCGCGGCGAAGCCAGTGCAGCGGGCGATGCACGAGCCGCCGGCACCGGTGTGGGGGAAGAGAGTGAAACCCTAGGGGCAGAGAGACAACGGAGAAACGACAGAGAGAAAGCAGAGAGAAAGCAGAGAAAAAGCAGAGAAAAAGCAGAGGGATCCTGCTCGCTCTGCTTTTTCTCTGCTTTTTCTCTGCTTTCTCTCTGCTGTTTCTCTACCGATAGATCGTCCACGCCCCCGCGCCGATGCCGATGGCAATGATCGCCCGCCGTACCCACTGCTGGCCGACGCGCTGCGCCATGCGGGCGCCGACGATGCCGCCCAGCGCGGCGCCAATGGCCATCGTCAGCGCAACGGGCCAGTTCACGATGCCGCTCGCCGCGAAGATGAGCACGGCGACGACATTGATGTTCAGTCCGCCCCAGTTCTTGAGCCCGTTCATCGTGTGGATGTTCGTGAGCCCCATCATGCCGAGTGCTGCCAACATCAGGATGCCGGCGCCGGCGCCGAAGTAGCCGCCGTAGACTGCGACGAGAAACTGGTAGATCAGGAACCCGCTCCGTGGCGGCGGCAACTCCTGACCATCGGCGATGTGTGGCGCATGACCCACGACCCAGCGCATCACGGGTCCCTGGAGCATGAAGAGCAGCGTCGCGCCCCAAATGAGCCATGGCACGCTGTCGGCGAAATCCTGCGGTGGTGTCCAGAGAAGGAGGACGGCCCCGGTGCTCCCCCCGAGCAGGCTGGGAAGGGCCCACCGGACGGTCCAGGTGCGAGCCCCGCGCAGGGCATCGCGATAGCCCCAGAACGATGTGAGCGTGCCCGGCCAGAGGGCCACCGTGCTCGTGGCATTGGCTACGAGCGGCGGAATGCCCAGTCCAATCAGGGCGGGGAAGGTAAGCAGCGTGCCGCCACCGGCGATGGCGTTGACCAGTCCGCCCCCCGCGGCCGCAAGGGCAACGAGGGCAAGGCGCATCGGTTCGAGGTGGGACGCGTCAGCGGGATTCAGTATGGTCATGTAGGGAAAGTTGCGCCTACGGAGCGCACCCAATTCGGGTAACGTTTTCCTCGTGTGCGCCGTTCATGATACGGTATTGCGCGACATTGCAGTAGCTTGAAGCTGGACGTGCGATGCTGGAGTGCTTGACGGTGTTTCCGTTCGCCGGGGCGGCCGCCTGACCGTCCCGATCACAATGACTGAGCCCGCGCATCGGCACCGGCGTGCGACGCCGCGGTCTCCCCTCCGGGTTCTGGAAGACGACCATGTCTGGTACGACCGATGCGGCCAAGGGGCCGCCCGCAGGAGATCATCTCGAGATCAAGGACTCGCGCACCGGCAAGGTGTACTACGCCCCGATCACCGACGAGACGATCCGCACCGCCGACCTGAAGCAGATCAAGGTCAAACCCGATGACTTCGGGATCATGGGCTACGACCCGGCGTTCATGAACACCGCGTCGTGCCGTTCGGCCATCACCTTCATCGATGGCGACAAGGGAATCCTGCGCTATCGCGGCTATCCGATCGAACAGCTGGCCGAAAAGGCGAGCTTCCTTGAAGTGGCCTGGCTCCTCCGCCACGGCGAACTGCCGACGCAGGCGGAGTACGACAAGTGGGTGGCGGACATCACCTACCACACGTACGTGCACGAGAACATCAAGCAGTTCCTCGGCGGGTTCCGTTACGACGCGCATCCGATGTCGATGCTCGCCGCCGGCGTCTCGGCACTGTCGTCGTTCTACCCCACGGCCAAGTCCATCCACGATCCCGTCGAGCGCGACATTGCCTTCGTGCGCCTGCTGGCGAAGATGCCGACGATCGCCGCGTTCGCGTATCGCCACGTGAAGGGCCTGCCGTTTGTCTATCCCGACAACTCGCTGCCGTACACCGAGAACTTCCTCTCGATGATCGCGCGCATGTCGGAGCCGAAGTATGAGGCCAACCCGGTCTTTGCCCGCGCCATCGACGTGCTCTTCATCCTGCACGCCGACCACGAGCAGAACTGCTCCACCAACGCCGTGCGCGCCGTCGGGTCGTCGCACGTCGACCCATACTCCGCGGTCTCGGCCGGCATCAACGCGCTCTACGGCCCGCTGCACGGCGGCGCCAACGAGGCGGTGCTGCGCATGCTCGAGGAGATCGGCCACCCGAGCAACATTCCCGCGTTCATCGAGAACGTGAAGAGCGGCAAGGGCGAGTCGCGCCTGATGGGCTTCGGCCACCGCGTCTACAAGAGCTACGATCCGCGCGCCAAGATTGTGAAGCAGCTCTGCGACCAGGTGCTCGCCATCACCGGCATGGGCAAGGACATGGAGATCGCCGTCGAGCTCGAGCGCATTGCGCTCAGCGACGAGTACTTCATCAAGCGCAAGCTGTATCCGAACGTGGACTTCTACACCGGGCTCATCTATCGGGCGCTGCACTTCCCGACGGATTACTTCACGGTGTTGTTCGCCATCGCGCGCACGGCGGGCTGGATGTCGCAGTGGGAGGAGATGCTGCTCGACAAGGAGCAGAAGATCGCCCGTCCGCGGCAGATCTACACCGGCTACGGCGATCGGCCGTACAAGTCGGCGTTGAACTACAAGCACAAGATCACCAAGTAGCCGCAGACAGAAGACGTGGACTCAGGATTCCGGTCCCGGATATCGATTCCTGATCCCGAATGACGACTGGGGGGCGCCGGCTGACCGGCGCCCCCCAGTCAACTGTCCGGCTCCTCAAACGCAATTCCCTATCGCAAGCCTCGGTCCAAGTCTTCAGTCGACTGGCACACACGGCGCACCGGGCACCTTGCGCAGTGCTTGACCCGCGCCGTGCACACCAGCGCGCCCAGTTCCATCAGCGCCTGGTTGTGCGTCCACGCGGCGCGACCGGTACGGGGAAGCACCGCCTCGGCAATGGCCCAGAGCCGCTTGAGATCGCGGGCGCGCTTAGGGTGCAGGTGCGGGGCGAAGACCCGATGCAGGACACGCGCCACGTTGGTGTCCACCAGCGCCGCGCGCTGCTCGTAGGCAAAGCTCGCCACTGCCCCCGCGGTGTACGCCCCCACCCCGGGGAGGGCGCGCAGCGCCGCCGGCTCGGCGGGCAGCGCCCCCTCGTACACGTGGACCTCCTCATGGACGACACGTCGGGCCAATCGGTGCAAATTGCGTGCCCTGGCGTAATAGCCCAAGCCGCGCCACTCGGCGAGCACCTGCCGCTCCCGCGCCGCGGCGAGCGACGCCAGCGACGGAAAGCGCGCGAGGAACCGCGCGTAGAACTCGAGCACGCGCGACACCTGGGTCTGCTGCAGCATCAGTTCCGAGACCAGGATGCGGTACGCATCCCGCGTGTTGCGCCACGGCAGGTCGCGCGCGTTGCGGCGGTACCAGGCACGTAGCCGGCGCGAAAACGCTCGCGCGTCGGCGAGGGACGGCACCGTCGGCAGCACCGCGCCGCGACGGCGCTTCGGCAATGGTGCGGACGCGGCATTGCGCCGGGAGGGGCGGGGACCAGGCATGCCCCGGAAAGGTATGCACGTGTCCGTACACCGTCAGCCCGGCCCGGAGGTGTTACCTTGCACCAATCCCCGGCCGCATTCCCTGCACCGCAATCCATGTCTGCTGTTCTCGTCTTCGAGATCCTCGCTGTCGTGCTCGCCGCGCTCTCGGCGATGATCACCGCGTCAAAGAAGAACCTCGACTTCGTCGGGACGTATGCACTGGCGGTCGTGACGGCGTTTGGCGGCGGCACGATCCGCGACGTGCTGCTGGACCGGCGTCCGTTCTTCTGGGTGTCCCGCGCCGAGTACCTCATCGTCATCTTCGCGCTCTGCCTGCCATTCGTGTACAGCCGGCGCGTACACGACTGGGCGCGGCGGCTGGTCGCCCGTGGCGAGCTGGTGGACGCGCTCGGACTTGGCTTCTTCACCGTGGTCGGCGTCACGATGGCGCAGGAACTGAAGATGCCGTGGCCGGTGGCGGTGCTGATGGGCGTGATCACCGCCACCGGCGGCGGCGTGATGCGCGACCTGCTGATCAATGAGATCCCGGTGATCTTCCGTCACGGGACGGAACTCTACACGACGTCGGCGTTTGCGGGGGCCATCGTCTTCCTCGCCATCCAGCGCCTGCACAGTCCGAGTGCGGTGCTGGCGTCGGTGACCGTCGCGGTCGGCCTGCGCCTCTACAGCGTCTGGGCCGGCGCGACCCTGCCGCGACCGCATTGGATTTCGACGGGGACATTCCCGGTGCCGACCGACGACCGCCCAGCGAAATCGCGATCAACCGGGGCTCCCGGATCCGGCGAAACGCCGCGCGCCTAAGCTTCCGTCCACCGTCGGTCGTCCGCCCTACTCCGGTCTCCACATCGGCGTCGCAGACAGCAGTCCGCCGTGCACGATCAGTTCGCGGGCGAGTAGAAGGCCGAAGGCGAGACTCAGCACCCCGGCCGCCAACCTGATGCTCCCGTGCAACCGTGCCACGCGCTCACTCGCGACCATCGCCGGCGCCGCAAGAATGACGGTGACGAGCATCATCCCCGCAACCGTCCCGACGCCGAAGACGAGCAGGTAGCCGAACGCCCACGCGGTCTCGGGAATGGCGGCCAGCACGAGGATCGCCACGGCGGCTGAGCCGGCGAGCCCGTGCACGGTGCCAATCAGCAGCGGCTTGCGAATGTCGAATTCATGCGCGTGGCCGTGTTCGCGCGGCGGCGCGGCGGCGCGGAGGTTGCTGAAGCCGAGGGCGATCAGCATCAGCGCGACGCCAAATTCGAGCGCGAGTCCGAGGCGCGGCGGAATCACCAGTCGGAAGGCGATGATCGCCCCGCCGACGACGAAGACGGTAATCGAGTGGCCGATGCCCCACAGTGCGCCAATCCAGGCGGCGCGACGCATCGTCCGCTCGCGCGCGACGATCGCGGTGACGGCGACCACGTGGTCGGCATCCGTCGCGTGGCGCAGGCCGAGCATGAAGCCGAGAACGGCCGCCGAGAACGCCGAGAGCATGAGTGAAGCATACCCGCAGTCGAAACGACCGGTCAAGCGGCACTCTGTTGTTCATTGCGTTCCGTCGCGATCTTTGTACGATGTCCGTCCGCACGTCGCTCAATCCGTTCCGGGTGCTCTCGCACTCCCCGAACTTCCGGCTCTTCTTCGCCGGGCAGACGACGTCGCTCATCGGCACGTGGATGCAGCAGGTGGCGCAGGGCTGGCTGGCGCTGCAGCTCTCCAACGACGCCTTCCTGGTTGGCGTGGTCGCCGCCGCCGGCACGCTGCCGATCCTGCTGCTTTCGCTCCCCGGCGGCATCGTGGCCGACCAGTTCCGGCGCCTGCGCGTGGTGACCATCGCGCAGTCGCTGCTGCTCGTCGAAGCGACACTGTTGTGGTGGTTCACCTGGTCAGGGCACATGACCATCGGGTGGCTCATCGCCATCTCGCTCCTCGGCGGGATGATCTCGGCGTTCGAGATTCCCGCCCGCCAGTCGTTGTTCATCGAGATGGTGGGCAAGGACCATGTGATGGATGCGATCGCGCTGAACTCGAGCGGGTTCAACTTCGCGCGCATCGTTGGCCCGTCATTTGCGGCGATCGTCATTGCGCGCGCCGGCATCGCGTGGTGCTTCGGCATCAACGCGCTGTCGTACCTGGCCGTGCTCATCAGTCTCGCGCTCATTCGCCTGCCGCACCTTCCGGGAGCGCGCGCAGGTCGGCCGCTGCATGCGCTGACGGAGGCGTTCACCTTCGTGCGCACGCACCGATTGACCGCGGTGCTCATGCAAGTGGTGGCCGTGTACTCACTGCTGAGCATCCCCGTCCTGACGCTCCTGCCCGTGCTGGCGCGCGACGTGCTGGGGCTGGGCGCCGGGGGCTACGGCGTGCTGATGACGTGCGTGGGCATCGGTGCGATGATTGGCGCGCTCAGCATCGCCGCGGCCGGCCCGCGCCTCCAGCGCCACCGCGCGCTGGTCGTGACGTCTGTGGCGTTTCCGGTGCTGATCGTCGCGGCCGCGTTCTCGCGCGCCGAGCTGGTGACCGGCGTGCTCCTCTTTGCGGTGGGCGCGTGCATGGTGGTGAACAGTGCCGTGATCAACGCCCTGCTGCAGTCGGCGTCGCCGGATGCGCTGAGAGGGCGCGTCATCTCCATCTATGTCGCCGTGTATATCGGCACGAATCCCATCGGGTCATTCGTCAGTGGCTGGATTGCGCGCCACTGGGGGGCGCCGATGGCCATCGGCGGCATGGCCGCGCTGATGGGCGTGTATGCCGTCTGGGCCTTGCGCCGTTATCCCGAGCTTCGGCACGGCGCCTGACGGCTGCGACGTCCGGAGTACACGTGAGACGTCGCTGACGTCCGTGCCCGCGTTTACGCCTCTGGCGCAATCTCCACGAGATTGTCGTAGAACACGGGACCGGCGCCCATGTCGGTCGTGCGTTGCGACGTGGTCTCGTTGGCGTTGTGTCCGTCGCTGGTGAGTTTGCCCCACCAGACACTCGGCGCCCACGCGACACCGGGACGCACCTGGTCCGACACCCGCGCCACCGCCGAGAACGCGCCACGGTCGTTGAACACCACCACGCGCGTTCCCTGGTCGATGCCACGCGGCGTCGCGTCATCAGGATGTACCGTCAGCTCGGGCTCGGCGTCGCGCCGCAGCGAAGCGACGTTCACGAACGTCGTGTTCAGGAACTGGTGCCGCGGCGACGACACGAGCGTGATCGGGAAGCGCGCGGCAAGTTCCGGCACCACCTCGGGAAACTCGTGCGGCGGCGTGAAGGCGGGGAGCGGGTCAAGTCCCATGGCCTCCATGCGCGCCGAGTAGAACTCGCATTTCCCGCTCGGGGTGGAGAACCCGCCCTCGGCGTACGGCAGGTACGGCGTCGGCACGTTCAGCCGCACCCACCCGTGCGCCATCAGCGCCTCGTACGTGACCGTTGCCATCTTCGGATCGCTCGTCGTCAGCGCCTGGCGCAGCAATGTGTCGTCATCGTCAGAGAAGCAGGGATCGGCCAGGCCGAGCTTCGCCGCCAGCTCGCGGAAGATCTGCGTGTTGGGCTTGCACTCGCCGAGCGGCGCGATGGCCGGCCGGTTGAGCGTCGCGTAGTGGTGCCCGTACGCAAAGTGCACGTCGAGATGCTCCAGTTGCGTCGTCGCCGGCAGCACGTAGTCCGCATAGTCGGCCGTGTCGGTCTGAAAATGCTCGAGGACGACGGTGAACAGGTCCTCGCGGCGCAGCCCGGCGAGCACCGCATTGCGGTCGGGCGCGACCGCCGCCGGGTTGGAGTTGTAGACGACGAGCGCCTGCACGGGCGGTCCGCCGACGCCCGCGTCGGGGCGCAGCAGCGCATCGCCGAGGCGGATCATATTGATGGTCCGCACCTCCCTCGACAGCTCTGGCCGTTCGAGCGCCGCCGTGTTGTACTTGAAGTTCGCGCTCGTCGAGAGTTGCACGCCGCCGCCCGCCCGCTGCCAATGCCCAGTGATGGCGGGGAGGGCGGCAATCGTGCGCACCGCCATCGCCCCGCCGCCGTGCCGTTGCAGGCCGTAGTTGATGCGCACGAAGGCAGCGCGCGCGCGGCCATATTCGCGGGCCAGCGTGATGATCCGCTCGGCCGGGAGTCCGGTGAGCGCTGCGACGCGCTCTGGCGGATACTCGAGCGCACGCTGGCGGAGATGATCGGCGCCCAGCGTATGCTTCGCCAGGTAGGCGTCGTCCTGCAGCCCTTCGGCGAAGAGCACGTGCATCATCCCGAGCGCGAGCGCGGCATCGGTGCCTGGCCGGATCGGCAACCACTCGTCGCACTGCTCGGCCGTGCGCGTACGGATCGGATCGATGCACAGCACGCGCGCCCCCGCGTCCTTCGCCTGGCGCACGAAGGGCCACAGATGCGGGTTCGCCGTGAGCGTGTTCGTTCCCCAGAGGATGACGAGGTCGCTCGATGGAATGCCTTCGGCGTCGGCGCCGACATTTGCGCCAACGGTCATCCGCATGCCCCACGCCCCCGCCGTGCTGCAGATCGTGCGATCGAGCCGAGACGCGCCGAGGGCGTTGAAGAAGCGGCGGTCCATGGACTGCGCCTGCAGCATCCCCATCGTGCCCGCGTACGAGTAGGGAAGGATGGCCTGGGCGCCGTGCGGCCCGTCAGCCACGGCACGCAGACGCGACGCGATGGCCGTGAGTGCCTCGTCCCAGCTCACGCGCACGAACTCGCCGCGTCCCTTGCGCCCCACGCGCTTCAGCGGATGCAGCAGCCGATCCGGGTGATAGGTTCGTTCGAGGTAGCGATTGACCTTCGCGCAGAGGAAGCCCGCGGTGAACGGGTGGTCCGGATCGCCCTGCACGCGAACCGCGCGACCATTTTCGACGGTCGTGATGAAGGCGCAGGTGTCCGGGCAGTCGTGCGGGCATGCGCCGCGCACAGTCCGGACGGCGGAGTCTGGCACGAGGGGCCTCAGGCGAGCGGGCGGACGCACAGCGCGGCCGCGTAAGCTCCAAAAATAGGGCGCTGGAGCCCGGTGGGGCAGGGGATTCGCCGCAGCCCCTGACGCAACTGCTTGCAAAGCTGGAGGTTAGGTCATATATTCCGTCGTTTCACCTTGGCGTGTGTCGGCGCGTGACGGGACCGCGTGTCGTGCCGTGCCAAGGGCGGAGGAAGACGACTGGCGAGTCATCGGCATGCGCCCCCCACGTAAGCGCAAGCCATATGTCTTGACGGGTCGCCCTAACTCTGTAATTTCAGCGCGTTCGAGCACTGCGTACCAAGGCGCAGTCTCGCGCTGTGCCTTTCGTGTCCCTCCTTTGGAGAACGTCTCAATGAAGCGCATTGCCCTCGTCGCCGCTGTGCTCGTGCTCGCTGCCTGCGCCAAGAAGGAAGAGGCTCCGGCCGCCGCCCCCGCCGCTGATTCGGCCGCCGCTGCTCCGGCCGCTGCGGTTGACACCACGAAGCATGACTCGACGGCCGCCGCTCCGGCTGCCGACACGACCAAGAAGCCGTAATCTCGGTTTCCGCTGTCTGTACGCGGGCGCGACGAAAGTCGCGCCCGCGTCGCAATTGCCCCTCTCCCCCCGAGCCCCCCATGTCCATTTCGCTGACCATCAACGGCAAGCCCACCACCGTGGACGTGTCGCCCGAGATGCCGCTTCTCTGGGTGTTGCGCGATCATCTCAACCTGAAGGGGACCAAGTTCGGCTGCGGCATCGCACAGTGCGGCGCCTGCACGGTGCACCTGGGAGGCGCGCCCGTGCGTTCGTGCGCCATCCCGATCTCCGCCGTCGCCGGCCAGCAGATCACGACCATCGAGGGGCTCGGTGCCAACGGCCTGCATCCCGTGCAAAAGGCGTGGGAGCAGGTGGACGTGCCGCAGTGCGGCTACTGTCAGGCGGGGCAGATCATGGTGGCGGCCGCGCTGCTGAAGACCAAGCGCAACCCGACCGACGCCGAGATTGATGCGGCGATGCAGAACATCTGTCGCTGCGGCACCTACAATCGCATTCGACAGGCCGTGCACCGTGCGACGCGCGCCATGGGCGCGGCGAGTGTCGGTGCGACCGACCGCGCCGGGGAGGAGTGAGCCATGACCGCTCCGGCCAACGTCCACCGCCGTTCGTTTCTGCAGGTTGTCGCGCTCACCGGCGGCGGCCTGATGCTCGGTTCGTTCAGCGCTGCGGCCGACGCCGATGCGGGCGAGTCGTCCGCTGCCGGCGATCCGTTCGTCCCCAACGCGTTCATCACGATCACGCCGCAGGGCGCCATCACCATCATCAGCAAGAATCCCGAGGAGGGGCAGGGAGTCAAGCAGTCCCTTCCGATGATCATCGCGGAAGAACTCGACGTGGATTGGCCGCAGGTGACCGTCGTCCAGGCCGACAGCGATGAGTCGAAGTATGGCCGGCAGTTCGCCGGCGGCTCGCTGAGCACACCGATGAACTACGACCACCATCGCCGGCTCGGCGCGGCGGCGCGGGCGATGCTGGTGGCGGCCGCGGCGAAGCGATGGAACGTCGCGACGGGAGAACTCACGACGGCACGCGGGGCCGTGTCGCACAATCCGTCGGGACGCCGCGCAAGCTATGCGTCACTCGCCGCGGATGCGGCCAGGCAACCGGTTCCCGACCTCGCGCAAGTGCCGCTGAAGGACCCGAAGAGCTTCCGCCTGCTTGGCAAGCGCATCCCCGGGCTGGACAACCGCAAGATCGTCACCGGCCGGCCGCTCTTCGGCATTGACGTCGTGGTGCCGGGGATGTTGCACGCCGTCTTCGAGAAGTGCCCAGTCTTCGGCGGCAAGGTTGTCAGCGCGAACCTCGCGGCCATCCGGCGGATGAGTGGTGTCAAGCACGTCTTTGTCGTGGAAGGCGCGGGGACGGCGCTCGACGGACTGATGCCCGGTGTCGCCATTGTCGCCGACACGTGGTGGAATGCGAAGACCGCGCGCGAGAAGCTGCAAGTGAAGTGGGACGAGGGCGCCACGGCGCAGCAGGGGAGCGAGTGGTTTGCGCAGCGCGCGGTGGAACTCGCGCAGCAGCCGGCCGATCGCGTCGTGCGCAAGGACGGCGACGTGGACGCGGCCATCGCCTCGGCGGCGAAGGTCGTGGAAGCGAGCTACTACTACCCGTTCCTCTCTCACGCGACGCTTGAGCCGCAGAACTGCACCGCGCACTTCAAGGACGGCCGCCTCGAGATCTGGGCCCCGACGCAGATGCCCCAGCCCGGGCGCGACCTCGTGAGTCGCACGATGGGAATCAAGGGCGAGGACATCACCATCCACCTGACGCGCATCGGCGGCGGCTTCGGGCGGCGCCTGAAGAATGATTACCTCGTCGAGGCGGCGTGGATTTCGCGCGAGGTGCAGGCGCCGGTGAAGCTGCTGTGGACACGCGAGGACGACATGCGCCACGGGCACTATCGTCCGGCGGGTTTCCACTATCTCAAGGGTGCAATCGACGCCAGCGGCAAGGTGACGGCGTGGCGGAATCGTGTCGTCGTGGAGCCATACATGCGCGTCGGCGAGTGGCCGGGCCGCTTCGTGCCGAACTACCTGCTCGAAGTCTCGAATCTCGCGCACGGCATCCCAACGGGAGCAATGCGCGCGCCGGGGAGCAACGGCATTGCCTTCGCGACGCAGTCGTTCATTGATGAGCTGGCGCACGCGGCGGGCAAGGACCCGTTGCAGTTCCGGCTCGACATGCTCTCGCCGGCCGTGCCGGCCGTGCAGGGCGACGCGTTCAATGCCGATCGCATGCGCGGCGTGCTCGAACTCGTCCGCGAGAAGTCGGGATGGGGCGCCAGGACGCTCCCGCGCGGACGCGGGCTCGGCGTCGCGTTCCACTTCAGCCATCAGGGATACTTTGCCGAGGTGGTGGACGCATCCGTGAACGCGAAGGGTGCGGTGACCGTGCACAAGGTGTGGATTGCCGCCGACGTCGGCGCGCAGATCACCAACCTCAGCGGCGCCGAGAACCAGTGTCAGGGGTCGGCCATTGACGGGGTGTCGCAGGCGCTGGGGCAGGAGATCACCATTGACCGCGGCCGTGCGGTGGAGGCGAATTTCGACCGTTATCCGCTGTTGCGGATGGCCCGGTCATTCCCCGTCGAGGTGCACTTTCGCACCACCGAGTTTCCGCCTACCGGCTTGGGCGAGCCGGCGCTGCCGCCCGTCATCCCGGCGCTCACCAACGCCATCTTCGCGGCGACGGGCAAGCGCATCCGGTCCCTGCCGATCGGGGATCAGCTGGCGTAGTTGTGGATGTGGTCGGAGGTGCGTTTGGTCGAGGACATCAGCGCAATGCGCGCCAGCGGTTGTCGTCAGCCCCGGGTGATGCCCCGGAATGCCTCGACGACCGCTGCGTGCGGGTCCACGCTGCTGGTCCAGCCGAGTTCCCGTTGCGCGCGCTCGCTCGAGAACGGGTTGTCGGCCAGCACGAAGTCGAGCGATTGCGCATTCAGCATTGACGCGCCGGGAACGCGCAGCGCGCGAAGGGCGGCGCCGACCGCACCCATCGCACCCTGGGCTGCGGCGCCCGGAATACGAAGCCACCTCGCGCGCTGTCCCAGTCCTTCCTCGGCGGCCGCGTAGAACTCATTGACTGTGAAGGGCGGATCGTTGGTCACGTTGTATGCGCGGCCGCCGGCGACGTCGCTCGTCACCGCCCGCACGGCCACCTCGGCGACGCTGCGCGCGTGCACGATGGCAAAGACCGCGCATCCATCGCCGATGCGCGGGACGAGCGGGAGGCGGAGCAGTGCCGCCGCGCGCGGGATGAACTGCCGGTCGCGCGGGCCGTAGATGACGCACGGGCGCACCGCCGTCGCCCAGATGCGTCCGGTACGATGCGCATCCATCACCAACTGTTCCGACTCGCGCTTGGAACGCGCGTACCACGCCGTGTCGGGCATCGGCCGCAGCGGCTGGACCTCCTGCAACGTGCCGTCACTGGTGAGCGCGTACCGTCCGTCTGGTCCGTAGACAGCGACCGAACTCAGGTGCAGCAAGCGCGCGTTCGCCTGCTCGGCGGCGTGTATCGCGTTGCGCGTGCCGTCAATGTTGGGCGCGCGGAACGCCTCCCACCCGCCGCGCGGCGTGATCGCCGCGGCGCAGTGAAAGATGAACTGCGCCCCCTCAGCGGCGCGGCGGAAGGCGGCGGCATCACGCGTGTCGCCGACGCGCAAGTCGACTTCCTGCTCGGCGAGCCAGCCAGTGCGCGTCGGGTCGCGAACGAGCGCGCGCAGATGCCAGCCGTTGCGCCGCAGGCGCTCGACGAGGTGCGACCCGACGAGCCCGGACGCCCCCGTGATGAGCGCGGTGGTCACGCGGGGAAGGGAAGCGTGAACACGGTGGCGTCGACGCTGCCCGCGGCGGAGAGCACCCGAACGGACGCTCCCGGTTCGACTTCGCGACGCAACATCGCGAGAGCAATCGGGCCCAGACGCGGCGAGACGGCGCGCGAACGCACGTCGCCGACATCGGCGTCGGCGAAGAGCACGCGCGCGGCCTCCTCGACGGGTTCCGCCAGCTGAAGGCCGCGCAGCACGCGGTTCACGTGCCCGCGAAAGTGCACGCGTGCGACGACTTCCTGTCCCGTGTAGCATCCCTTGGTGTACGAGATCGCGTCGAGTTCGTCGAGGCGTGCCTCCGGTGCCAGCGTGTCGTCGGTCATGTCCACGCCCCACGCTGGGCGCCCCGCCTCGATGCGCAGCACCTCCACCGCGGCCGGCGCTGCCGGCGCGGCGCCAGCGCCGAGCAGTCGGTCGCGCAGCGCGCCGGCTGCGCCTGCATTCAGGAAGCAGTCGAAGCCGTCAACGCCGTAGTCGGCGGCGCGCGCCACCATCACCGTCTCATCGGCGAACGGCAGCGCCGCGCTCGCGTACGGCGGCAGCAGGTCGATGGTCGCGGGCGAACATTCGAGCGCGTGGGCAATCACCTGCCGGGCGTGCGGGCCCGCCACGCCGAGGCAGGCGATCGTCGCGCTGACGTCGGCGTACGTCGCGAGTCGCGGATTCACGTACTTGCGGACCATCGCCAATAGTCCCGCGCCGGCGGCCGCGGGCGCGTCAACGAGAAAGTGCTCCGCGTCGGGGCGGAAGACGCGCACATCGGCAATTACCTTGCCCTTGGCCGTGAGCGCCGCGGCAAGCTGGCCGTGGCCCGGCTGCAACGCCAGCACGTCGTTGGTGACGAGGCCGGTGAGCGTGGCCGCGGCGTGCGCACCGGCGAACGTCATCCGCAGGCGATCCGACCGGTCCACCAGACCGGCGTCCGTTCGCAGTTGCGCGTATTCCGCCGCGGTGGGCGTCGCGATCGGCGCGCTCACGCGGGCCTCCAGCGCCCGAGGGTACGAAGCTGGTCGAAGGAGAGCCCGGAGAGCGTCGGATAATAGGCGTCAGCTTCCATGGCGTGGTGTGGGGGGAGTGGACCAACGGCGATGGCGCGCACGCCGGCCGCGCGTGCCGCGCGGATGCCGGGGCGCGCATCCTCGAAGGTCAGCACGTCGGAGGGTGCGACAGGCGCAGTGCGCGACAGCTTCTCGAGGGCCAGTGCGTAGGGCGCGCCCGACGGCTTGCCCTCCACCTTGTCGTCGGCGGTGACGACGCAGGTGAAGGCGTCGGCGAGCCCGGCGAGGGTGAGCACGAAGTCCACCTCGCGCCGGCCGGCGCGCGTCACGAGCGCCAGGCGCCGCTGCGACCGCAGCGCCTGCACGAGCGCCAGCCCGCCCGGCTGCATCAGCAAGCCGCGCCCGATGCGCTGGGTGAACGACTTCTCCGCGCGCAGTCGTGCAATCTCGACCGCCACCGGATCGTCGCTCGCCCCCAGCGCGCGACGCGCGGCGTGCACGCTGGCCTCGACGGACAGGCCGTGGCACTGCTCGACCCACGTCTCGTCGTCGAGCGAGAGGCCGTCCACCACGAGCGCATCGCGCAGTGCGGCAAGCCGGTGCGGCGTGGTGTCGGCCAGAATGCCCTCGAACTCGAGGAGGACGGCCTGCATCTAGCGCTCCTGGCGCGCATAGCTCGCGTCGAGCAGCTCAACGGGATGCCGCGCCACCGCTCCGCGACCCTCGCGCACGAGCCCCGCGCCAATCTGCATCAGGCAGCCCGGATTTCCGGTGGCGACCACGGGAGCGCCGGTGGCGGTGATGCAGCGCATCTTGGCGGCCAGCACGCGCTCCGACACGTTCGGTTCAATGAGATTGAAGATCCCCGCGCTGCCGCAGCACTGCTCGCGATCGTCGAGCACGGTGTGCCGCAAGGCGGGGATGGCGGCGAGCACCTGCAGTGGCGGCGCGCTGAGCTTCTGCGCGTGCTCCAGATGGCACGGCGCATCGTAGGTGATCTCGCCCGGCAGCGGCGCGCCGGGGCGCGGGCCCGCAGCCGCGAGCAGTTCGCTCGCGTCGCGCACCTTGGCACTGAAGGCGCGGGCGCGCTCGCGCCACGCGGAGTCGTCAGCGAGCAGCTGGCCGTACTCCTTCATCATGGCGCCGCATCCCGCCGAGTTGGACGCAACGAACTGCGCCCCGCTCGCCTCGAACGCCGCGATGTTCGCCTTTGCCAGCGTACGCGCCGTCGCCGCATCGCCGGCGTGCACGTGCAGTGCACCGCAGCACTGCTGGCCGGGCGCGTCGCACAGTGAGTAGCCGTTCTCGGCGAGCACGCGCTCCGTGGCGCGGTTCACGCCGGTGAACAGCCCCTCCATCACGCAGCCGTCGAGGGTGGCCACGGTACCGCGCGTCACGGACGCGCGGCGCGGCGTCCACTGTGGAGCGGACTCGCGCGCGGTGGACGCGAGCATCGCGAACGGGAAGCCGAAGCGGCCCGGCAGTCTCGCCAGTTCCGCGGCGATGCCGCTGTCGCGCGCCAGGCGGCCGAACCAGAGCGCCACACGCAGCACCGCCGGGCGCGCGAAGACCCAGAGGATGAGGCGCGCCACGACGGGGAGTGGACGCGTGGACGACAACTGCTCGCGCGCCGCTTCGAGCAGGTGCCCGTACGGCACGCCGCTCGGACAGGCCGATTCGCAGCCGCGGCACCCGAGGCAGCGGCTCAGGTGCGTGGCCACATCCGGATCGTCGAGTGACACGCGCCCTTCCAGCGCGGCGCGCATCAGCACCAAGCGGCCGCGCGGCGAGTCGTTCTCGTCCTCGAGCGCGAGATACGTGGGGCAGGCCTGCAGGCAGAAGCCGCAGTGCACGCACGCATCGAGCCCGGCGCGCGCATCGGCGAGCGGCGTCGCAAGATGGCGCGGCACGACCGGGGCGGCGAGCGAACTCATTGCAGGATGCCCGGGTTCAGCACGCCTGCGGGATCGAATGCGTGCTTCACCTCGCGGTTCAGCGCCTGCACCGCCGGCGAACGCGGGCGTCGCGGTACACGCGAAGGCGCGTGTTCGCGCAAGGTGGTCCAGAGCGCGCCGTCGGCGGCGCGCGCATCGGCGCGCCGCTGCAAATCGGCACGGCCAGCTGCGACGACAGCCGCGTTGCCGGCGAGCCGCACGAGCAGTCCGTCGGCGATCGCGCCGCTGAGCTGGTCCTCGCGCACGAGTTCGCAGGCAATCGGGGGCGTCATGCTGCGCCGTAATTCCTGCTGCACTTCGTCGGCACGCGTCGCATCAAGCGGCAGGTGCCACGTCTCATCGGCCGCGGGACGTGCGCGCAAGCGGAGGCTGACGCGCGTGATCGCACCCAGCGTGCCCCACGCGCCAGTCATCAACCGCACGAGGTCGAAGCCAGCCACATTCTTCACGACCCGGCCGCCTGGGCGCAGCACTTTACCGGTGCCATCAACGCACTCAAGTCCGAGCACGAGATCACGCGGTAAGCCGAGCGCGTGCGAAAACGGACCGCTCGTGGCGGTGGAGATGGTCGCGCCGACGGAGCCGGTGTCGCCGCCCCACGGGGCGAGCGGGCACCACTGGTGGTGCGCCGCCGTCACCGCGTCGAGCTCGGCGAGCGTTGTCGCCGCGCCCACAGTGATGGTCAGGTCGCCGGGTTCGTACTCAATGACTCCATCGAATGCCGTGAGCGCCAGCGGCTCGGCGTCGCGCACGGCCTCGTCCGCGTCGAGCCACGTGCCGCGGCCGACAAGACGCAGGGCGCGCCGCGCGGATGCCGCGTCACTAATGAATGCGGCCAGTTCGGCAACGGAATCGGGGCGCAGTGTCATCTGTCGTCCGTCCGCCGTCCGCCGTCCGTCGTCGCCGTCGCCGGTCTCCGTTCCCTGCAGTACCGAACCGGCACCACCTTCCCCGGATTGGCCCGCCGCAGCGGATCGAAGACATCCCGCAAGCGGCACATGCCGTCGAGCGTGTCGGGTGTGAACAGCGCATCCATATAAGGGAGCTTGTCGAGTCCCACGCCATGTTCGCCCGTGATGGTGCCGCCGGCATCAATGCACGCCTGCATGATCTGCCGCATTGCCACGTGCACACGCGCTGCCTCGTCGCGGTCGTTCGCGTTGTACGGGATGTTCGGGTGCAGGTTGCCGTCGCCGGCGTGAAAGACGTTGCACACGCGCACCTGGTTTTCGTCGCCGATCGCGGCGATGCGCGCGAGCAGCGCGGGCAGCTTGGTGCGCGGCACCACGGCATCCTGCACCACGAGATGCGGCGCGAGTCGCCCCATCGCGCCGAACGCTTTCTTGCGTCCCTGCCAGAGCCGGGCGCGCGCCGCCGGTTCGGTGGCAATCCGGACGTCGCGCGCGCCATGCGCGCGGCAGATGCCGTCGACTCCCTGCACGTCGTCGTCCAGCCCCACGGTCGCGCCGTCCACTTCGACCAGCAGCACAGCGGCTGCGTCCGTCGGGTAGCCGGCGGCGTAGATGCTCGCCTCGACTGCGCCGACCGTCGCCTGATCCATCATCTCCAGCGCCGCCGGGAGAATGCCGGCGGCGATGATGGCCGACACCGTTTGCGCTGCGTCGTCGATGCTCGTGAAATCGGCAAGCAGGGTGACGATGCGCTCGGGATTCGGCGTGAGCTTCACCGTCAGCTCGAGCGCCACGCCAAAGCAGCCCTCGCTGCCGACGAACGCGCCCAGCAGGTCGTAGCCGCCGTCGTCGCTGTCGAGTTCAACCACCGTCCCGTCAGGGAGCGCGACCTTGGCCGCGACGACGTGATTGAGCGTGACGCCGTACTTGAGGCAGTGCGGCCCGCCGGCATTCTCGGCGAGGTTGCCGCCGATCGTGCAGGCCGTCTGGCTCGATGGATCCGGTGCGTAATGCAGGCCGAACGGTGTCGCCGCCTTGGTGAGCGTGACATTGACGACGCCGGGTTCCACGCGCGCCACGCGACGCACGGGGTCAATGGCGATGATGCGTTTGAGGCGATTCAGGCCGAGCAGCACCGCGCCATCGGCGAGCGCCCCACCGCTGAGTCCGGTCCCTGCCCCGCGCGGCACGAACGGGACGCCCGCGCGCGCCAGGGTGCGTACGACCGCCAGCGCCTCGTCGGCGGTTCCGGGAAAGACTGCGACTGACGGCGTGCGCTGGTATCCGGGCAGGCCGTCGGACTCGTAGACGAGGAGTTCAGCCGGGCGGTCGAGGACGTGCGTGTCGCCGACGATGGCGCGGAGTGAAGCGGCGAGAGACACGATCCTAATCTACTCGACGGCCGCTTCGCCGCACGAGCGGGTGCGGCGATGTGGATGTGGACTTGGCACCGCAACATCCCCAATCGAAACGCCCGAGTCCAATTAAGGACTCGGGCGTTTCGTCGTCGTCGCCCCGGAACCGGGCCGGTGCGGCGCTCAGCTCACGTTGGCCCAGAAACCGGCCAGCGACCGCCCCTCGGGCGACGCACGCAGCTTCTCGAAGGCACGCTCGCGAATCTGCCGGATGCGCTCGCGCGTCACGCCCATCAGCGCCCCGATCTTCTCCAGCGTCATCGCCTCGGCGCCTTCCTCAAGTCCGTAATACAGGTTGAGAATCTTGCGTTCGCGCGGCGTCAGATAGCGCGTAAAGACGCGGGTGATCGTCTCGCGCATCAGCTTGGCGTCGGTGACCTCTTCGATTTCGGCGCCGTCAGCGCCCGAGAACCGCTCGCCAAGTGTGCAGGCCTCGCGGTCACTGCGATCCACCGGTGCGTCGAGCGAGAGCTCGGTGGCCGACATCTGCTTGGAGGCGCGCACCTGCTCGGGAGTCTCCTCGAGCAAGCGGCCGATCTCGTGATCGGTCGGGTCGCGGCGCAGCACCTGGGCCAGCACCGTCTCCGCGCGCGACAACCTGATCAGCTGGGAATTCTGGTTGAGCGGAATGCGCACCGACCGCGTCTGCTCCGCCAGCGCCTTGAGCACCGCCTGGCGCACCCACCACACCGCGTACGAGATGAACTTGACGCCCTGGTCCGGGTCGAACTTGCGGACCGCCTTCAGCAGGCCCTCGTTGCCAATCGCCACGAGTTCGGACAGGTCGAGTCCGTGCCCCTGGTACTTCTTTACGTACGAGATGACGAACCGCAGGTTCGCCGTCACGAGCCGCTCTGCGGCGGCCTCGTCCCCCTTCTGCGCCAGGCGCGCGAGGCGCCGTTCTTCTGCCGCGTTCGAGATGAGGGGGAGCTTCTGGATGTCCTGCAGGTACTGGTCAAACGCGGTAGAGGGAGACGAACGAAAAAAGCCTTTGGCCTTCGGTTCCGTCTGCTGCATTACGCACCCCGTTACGACTTTGGGCGTGGAACGGGCGTTGCCGCAGCGCCCGTTGGAATCAGCTTGCAGGGAAGGCCAGCATAGAATTGGGGACGACGATCGGTCAACAGCCAAAATTCGTGCCATCGCCGAAATGTCCGAGTATCAACAACGCAACGCTAAGACATTCAACGCGTTAGAACGCTTTGCGTAATTGTGATACAACGTTTGTTTTCAATGTCGCTTGGGCTGATACTGGCCAATAATTGACCGGGCATTCCCCTACCGCGTTGCGTCGAGAGCGGCGCGAACGAGCGCGTCGTCCATCGGCAGGGAGAAGCGACCATTGCCCTCGTTCATTTCGGCAAGCCGAAGAGGAAGCGCGTACTCCGCCGCTCCTTCACGCGACTTCTTGTCGCCACGGGCGAGCGCGAGAATGGCGTCGGCCGAGAACTCGGGCGCGATGCGCACCGGGAGGCCGAAGGCCGCGCAGAGTTCGGCGACGTCTTCCGCGAGTCCCGGCAGGGTGACCTCGGCGAGTTCGCCCAGTCGCGCCTCGGCCACCATGCCGATGGCGATGGCCTCGCCGTGCAGCAGCGTGTAGCCGCTCAGGTGCTCGATCGCGTGGCCGATGGTGTGACCGAAATTCAGGATGCGACGGCGACCTCCTTCGCGTTCGTCACCGGCGACGACGCCCACCTTCACCGCGACACTGCTGCGCACCAGCCGTTCGGCGAGCGACGGCGCGAGCGATGGCGACAACAGCGCGGCGCCGTGCGCGGCGATCCAATGGAAGTACGACTCGTCGGCGATGGCACCGTGCTTGATGGCCTCCGCCATCCCCGCGCGCCGGTGTGCAGCGGGCAGGGAGCGCAGCGCCAGCGGATCCACGAGCACGAGCCGCGGCTGATGGAACGCGCCCACGAGATTCTTGCCGTGGCGCGTGTCCACGCCGGTCTTGCCGCCGATCGCGGCATCGATCATCGCGACGAGTGACGTGGGCACCTGCACCACGGGGACGCCGCGCAGATAGGTGGCCGCGACGAAGCCCGCGAGATCGCCGCAGACGCCACCCCCGACCGCCACCACCACCGTGTCGCGGCCGAGCTGGCGCGCGAGCAGTTCGTCGGTGAGCGCCGACCACTGCTCGCGCGTCTTGCTTGCCTCGCCAGCCGGAAAGACGAGCAGGTCGGCATTGAGCGCGGCGGCGATCGGTGCGGCGTGGAGCGGCGCGACGTTGGAATCGGCGATCACGATGGGGCGGCATCCGGGCGCGCACTCCCGCACGAGGGTCGCGGCATCGGCCAGTGCGCCGGCGCGCACGACGATGCGCGCGCCGTGCAGCGACCATTCGTCCGTCTCGTGCGGCGTTGCCTGCGCGCTGTCCAAGGCGTGGGCCGCGCCCGGCGGAATGTACCGGGCGTCGTGTCCGCCGCTCACCACGTCACTTCCCCTGCGCCGGCGCGACGGTTCGCCACGCGGGCCAGCACGAAGAGCAGATCGGAGAGTCGGTTCAGGTAGATGATCACGACCTGCGGCACCTCGACCTCACGCTGGAGGCGCACGATGGCGCGTTCGGCGCGGCGGCAGACGGTGCGTGCCACGTGCAACGCGGCCGACTTCGGCGTGCCGCCCGGCATGATGAAGGCGCGCAACGGCTCGAGTTCGGCCTCGCCGTCATCAATGCACTGCTCCAGTTGCGCGATGCGTTCGTCGGTGAGGCGCGCCTTCGCGAGCTGCTCGTGCATCTTGGCAAGGTCGGGCGTCGCAAGCAGCGCGCCGATGGCGAACAGATCGCGCTGGATGGGGGCCAGCACTTCATCGACGCGCGGCATCGACTCGGCGGACCGCGCCAGGCCGATGCAGGCGTTCAGCTCGTCAATGTCGCCATAGGCCTCGACGCGCGGGTGGTCCTTGCCCACGCGCCCACCGCCGAAGAGGCCGGTGTCGCCTTCATCGCCCGTGCGCGTGTAGATCTTGAGAGTCATGGCCGAAAGATAGCGCGATTCGGGGCGGCCACCACGCGCGGCGCAGCGGCACACAGTCCTCGGGCGCGCGCGCCCGCCGGCCGCGCCGCTGGCGGGCGGCGGTGGGCGAAGTGACATTCTCGTGATGCCATCCCACCTTCTCTACGTCCGCGTGGGCAGCTGCGTCCTGCTGCTCGGCACGCTGGCGTGCCGGCGCGACACCACGGCGCCGGCTCGCGAGCACGTCGCGCTCGCACCGGTGGCGATGTCGCATGACGAAGGAGAACGCTCGCCGAGCCCAGCCGGCACGGTCACCTTCGAGAGCTTTGCGCTAGGCGCGATCCACGGGCAGCAAGACTGGCAGTCAACCGGTGGCGAAGGGAGCGGTGCGGCGCCGGAAAGCAGGTGCGCGGTCTACGATCACGTGATCGCCGACAACGCAACGATGGTGCCGACGGCGGCTCGCGAGGCCGTCTTTGGACGCCGCAGCCTACGCATCTCAAACGCCGTGACCTCGGGGTGCTACTCGGACCAGACATTCTCGCAGCGCGCAGCAGACGTCGCCGGGGAGAGCGGCGCGATCTCTCGCAGCCGAGACGGCGCGACCGACTATGCTGTGACCGGCGCGCGGCTGCGGAACCGCTTCGAGGCAGAGTGGACGCTGATCTCCGCCCAGCCGTCGGCGTGGCAGCCCGGGCTGGAGCTCGTCGTGAGTCCGGCACGCGGTGACGACCATCGCATGAGTTGGGTACAGGTGGCCGACTGGTCGGACGGGCTCGCGGTAGTCTTCGCCGAGCGCTCCGACCCCGCTGCACCCGGGGCCATCGAGCGATCACTGGTAGTTCGCGGACTCGACCGCCGACGGGCGCATGTCATCCGACTGACGATGGACTTTGTCGACGGCGCGCACAACGACGTCGTTCGCGTCCAGGTGGACGGCGTGTTGCGGCACGCCGGCGGCAGCTGGGAGACGTACTACCAGGACGACGTCAACGGTCGAGCGAATTTCAGCGGCGCGACGCCGGCCGTGAACCGACTCATGTTCCGCACCGGGAGCGATGCGCACCGCGGCGTGCCGGGCGATCCAGCGCCGGCGACGCGCGGTTTCGGCTTCCTGATCGATGCCGTGCGCGTCTCAGCCTACTCCGTCGCGCGTTCGGCGGATGCCTGCCGCGACGGCGCGTGGCGCGAACTGCGCGATGACGCCGGGCATGCGTTCAGACACCAAGGCGATTGCGTGCGCGGAGCGCAACGCCTCCGCCGCGACCCCTAGCGTCGGCGCGGCGGTTTGCGCCGCGCCGCATCACATGCCGAGGATGCGGCGGATGAGCGAGGGGCGGCCGTCGGTGCCGGCGGTGCTCGCGCTGCTCGTCCCCGTGCCGGGCGTTGGCTCCGTCGGCGGCCGGTAGCTGTCGGGGAAGAGATCGGCGAGGTGCGCCTGCAGCCGCTCGGGCGAGCCCGGCTCGCGGTGCAGGACGCAGTACTGGTCGAGCACGCGGCCAAAGTCCGCCGCGCTGGGACGGTCCTCGCGCGTCTTGCTGAGGGCGGCGCGCAGGAGACCGTCGAGGGTGGGATGGATGTCGGGAATGAACCGCGTGACGTCCGGGGTCGGCGCGACCACCACCTCGTCAATGGCGGCGTCGGTGGCGTCCTCGGTGAAGAGCGGCTTGAGCGCGAGCAGTTCGAAGAGGACGATGCCCATCGCGAAGACGTCGCTGTGCCAATCCACCTGCCCGCCGAGGATCTGCTCGGGGCTCATGTAGTGCTTCTTGCCCATCATCAGCGGGCGCCGCGCCGCGGGGTCGATCATCGTCTTCGCCTTGGCGATGCCGAAGTCGCCGAGCTTCACGTGGCCGTCCCACGTGAGGAGGCAATTGCCGGGCGACACGTCGCGATGCACGATGTCGAGGCGGCGACCGGTGCGGTCCACGAAGTTGTGGGCGAAGTCGAGGGCGCGGCAGACGCGGCTGGCGATGTAGGCGGCCAACGCCGGGCTCATCGGGCGCCCCATCTGCCGGTGGCGGTCAATGAGCGCGCGCAGCGTGACGCCCTTGATGAACTCCATGGCGATGAAGTACTCGTCGTCGAGCTGCCCGAGCTGGTAGATCTGCACGATGTTGCCGTGCACCAGGTTGGCCGAGAGCTTGGCCTCGTCAATGAAGAGCTGCAGCCACTCCGGCTGCGTGGCATAGCGGTCGTGGATGATCTTGAGCGCGATCTGCTTGGTGAAGCCCGCCGGGCCGATCTGCTCCGCCTCGTAGACCGTGGCCATGCCGCCGCGCGCGACCTTGCGGAGGAGGCGGAACTGCCCGGCGTATTCGATGAGGCGGCCTTCGTTTTCCATGGTGACCGGGAACGGGTTGTTTCGAGGGCGGTGCGGCGCGAATTTCCCCTGATGCGACACGACCTGCGGGACCTCACGATCATTGGCGCCGGCCCGACGGGACTGTTCGCGCTCTTCTACGCTGGCATGCGCGGCGCGTCTGCGCAAATCGTGGATGCGCTCGACCAGCCGGGCGGGCAGCTTGCGGCGCTCTATCCCGAGAAGCTCATCTTTGACGTCGCCGGGTTCCCCGAGGTGCTGGCCAAGGATCTCGTGCAGGCGCTCGAGCGACAGGCGGCGCGGTTCGCGCAGCCGATCCACCTGGGGCAGGTGGTCACCGGACTGGAAGAATCGGGCGGCCATTTCGTGCTGCGCACGGCGACCGACGAGTTCCCGACCAAGTCCATCCTGATTGCCGCCGGCATCGGCGCGTTCTCGCCGCGGCGCCTGCCGCAGGCGTGCGCGGCGCCGTGGTACGGCAAGGGGATCGATGACCGCGTCCTCGATCCCGCGTCGCTCTCCGGACAGCACGTCGTGATCATCGGCGGCGGCGACACCGCGTTCGACTGGGCACACCAACTGCAGGGACGCGCGGCGAGCGTGACGCTGGTGCATCGCACCGATCGCTTCCGCGCGCACCACGCGACCGTGGAGGCGGTGCAGGCCGACGTCGCCGCCGGTCGCACGGCGCTGTACACGTTCCACGAGCTGCACGAAGTGCACGCCGTGGACGGCCGCATCCATGAGTTGGAGCTGCGCGACGTGAAGGCCAAGACGACGACACGCGTGCGCTGCGACGTGGTGCTGCCGATGCTCGGCTTCGTGAGCGACCTCGGCGCGCTCGCCCAATGGGGGCTGACGCTCGAGAAGGACGAGATTGCGGTGAACTCGCAGATGGAGACCGGGCGAGCGGGGATCTACGCCGCCGGCGACATCGTGACGTATCCGGGGAAGCTCAAGCTCATCGCGACCGGTTTCGCCGATGCGGCGGTTGCCGTCAACCAGGCGGTGCACCACGTCTACCCGGAGAAGAAGATCAACCCGGGACATTCATCCAATCTGGCGGTGTTTGGGCAGAAGGATGATTGAGGATTTGGAATCCGGAATGTGATTGCGGATCACGATTCGGGATTCGGATCGGCGACCGGACGGCGTGAGTGCGCGGGAGTGCGCGGCAGCCGCCTCTTCGCACGCATCGATTTGATTGCCACAAGCAACTGCCGACGGATTTGCACCAGGAGATCACGGTAATCATCCCGCGGTGGCCATGGCGCCGCGCCAAGTGCATCAATCCACGCGAGGGCCTCGCGCACCGAACCCAGCGCGTAGGTGTAGAAGCGTAGCCGGTCGGCTGTGCCGTTGCGGGAGCAGCCCTCGGCGATGTTCGCGGTCACGGACGAGACCGCGCGCACCAACTGTCTGGCGACGTCGAGCGATACCTGCGTGCCCAGGCAGGCCGCGTCACTGGCGCACCTGGCACTGAGGTACGCCGCCATGCGGTACATGCGAACTCGCCATAGCGGGTCACCAGCATAGCAGTCGGGCGGTGTTGCCTCGTAGGTCGCGAAGTCGAGGGGAGGAAGGGTCATGCAGGAGGCTACGCCCGGACGCGTCAGGATCCGTCACCATCGCGTCCCGCCGAAGCGCAAATCATCGCCGATCCCGTTCCGGAATCGTGATCGCGAGTCACATTCCGGATTCCCGATCCTAATTCGGTTGTTGACAACTATTAGAACGCCAACAGAAATTTCTCCGGTGCGCCTCCTCCTTCTCGCCCTCCTGCTCCCGGCCGCCCTGCAGGCGCAGGATATCGTCTGCGACAGGGGGGACA
>JAKAJN010000148.1 GCA_021813725.1 bacterium | reverse complement strand
CGTGCACCGGCGCCCAGTCGAGGCAGGCGCGCGCGACGAGGACGCCGGCACCGTGGCCATCCGCAGCGGCCTCAAGGGTGGCGAGCGCGTTGTGGTGACGCTGGGCGTTGAGATGGCCGACGGGACAAAGGTCTCCCTGGGCCAGGAGAAGTAGCATGGAAGAGAAACGCTCGCGTGGCCGCCGTGCCTCCGACCAGTCCGGGTCGGGGCTGAGCGCCGTCGCCATCCGGCGTCCGGTCTTCACCGCGATGGTGATGTCGGCGCTCGTCGTGCTCGGCTTCTTCTCGTACCGCCGGCTCCCCATCGACCAGTTCCCGGAAATCGACTTTCCGATCGTCGCCGTGCAGACGGTCTACCCCGGCGCCAGCGCCGGCACCGTCGAACGCGAGGTGACGCGACGTCTCGAGGAAGCGTTCAATCCGGTGCAGGATGTGAAGAAGATCACCTCGATCTCGCTCGAGGGGGTCTCGCAGGTCATCGTCGAGTTCCAACTCGACCGTGACGTGGACGCGGCGGCCCAGGACCTGCGCTCCAAGATCGATGCCATCCGGCGCGAACTCCCCGACGGCGTCGAACAGCCGCTGGTGCAGAAGTTCGACTTCGGCGCGATGCCCATCATCTCCATTGCGCTGTCCAATCCCGGCATGCCGATGGCCCGCCTCACGGCGCTTGCCGACGAGACGATTCGACGGCGCCTCGAGTCGGCGGGTGGGGTGGGCGAGGTGCGCATTTCCGGCGGCCTCAAGCGTGAGGTGCGTGTCTACTTGCAGCCGGCGCGCATGGAAGCGCTTGGCATCACCGTGCCGCAGGTCTCGGCCGCGCTGCAGCGGCAGAACCTCGACGTCCCCGCCGGCCGCGTGCTGCTGGGCGCGCGCGAACAGCTCGTGCGCGTCAGCGGGCGCATCAAGGAGCCAGGGCAGTTCGGCGCCATCATCGTCGCCACCCGCAACGGGCAGGTGATCCGCCTCGGCGACCTCGCGCGCATCGAGGATGGCACCGAGGAGGAGCGCTCGCTCGCTCTCGTGGACGGCAAGCGCGCCATCGGCATCGACCTCATCAAGGTCTCCGGCGCCAACACTGTGCAGGTGGCCGACCGCATCAACGTGCAGATCGAGAAACTGCGCGGCGAGCTGCCGGCCGGCACCGAGTTGCGCGTCGTGCGCGACAACTCGGTGCTCATCCGCAACTCGGTGTCCGACGTGCTCGACGAGCTGTTCCTCGGCGCCCTGCTGACCGTGATCATCGTGATGCTCTTCCTCAACGACTGGAAGGCCACCGGCATCACCGCGCTGTCGCTTCCCGTCTCCGTGATCTCGGCGTTCATCATCATGCGCGCGCTCGACTTCACGGTGAACGTCCTCACCCTGATGGCGCTCTCGCTCTCCATTGGCATCCTGATCGACGACGCGATCGTCGTCATCGAGAACATCGTGCGGCACCGCGAGAAGCAGGAGGACCACTTCACCGCGGCGGGCCAGGGGACGCGCGAGATCATTCTCGCCGTGATGGCGA
Source organism: bacterium (assembly GCA_021813725.1). Lineage (GTDB taxonomy): Bacteria > Gemmatimonadota > Gemmatimonadetes > Gemmatimonadales > Gemmatimonadaceae > PNKL01. Next base: position 4,432 of record JAKAJN010000148.1, on the reverse strand, counting down.
CGACGTTCTCGATTGTGGCGGTGTTCGTGCCGGTCGCGTTCATGGGCGGCATCATCGGCCGCTTCTTCTACGCGTTCGGCCTCACGGTGGCGTGGGCGGTGCTCGTCTCGCTTTTCGTGTCGTTCACGCTGACGCCGATGCTCAGCGCCTGGTGGGGCGTGGATCCGCACATCCACGGCGAGCACACCGGCAACCTCGTCACGCGCACGATCGCCAGGTTCAATGCCTGGTTCGACGCGATGGCGCACCGCTACCGCGGCGTCATTGAATGGGCCCTGCGCCATCGCTGGCAGACCCTCGGCATCGCCGCGCTGAGTCTCGTCGCGGCCTTCGCGCTCACGCCGCTCATCGGCGGCGAGTTCTCGCCGCAGTCCGACGAGAGCGAGTTCACGGTGACGTTCGAGACGCCGGAGGGATCGAGCCTCGCCCAGACGCGCGTCAAGGCCGAGCAGATCATCGCCACGCTCCGTGGCCTGGCGGGCGTGGCCTACACCTACACGACCATCGGCGCCGGCGCCACCGGCACGGTGCGCGCCGGCGAGATCTATGTGCGCCTCGTGCCGCCGCACGAACGATCGCGCAGCGCCAATGAGATGATGATGGACGCCCGCGCCGCGCTCGGCCGGCTGTACGGCGTGCGGTCGTTCGTGCTGGCGCAGTCCGGCCCGGGCGGCGCGCAGGCGCCGCTGCAGGTCGAACTGCGCGGCCCGGATATTGACGAACTGCAGCGCATCTCCGTGCTGCTGCGCGGCGCCGTCGAAAAGATCCCGGGCGTCGTGGACGTCAAGTCGTCGCTGGGCGACCCGAAGCCGGAACTGCGTGTCGAGGTGAATCGCGACGCGGCCAACCAGCTTGGCCTCGACATCGGCGCCATCTCCGCGACGATGCGTCCACTCTTCGCCGGCGAGGTGGTGACACGCTGGGAGGACCCGTCCGGCGAGGAGCGCGACGTGCGCCTGCAGGTGGCGCCCGAACTGCGCCGGTCCATCGACGACGTGAAGGCCCTTCCCGTCCCCACGGCGCAGGTCGGCCCGCACGGCGTGACCTACGCGCGCCTCGGCGACATCGCGACGGTCACGGTCGCGACGGCAGCAGCGCAGATTGACCGCTCCCGGCTCGAGCGCATCGTCACCATCTCCGGCAGCACGGCGCCGGGCTACACGCTGTCCGAGGCCTCCGCCGCCATCCAGGCGGAGGCGGCGAAGCTGAACCTGCCGCCGGGCTACTCGATCTCGCTGGGCGGCGAGACCGAGATGTTCGTCGAGACGATCGGCTACGTCCTCGAATCGCTCGTCCTCGCCATTATCCTCATCTTCCTCATCCTTGCCTCGCAGTTCGAGTCGTTCACGCAGCCCATCGCCATCATGCTGTCGCTCCCGCTGTCGCTGGTCGGCGTGCTGCTCGCCCTGCTGTTCACCGGCTCCACGCTCAACATCATGTCCATGATCGGGGTGATCATGCTGATGGGGCTCGTGACCAAGAACGCCATTCTGCTGGTGGACAACGCCAACGAGCGCCGCCGAGCCGGCGTGCATCGCTTCACGGCACTGGTTGAAGCCGGCGCCGTGCGACTGCGGCCGATCATGATGACGACGCTCGCGATGATCGCCGGCATGCTCCCCATTGCGCTGGCCCTCGGCGAGGGCGGCGAGTTCCGCGCCCCGATGGCCCGTGCGGTCATCGGCGGCCTCATCACCTCCACCATGCTGACGCTCATCGTCATTCCGGTGGCATACACATACCTGGACGATCTGGGCGAGTGGATCAAGCGACATTTTGTGAGCAAGCAGCGCGAAATGGAGATCACCGCCGAACAGCAGGCGTCGGGGCTGCGCCACACGCTGACGGGCGACTGACCGCGAGGGGAGGGCAAGGCCCGGTGGCGCGCCGACGCCGCCGGGCTTCGCCATCCCCGCGCTCGCGCCGACGATCGCGGCGCCCTAGAATCCGAGGGGTCCCCAGGAGCGAACGATGTCCGCCGCCGACCGTCCCGATCGCGAGCAGCACGACGCCATCCAGCGTGCACTGTATCACATCCTGGACGCCACGACGGGCAGCCAAACGCTCGACGAACTGCTCGCGCGCGTACACGAGCAGGTGAAGACCGTGATGCGCGCCGGCAACTTCTTCGTCGCGATGTACGACGCCGCGAGCGATCGCTACACGTTCCTGTATCGCGTGGACGAGTACGACAAGGACCCGGTGCATGTGCCGCTCGATCTGAGCGGCGGGTTCACCGACCTCGTCCGGCGGCGTGGCACGCCGATCCTCGGTCACCGCGAGGACGTGCAGAAGATGGCGGAAGCGCAAACACTCCGCGTGCTCGGCAAGGAGGCCGAGTCGTGGCTTGGCGTGCCGTTCCTGTCGGGGCGGGAGGTGGGCGTGGCCGTCGTGCAGAGCTACACGCCCGGCACGCGCTACACGCTCCGCGACCAGGAGACGCTGCAGCGGATCTGCGGCCAGATCGGACTCGCCATCGAGCGCAAACGGGGCGCCGACGAGCTCGCGCGGCGCCAGCAGCTCCTCGAGCGCATCCTCGACAATGTCAGCATGGGGTTCGCGATCAACAGCAGTGTCACCGGACAGGTGCACTACGTCAACGAGGCCTTCCCGCGCGCCTACCATATCACGCGCGCCGACTGCGCCACCGTGGAGACCTTCTTCCGCGCCGTCTATGGTGCCAACGCGGCACTTGGCCAGCGCATCCTGTCCGACGTGCAGAGCGGCGACCCCGCCCGGATGATCTGGGAAGACGTGGAACTCGTGGACGCCGCCGGCGAGCACTTCTATGTCACGGCGAGCAACATCCCGCTCCCCGAGCAGCAGTTGATGATCTCGACGGTCCACGAGGTGACCGCCCAGAAGCGCCTTCACGACCGGCAAGCCGAGCTCGAGAGCCACCTGCAGCTCACGCAGAAGATGGAAAGCATCGGCGTGCTCGCCGGCGGCCTCGCGCACGACTTCAACAACTTCCTCACCGCCATCCTCGGCAGCGTGGAGCTCGCCACGCGGGAGGCGGATCCGCGCCAGCGCACAGCCCTGCTGGCCCAGGCCGCGCGCGCCTGCGTGGATGCCTCGCACCTCACCGGCCAGCTGCTCACCTTCGCCAAGGGCGGCGAGCCGGTGCTGACCGTGTCGCATATCGGGTCGCTGATTACCGACACGGTCGGGTTTGCGCTCAGCGGATCGAACGTCAAGGCGCAGCTTCATGTGGACGCTGGGCTCAGCGCGGTCGAGGTGGATGAAACGCAGCTCAAGCAGGTCATCCACAACCTCGTCCTCAACGCCACGCAGGCCATGCCGGACGGCGGCACGCTCACGGTGCGCGCGGTGAATGCCACGCGGCAGGATGCGCGCTCCGGGCATTCCGAGGCAGTCGTGCGCATCTCGGTGCGCGACTCCGGCGTCGGCATTCCGCCGGAGCACCTCCGCCGCATCTTCGAGCCGTTCTTCACGACGCGGCAGAAGAGCCACGGTTCCGGCCTTGGCCTCGCCACGGCCTTTTCGATCATCCACCGGCACCACGGTACGCTCACGGTGGAGTCCGAGCCCGGCGACGGCGCCACGTTCACCATCGAGCTCCCCGCCACCACCAAGCCCGCGACGCCACGCACCACGCCCGCCAGTCAGATCGTGCGCGGCGAGGGACAGCGGATCCTCGTGATGGATGACGAGCCCGCCATTCGCGATGTCGTCAGGCGCACCCTCGCCTCCTTCGGCTACGAATCCGTGGCGGTCTCCGACGGCGTGGCGGCGGTGGAGGCGTACGCCGCGGCACGACACGAGGGACGCCCCTTTGCCGCGGTGATCCTCGACCTCACGGTGCCCGGCGGCATGGGGGGGCGAGAGGCGATGGACGCGCTGCGCACCCTCGACCCCGCCGTGCGGGCGATCGTGTCGAGCGGATACAGCGAGGCAAACGGGACGGCGACCTATCAGGAGCAGGGGTTTATGGCAGCGCTGCAGAAACCGTACTCCCGCGACGACATCGGCCGGGTCGTGGCGCAGGTCGTGCACGCGCCGCCCGCACCGGCGGTGCGGCGCCCTGATTAGCTTGCGGCCGTGAGCGAGTTCGCCCTCTACCTGCGGATGGGATATCATCACATCGCCTCATTCGGCGCGTGGGATCACATCCTGTTTGTCGCCGCGCTCACCGCGGCCTACGGCCTGCACGAGTGGAAGCGCATCGCCGTGCTCGTCACCGCGTTCACCATCGGACATTCCGTGACGCTGGCGCTCGCGACCTTCGACGTCGTGCGGGCGAGCCCGCGCGTCGTCGAGCCGCTGATCGCCGCCACCATCGTCTTCATGGCCGTCGCCGCCATCGGCGACCAGCTTGCGCCGCCCTCCGACGCCGCCCGTGCGGCGGCAATGAAACGCCGCTATGTCACCGCCGGGCTCTTCGGCCTCATCCACGGCCTCGGCTTTGCCA
>JAKAJN010000027.1:630-27279 GCA_021813725.1 bacterium | reverse complement strand
TCGCCTTCCCGGGCGCGCACCACGTCGGCGCCACTCGACTTGGCCGGCTCCTCGCGCACCTCCACAGCGGAGAGTGGCCAATAGCGCGCGGCACGCGTCTCATACTCGGCGATCGCCGCCGACAGCGTCGCGCTACGCGGCTTGCCGACCGCCACCACGAGCACCTGCATCGCGGTCCGTCCGCTACGCGTAGATGCCGCGCAGCTTGTGCACGGTGGCCACGCGGTTGATGGAGAGCATGTACGACGCCGTCCGCATGTTCACCTTGTGCTGCTTCGACAGCTGCAGCACGTCGCGGAACGAGTTGACCATGATCTCCTCGAGGCGCTCGTTGACCATCCGTTCGGTCCAGTAGTATCCGCTGCGGTTCTGCACCCACTCGAAGTACGACACCGTCACGCCGCCCGCGTTGGCGAGGATGTCGGGAATTACGAAGATGCCCTTCTCGTCCAGCAGCGCATCGGCGCCCGCCGTGGTGGGGCCGTTGGCCCCCTCGCAGACGATCTTCGCCTGAATGCGCGAGGCGTTCTTCGTGGTGATCACGTTTTCGAGTGCGGCCGGCAGGAGCACGTCGCACTCGAGTTCCAGCAGCGCCTCGTTGGTGATCGCCTCTCCGACGTTGTACCCGTCGAGCGTGCCGTGCTGCTCCACGTGCCGCACCGCATGCGCAATGTCAAATCCCTTCTTGCTGTACCAGCCGCCGGTGCGGTCGCCGATGGCGATGACGCGGCACCCCTGCGCCTGCAGCAGCTCGGCCGCAATGGAACCGACATTGCCGAAGCCCTGCACGACCACCCGCGCTCCCTTCATCGGCAGGCCAAGCTGGACCAGCGCTTCTCGCGTGGCAAGCATGCAGCCGCGTCCAGTGGCCTCGCGGCGGCCGAGTGAGCCCCCCATCGCCACCGGCTTGCCGGTTGTCACCGCATTCACCGTATGGCCGACGTGCATCGAGTAGGTGTCCATCAGCCAGGCCATCACGCGCTCGTTGGTGTTCATGTCGGGCGCCGGCACGTCGGAGTCCGGACCGAGCGTCGCGATGATGCCCGCCGTGTACCGGCGCGTGACGCGTTCGAGTTCTCCCATGCTCAGCGTCAGCGGGTCGCAGATGACGCCGCCCTTCGATCCGCCGAACGGAATGTTCACCACGGCGCACTTCCAGGTCATCCACGCCGCCAGCGCCTTCACCTCATCCACCGTCACGTGCTGGTCGAAGCGAATTCCGCCCTTCGCCGGACCACGCGAGGTGTTGTAGATGCAGCGAATGCCGGTGAAGACCTCGACATCCCCGCTGTCCATCATCACGGGAATGGAGACGATGACCGTCTTCTCCGGATTGCGGAGCACCTTGTACAGCCCGGGCTCGAGGTCGAGCAGTTCGGCGGCGCGATCGAAGCGCGCCATCATCGCCTCGAAGGGATTGGCCTCGCTCAGGCTGAGGAACCGGTCCTTGTCGGGATGAACAATGGCGTTCGTCGGAAGTCGAAGATCAGCCATGGAAGTTGGTCCTGGTAACGCCGCATCCGGCGTGGGCGACTAGCGGGCGGCCAGACGGTCGAGCATCGCATGCACCGCCGGTGCGCCGGTCTCAAATACCACAGACTGAGAAAGATACCACAGCGCCGGGGTCCGCGCGTTCCACCGGTCGCCCAGCTTGACCGCATCCTTGAGCGTGCAGACCACGCGAGCCGCGCCGGCCGCGCGTCGCACGATCGCCTGGACGTCCGCGTCGGTAAACGCGTGGTGATCGCCAAAGGCCAGAGACTCCACGGTCGCGCCCGCGGCACGCAACTGCGCTGCGAAGGCGTCTGGCGCACCAATCCCGGACACGGCGATCACTCGCTCGTCGGCCAGCGCACTCACGGGTTCTTCGGTCCCGTCGCTCCAGCGACGGAGGCATTCGGGCGCAAGATGCGCCACGGCCAGCGGCACCGACACGGCGACGGCACCGAGTTGGCGCGAGACTTCTGAGGCGCGCTCCCGCGTCGCCGCCTTGCGGGTGACGACGATCAGCGATGATCGCCGCAGTGCGGTGAGCGGCTCGCGAAACGGGCCCGCCGGCAACAGGCGCGGCGGCGCGTCGCACCAGAGGTCGGAGCTGACCACGACCACGTCCGCGTCGCGCGGCATCTGCCGGTGCTGGAAGGCATCGTCCAGCACCAGCGTGTTCGCGCCTTGCGACACGGCGGCAGCAGCCGCGGTGCGCCGATCCGGATTCACGAACACCGGCACCCGCGGGTTGAGTCGCGCATGCACGAGCGGCTCATCGGCGCCGTACCCGCGTATGAGCAACGCCGGCGATCGCCCCCGTCGCACGAGCTGCGCGGCCACCCAGGCCGCGAGCGGCGTCTTGCCCGTGCCGCCCACGGTGATGTTCCCCACGGAGACGGTCGGCACCGCAGAGCGTCCGGCGTCCCGCGCACGCCAAGCGCCCGTGACCACGCTCGCGACGCCATACATCCACTCGAAGGGCGTCAGGATGGCCCGGGCCGTGATCGCGGCGTACCCGTCGCCATACCAGAGGCGGCGCACCAAGGCGTCACGCACGGGCCATCGCCTCCGTCGCATCCATTGCGGCGACGAACCGCTCGGCCTCTCCGGCCGCCACATCGCCCTCAGTGAACTGCGGGACAAATGGTGCGCCAATCGTCACGACGACGCGCGCAAACGGCTTGGGGATGGCGTATCGATCCCAACTCCGCAAATGCCATACACGCGTCGCATGCATGGACATCGGGACGATCACAGCCCCGGCCCGACGCGCCGCCACGAAGACGCCAGGTTGGGGAACGCGCGCCGGTCCACGCGGGCCATCCGGAGTGAACGCCACCGAGTGCCCATCGCGCAACGCCGACACCATCGTCATCAGCCCGCGCACCCCGCCGCGTGTGCTCGACCCCCGTGCCGGCGGGGCGTAGCCGAGTCGCTCGAGAATCCGCGCGATGATCTCGCCATCTCCGTGTTCGCTGGCAAGCGCCACGATGCCGCGGCCGCGCTGCGACCAGATGGGCGCCAGCATCAGGCCGTGCCACACCGCGACGACGACCGCCTGCCGCACGCCATTCGCGGTCGGCCAGTTGGCCTCGCCGCGCACTTCGAGTCGCCAGGTGCGGGCTACCACCTGCACCGCCCAGTAGCCCAGACGCGACAGCCAGCGCACCTTGCGCGCCCGCCGTGCGTCCACGGCGGCGGCATCCCGGTCCGCCGTGGGCGTCACGTCGTCCTCGTGCCGTCGTACATCTCCGCGGCCATCGCGGCCACGCGCTCGGCCGCGCCGGGCGCCCCGAGCCGACGTCTTACCTCGGCCATGCCGTCGAGCATTCGGAGCCGCGCGGCACTCGTGCGAACGAAAAGCGGGTCGAGCGCGTCGGCCACCGCCGGCGTCGTAAAGGCATTCTGCACGAACTCCGGCGCCACCTCGCGACCGGCCACGACATTCAGCAGTCCGATGTGCGGAATGCGCACGAGGCGCCGCGCGATCTCGTACGTAATCCGGCTCGTCTTGTACACGACGGCACACGGGCAGCCGGCGACGGCGGCCTCCAGCGTCGTGGTGCCGCTCTTGCAGAGCGCCACATCGGCGGCGCGCAGCACATCGAACGACTGGGCGCGTACCATTGGGTACGGCAGCTGCGAGGCGTCCAGCTGAATGGTCGGCGCCACGCTCACCACGACCTCGAGTCCGGGGCGCCGCCGCTGCAGCTCGCGCGCCACCGCTTCGAAGTCGCGCACGTGGCGCGCAATCTCCTGTGCCCGGCTTCCGGGAAAGAGCGCGAGCACCTCACGATCCGCCGGCAAGCCGAGGCGTTGCCTCGCCTCGTCCCGACCGGGCAGCCCCTGCGCGCGGTCGAGCAGCGGATGCCCCACGAAGGTCGTGTCGATGCCGGCGTCGCGCAGGAGAGGTTCCTCGAACGGCAGGATCACGGCGGCCTTTGTGATCACCTCGGCCATCAGCGTCACGCGCCCCGGCTTCCACGCCCAGACCTGCGGTGTGATGTAGTAGAGCACGGGGACGCCGGCATCCCGCGCGGCACGTGCCACGCGCAGGTTGAACCCTGGATAGTCGATCAGGATGATCAGCCCCACGCGTCCACTGCGCAGATGCGCCCGTACCGCGCGCAGCAGCCGCAGGTGCGCCGGCAAATGCTTCAGTACCTCCACAAACCCCACGACGCCCTCGGCGCGCTCGAACAGGCGCACGCCCGCCGCCGCCATCCGATCGCCTCCCATACCGACGAGGGGCACGTCCGGCCGCAGGGCGCGCAGTCGCTCGGCGACGCCGGCGCCATGGAGGTCGCCCGACGCCTCTCCGGCGATGATCAGGACTTCACGCACTGGTGGTCGGCGCGGTGCGCGGTGCATTGCCCGCGCCAGCTGCCGCGCCAGCAGCCGCGATGGCGGTCCGGGCACGCTCGATGTCAGCGACGATCTGCAGCGCCACCGCGAGGGCCTCGCGTCCGTCCTCGCCTGTCACCGGCACCGGTGCGGCGCCGCGCACCGCGCCGACGAACGACTCCAGCTCGAGGCGCAACGCATCCCCGTCCGGCGCCTCGAGCGGAATGCGCTCCACGAACGCGGCCACATCGGGCTGCGCCTGCATCGCGAGCGCGGCCAGGTTCACGTCGCCGCGCAGGCGGTAGAGCTCGCCATTGCCCGCCGCCAGGTCGAGCGTCATGTACCCGTTGCGCTGGAAGAGGCGCAGCTTGCGCGTGCGATCGCGTGAGATGCGGCTCGCCGTGATGTTGGCGATGGCGCCGTTGGCAAAGGCCACCCGCGCATCGGCAATATCCACGCTCGGCGTCAAGATGCCGACCCCCGCCGCCCGCACCTCCGTGACGCGGGCTCGCGTGAGCGTGAGCACGAGGTCGATGTCGTGGATCATCAGGTCGAGCACGACCGCCACGTCGGAGCCGCGCGGATTGAACGGCGCCAGCCGCTCGCTCTCGATGAACAGCGGCTGGTCCACGTACGGCCACGCCGCCCGAATCGCACGGTTGAACCGCTCGATGTGCCCAATCTGCACGAGCGCGCCCTTGGCCCGCGCGAGGGCGAGCAGCTCATCGGCCTCGGCGAGCGTGGTGGTGATCGGCTTCTCGATCAGCACATGCTTGCCGCGCGACAGCGCGGCCTTCGCGACGGCAAAGTGCGCGGGCGTCGGCACGGCAATCGAGACCGCATCGACGCCGTCCAACAACGCCTCCAGCGATGTCGCGGCCGCGACGCCCAACTCGCCGGACACCTTCGCGGCGCGGGCCGCATCCGACTCGTAGAACCCCGACACCGCGGCGCCGTCGAGCGTGCGCAGATGCCGCAGGTGGTGGTAGCCCAGCGCGCCGGTGCCGATGACGCCCACCCGCAGCGCCGTGTTCATACCACGATGCCCCGCTGGCTCTCGTCCACGAAGTCCACGAATGCCTTGACCTCGGGGCTGAGGGTCAGTTCCTTGCGCGCCTGATCGAGCGCCTGCGCGATGTTCAGTTCACTGCGGAAGAACATCCGGTACGCCTTCTTGAGCTCGGAAATCGTCTCGGGCGTAAACCCGTTGCGCTGCAGGCCAATGCTGTTCAGGCCGTACAGCTTGATCGGATTGCCCACCGCCTTCACGTACGGCGGCACGTCCTTGTTGACGCGCGACATCCCGCCCACGAAGCAGTAGCGCCCGATCTTCCCGAACTGGTGCACCGCGCACAGCCCCGAAATGATCGCCTTGTCCTCGATCGTCACGTGGCCGGCCAGCTGCGTCCCGTTCGAGATGATCACCCCGTTGCCCACGTGGCAGTCATGCGCGAGGTGCACGTAGGTCATCAGGAAGCAATCGCTCCCGACCGTCGTCCGGAACGACTGCGATGTGCCGCGGTTGACGGTCGAGTACTCGCGGATCGTCGTCCGGTCCCCGACCTCCACCCACGTCTCCTCACCCTTGAACTTGAGGTCCTGGGGCAGTCCCCCGAGCACGGTGCCGACGCCGATCTTGACCTCGGTCCCCAGTTTCACGTACTCCTCGAGGATTGCCCGCGGCGCGATGACGCACCCGTCGCCGACGGTGCAGTGCGGGCCGACGATCACATCGGCCCCGATGGTCACGTTCTCGCCGATCTGCGCGTCCGCGGCGATCACGGCGGACGAATGAATGCGCGTGCTCATCTGTCCCTCACCATCGCGGCCATCTCGGCCTCGCATACGACTTCCCCGTCCACTTTCGCGACGCCCTGCATGCGGCAGATCTTGCCGCGCACCTGCATCATCTCGAGCTCGAACCGTAGCTGGTCGCCCGGCTTGACGGGCTTGCGGAACTTCACGTTGTCAAGCGACATGAAGTAGACCACCTTCGAGTCCGGATCCTCCACCGTCCCCATCAGCAGCATGCCGCCCACCTGCGCCATCGCCTCGACGATCAGCACGCCAGGCATGATGGGATGGCCCGGGAAGTGCCCCTGGAAGAACGGCTCGTTGATGGTGACGTTCTTGATGCCGACAATGCGTTTCTCCTCCAGCTCGAGGACACGGTCCACGAGGAGGAAGGGATAGCGGTGCGGCAGCACCTTCATGATCTCTTCGATTCCGAGCACCTGTTCCTCCCGCCGGGCCTGCGCGAGCAACGCGCGCACCAGCAAGACTGTTCCGCGATGGCTGGGTTTGGTCGCCATGATGCGCGCCTGCACCCGTTTGCCGGCCAGCGCCAAGTCGCCCACGAAATCCATCGCCTTGTGCCGGACGAACTCGTCCGGCCACCGCAGCGTCGTGCCCACGACGCCCTGCTCGTCCAGGACCACGGCGTTCTCCGTCGTGGCGCCCTGAATGAGCCCCTTCGCCCGCAACGCCTCCACCTCGCGCATGAACCCGAAGGTTCGCGCCCCCGACAGCTCATGCTCGAACGTCGCGGGCGTCACGACCCAGGCCCCGCGCTGCGTGCCGACGAGCGGATGCGCGAAGTCAATCTGCACCTCGAGCGTGAGCGCGTCGGCCGGGTGCGCCTCGTACACCGACTCGCCGTCCACAACGCGCACCGGACGGCGCACCCGAAGGTACTCCACGGAGCCGCCGTGCTCCACCACGCCCGCCTCGTGCAGGGCGTCGAGAAACGGGCGTGAGCTGCCGTCGAGAATCGGCGGTTCGGGGCCGTCCATCGCGATGAGCACGTCATCCACGCCGCTTCCCGCCACTGCGGCGAGTACGTGCTCCACGGTGTGCAACGCCGCGTCACCCGTGCCCAGCTGAGTGCGGCGCTCGGCGAGTTCCGCGGTGTCGGCATGCGCGCGCGTCTCCGGCGCGCCGGCCAGGTCTACGCGCCGGAAGCGAATGCCGGTACCCGGCATTGACGGCTCGAACGAGAGTCGGCACGGCTTGCCGAGGTGCAGTCCGACGCCGGAGACCGCCACGGCGCGCGCGATCGTCCGGCGCGCGCTCACGCACCGTCCCGGTCGAGCAGTTTCTCAAGGCGCTTCATCAGGCCGGCCAGCTTGTGGAGCGCGGCGTACGCGCGCAGCGACTCGCGGTGCGGACGTGCCGGGTACCCCGACCACGACTCGCCCGGCGGTACGTCGCTGATCACGCCGCCCTGCGCGCCGATCTTCGCCCCTGCCCCGATGGTCAGGTGCCCGCTCACACCCACCTGCCCTGCAAGCACCACACCGTCCTCGATGCGCGTACTCCCGCTTACGCCGCATTGCGCGACGAGCAGACAAAGCCGCCCCACCCGCACGTTGTGGGCGACGTGCACGAGGTTGTCGATCTTCGTCCCCGCCCCGATGACCGTGTCATCCACGCTCCCGCGGTCGATCGTCGAGTTGGCGCCGATTTCCACATCGTCGCCGATGATTGCGCGTCCGACGTGCGGAATCTTCTCATGCGTAAACTGCCCGTTCACCGAATGCGACACGTACCCGAACCCGTCGCTGCCGATTCGCGCCCCGGATTGCAGGATGACGCGGTTCCCCAGCTCGGAGTTGGCGTACACCGTGACCTGGGGATAGAGCTGGCAGTCGTCGCCAATCCGACTCGCCGCGCCAACAAAGGCGTTCGCACCGACCCACGTCCGGTCTCCGATGCGCGCACCGTCCTCGATCACGGCGCCGGCGTCCACGGTCACGTCGCGTCCCAGCACAGCCTCGCGACCGACGTGCGCCGACGGATGCACCCCCGCCGTCCGCGCGACGGGGTGGTAGAACCGCGGTACGAGCGCGAGCATCGCCTCGTATGGCTTTGCCACCACCACCCGGGCACGCACCGGCCCCGGCGTGTCCTCCAGCTCCGGGGCCACCAGCACCACGCCGGCCTGCGAGGCCGCGAGCAACGGGGCGTACTTCAGTAGCGCGAGAAAGCTCAGGTCATCGGCCCCCGCCCGGTCCAGCGGTGCCATGGCGCGCACCACGACCGCACCATCACCCACCAGACGGCCGCCCGTCGCCTCGGCGATCTGGGCGGCGGTCAGCGTGCGCGTCGTCTGTTCCTGCGTCATCGGCCGTCTGGGGGTGGGGGTGCCGATGGCGTCAGTTGACCGGCGGAACCTTCGGCTTTGCCGCACCAGCTGGCGCGGCGACCGGTCCGGTCGGCGCCGCCGTCGGCGGCTTCGCCGCGGCGGGCGCGGCCGGCGCCGCAACCTGCGGCACCGGCATCGCCCGCAGCTTCACCAGCACCTTGTCGGTGATGTTGAGGTTCTTGTCGATCGCGACAATCGGGTTCGCCTGACTGCCAACGTCCAGGATCATCGTCAGCCCTTCGTCCTTGCGAATGTCTTCGAGGGCGACCTTGATCTGGTCGATGATCGGCTGCAGGAGCTGCGCCTGACGCTGCTGCGCCTGCAAGTCGAGCGCCTGCGTGCGCGTCTGGTATTCCTGCTCCTTGTCGCCGATGCTCTTCTGGCGCGTCTCGCGCGCCGCGGGGCTCAGCCCGGCCTCGGCCTTCTGGTACGCCGTGATCATCGCCTGCAGGGAATCCTGCATGCGCGTCACCTGCTCCTGCATCGCCTGCGCTTCCTTCTTCCACTGCGCGTCGGCGTCGGTGCGGCCGGGCGCCTTGTCGAGCAGCTCGCGGGTGTCAACGTAGGCCACCTTCACGATGGCCCCGCCCTGGGCAGCGGCCAGCGTCGGCAGAAGGAGCATGGGAACCAGTGCGCAGAGCAGCGCGCGAACACGTACGGGCATTGCGAACTCCAAGTGTTAGAAGAACTGGCCGAGACGGAAGTGCAGCTGGAATTTCGGGTCCGGACGCCCGAAGAGGTTGGTCCGATCGAACCCATAGGCCCAATCGAGGCCGAGCGGCCCGAGCGGCGTCACGACCGAGGCGCCGATGCCGGCACCGCGGTAGAGGCGAGACGGGTCGATCTCGCGGGGATGGGCCCAGATGTTCCCCGCGTCGTAGAACAGGTTGAGGTACAGCTGTTGGCTCACGCGCAGGCCAATCTCGGCCGTCGTGGTGAAGAACGCGTTGCCGAACGAACTGCGCTGCGCGTTGTACGTCCCCGTCGAGCCGGAGAACCCCTTGGGCGTCACCGAGAACTCGGGATAGCCGCGCAGCATCTCGCCGAACTGCACCCCGCCCAGCGAGAACGACTGCGAATAGAAGAACGCACCCGGGTCGCCAAACACCGCGCCCGACTTGGTCGTCAACCCGACGGTCACCTTCAGCGGGTTCGAGCCCATCTTCTTGCCGCCGATCTGCGCGAGCAGCGCGTGCGCGCGCAACTCGGTGTAATAGCGTTGGAAGTTGGACGTGCCACCGAGAATGCCGCCGTTGAAGTCGGCCTTCACGCTCTGCATGCTCCCCTGCGTCGCGAACGGCAGGTCCACGCGCGTGTCGCGCTGCAGCGTCAGGCCGAGATTCGAACGGAAGCAGCGCGAACAGGTCGTCGTCGAGGCCACCGTGCCGAGCAGGCCGTCGCTGCCGAACTTCACGCCCTCCGCGCCGTAGGTCACGAACAGTCGAGTGAAGCGAGAGTTCGGCAGCGGGAAGCCCACCTGCACGCTCGAGCCCGTGCGGATCGAGCGGCCGAGGTCGGCAATCTGGTACCGGGCCTGCGAGTTATACGCCGTCACCGTCCCCGAGATGCGACTCTTGCGGATCGCCGGATCGGTGTAGCTGAGACTGAAATCGTTGATGTAGCGGCCGTACTGCCACTGCACGGAGCCCCGCTTGCAGTTGCCCCACAGGTTGGGCTGCTCGAGGCCGATGAAGCCGCCGATTCCCGTGCCCTGCCCCATCGAGGCGCCAAAGTTGATGTTCCCCGTGCGCTTCTCTTTCACGCGGAAGATCACGTCCACGTCGCCCGCGTCGTTCGCCTGCTTGGTGTCGGGCGGCGCGATCGGCGTCTCGAAGAACCCCATGTTGCCGAGACTCTGGTACGAGCGGATCAGCCGATCCTGATTGAAGACGTCGCCGGGAATCACCAGCAGCTGCTCGCGAATGCACGACTCGTTGGTGTAGTCGTTGCCGAGGATGTCCACCCGGTTGATGATGGCCGGCTGGTTCTCGGTGATCTCCCACCGCAGGTTCACCCGCGGCACGGAGTCCGGCCCCATCGGCGCGGGCTCGGCCACCGGCCGCACCTGCGCGTAGATGTAGCCGTCGTTCGAGTACATCGTCCGGACCTTCTGCGTCGCGTCGTCCCACTGGGTGCGGTCGAACAGGTTCGACGCCGCCTTCTTGCGTCGCGCCAGTGCCACCACCCGCTGGGGCAGCGACGCCGCCGTCGTCGTGAACGGATAGGCCCGTTCGACGTCCTCGGTGGAGAAGTGCTTGTTGCCGTCCACCGCAAAGGACCCGACCGTGTAGCGACGCCCCTCGTTGACCGTCAACTCGATCAGGCCCTTGCCGCGCGTCCGGTCAATCAGCAGCGTGTCCTTGAGGAACTGAAAGTCCACGAAGCCCTGCCGCGCGAAGAGCGCCGGGATGCGTTCCCCGAGGTCGCCGGCGTACTTGTCCTCGTCGAAGGCGCCCTTGCGCCACCAGAAGAACCCTTCCGGCCTCGTCTTCATCGTCTTCACGATGGACCGCGACGACACGAGCGAGTTGCCCAGCACCTGCACGCCCGAAATCGCAAGCCGTCGCCCCTCGTCCACCCGGAACAGCAGCTTCATCCGGTCGCCGACGACGGTCGTTTCTGGCTTGATCTGCGCCAGGTAGAAGCCGTTCGCCTGATAGACCGAGTCGATGCGCGTCACGGCCAGCGCGACCTGCGACGGGTCCACCGGCCGGCCAATGAGCAGGTCCACGCGATCCCGCACCGTGCGCAGGGAGACCACCTCGGGCCCGGTGACGTCCACGTCCGACAGCAGCAGACGCTCGGTCACCACGATGTTCAGCGTCGCCTGTTGACCGTCCGGCGCCAGGCTGCACGTGATCTGCACGTCGTCGAACTGACCACTCTCGAAAACGCCCCGGATGGCCCGCTGCAGCGCCGGGTAGCTGAGCGCCGTCTTGGCCTTCAGTCCCGCGTCCGACAGAATCGTCGACGCCGGCACGCGCTTGTTGCCGACCACGGCGATCGAGTCCGGCGTCTGGCACCGGGCGTCATCGGGCTGTTGGGCGGACAGCACCCGCGGTCCCGCCAGGACCGCCAGTGCCAGGGCGATAAACTTCGGTCGAAGCATAAGCAGGGAAATATACATAAGAGGCCGGGTGGATTGCAGTTGCAACCCTCCCGGCCCCAGAGGGTTCCGTATTACGCCTTGGGTGTGCTCGCCGGCACCCGGAACTCGAGCCGCGACCCGTCGGCCGCCACATCCACCTCGATCTCATCGCCGCGCGCAAACTCGGCGAGGAGGATCTTTTCCGACAGGGGATCCTCGATGAAGCGCTGAATCGCGCGCTTCAGCGGCCGTGCGCCGTACGCCTCGTCGTACCCGTGCTTGACCAGGAAATCCAGCGCGGCGTCCGACAGGCGCAGTACCAGCTCCTCCTCCGACAGTCGCTTCTGCACGTCGCGTAGCAGGATCCCCACGATCTGGGCGATGTGCTCCCGCTGCAGCGGGTGGAAGACGATCGTGTCGTCGAGACGGTTCAGGAACTCGGGGTTGAACGTGTTCTGCAGCTCCTCTCGCACCTTCTCCGCCATCTTCTCGAACTTCGACGGCCCCTCGGCGCCGCCAAAGCCGACGGTGCGGTTCTTGGTGATGTCCTTGGCACCGACATTCGACGTCATGATCACGACGGTGTTCTTGAAGTCGATCACGCGCCCATAGTTGTCCGTCAGGTGCCCCTCGTCGAGAACCTGCAGCAGAATGTTGAAGACGTCCGGGTGCGCCTTCTCGATCTCGTCGAGCAGGACGACGCTGTACGGCTTGCGCCGCACCGCCTTGGTCAGGGCGCCGGAATCTTCGTAGCCGACGTAACCCGGAGGCGCGCCAATGAGCCGCGAGACCGAGAACTTCTCCATGTACTCCGACATGTCCACGCGGATCAGCGCCGACGCGTCGGCAAACAGGAACTTCGCCAGGGCCCGGGCCAGTTCCGTCTTGCCCACGCCGGTTGGGCCGCAGAAGATGAACGAGCCAATGGGGCGCTTGGGATCCTTGAGTCCCGCGCGACTGCGCCGGATAGAGCGGGCGATCGCCTTGATCGCGTCCTCCTGCGCCACCACGCTTTGGTGCAGTTCCTCTTCCATGCGCAACAGCCGCGCCGTCTCGGCCTCCTGAAGGCGCGTGACGGGAATCCCCGTCCAGCGGCTGACGATGAAGGCAATCTCCTCCTCGCCCAACACTGGTCGGTACGACTGCCGGCGCTGCTCCCACGCCTCCTGGCGCGTGCGGATTTCGCCCTGCAGCTCGCGCTCACTGTCGCGCAGTGCGGCAGCCCGCTCGAAGTTCTGGTCGCGCACCGCCGCATCCTTCTCGGCGTTTACCTGTTCCAGTTTCGTCTTCAGCTCCGCCACTTCCGGCGGCGGCACCTGCGCCGCCAGGCGCGCGCGCGCCCCGGCCTCATCAATGACGTCTATCGCCTTGTCGGGGAGAAAGCGGTCGGTGATGTAGCGCTCGCTCAATTTCGCCGCGATCCCGAGCGTCTCGTCCGGAATCGTCACGCGATGGTGGTCCTCGTAGCGCTTCCGCAGCCCCTTGAGGATCTCCACCGTCTCGTCGATGGAAGGCGGCTCCACCACGACCGTCTGGAACCGGCGCTCGAGCGCGCCGTCCTTCTCGATGTACTTGCGATACTCGTTCAGCGTGGACGCGCCGACGCACTGGAGCTCGCCGCGCGCCAGCGCGGGCTTGAGCATGTTGCTCGCGTCAATCGCGCCCTCGGCGGCGCCGGCGCCAACCAGGGTGTGCAATTCGTCGATGAACAGGATCACCTGCTTGTTCAGCGCGATCTCGTTCATCACCGCCTTGAGGCGCTCCTCGAACTGTCCGCGGTACTTGGTGCCGGCGATCACCGCCGCCATATCGAGCGACAGTACGCGATGCTCGCGCAGCGAATCGGGACACTCGCCGTTGGCGATCAGCTGCGCGAGCCCCTCGACAATGGCCGTCTTGCCGACGCCGGGTTCGCCGATCAGCACGGGGTTGTTCTTCTTGCGGCGCGTCAGCACCTCCATGACCCGCTCGATCTCCTTGAAACGTCCGATCGTCGGATCGAGCTGCCCTTCTGCCGCCAAGGTGGTCAGGTCGCGGCAGAAGTGGTCGAGCGCCGGCGTCTTCGACTTCTTCTCGCCCTTGCCACCGACCGCTCCCGGCGCCGGCGCGGGCGTCGCCTGCCCCGCGCCCTGCGCACCGGATGTCGCCTCGCCGCCGCCGAGCAGGCGCAACGTCTCCGCCCGCGCCGCCTCGAGCGACACGTTGGCGTCGGCCAGTACCTGCGCCGCAATCCCCTTCTCCTCGCGCAGCAGGCCGAGCAGGAGGTGTTCGGTACCCACGTACGAGTGCCCGAGCTCGCGCGCCTCGCCCATCGCCAGCTCCAGCACCTTCTTGGCGCGCGACGTATACGGGAGGTCCGGGCCGGTGGCCTGCGCCGCCTTCCCCTTCTTCACCGTCTCCTCGATCTTCTGCTGGATCTCCTCGAGTTCGACGTTGAGGTGCTGCAGCACGGCCGCGGCCACCCCCTCGCCCTCGCGGATCAGGCCGAGCAGGATGTGCTCCGTGCCGACGTACTCGTGATGGAGGCGAGCCGCCTCCTCCCGAGCCATCGCCAGCACCTTCCGCACCCGTTCGGTGAAGTTGTACCCGTTCATCGTGTCCCCGTCGTCCCGGACGGCGGCGTTATGCCCCGCCCGCTTCCGCGGCCAGCGCGCTGCGCACGTAGCGTGCGCGCGCGAGGTTCGCCTCGACTTCCGTCAGCGGCCGCCCCTCGACGAGCGAGAGGTGCGCCGTCTGGCTGAACACCAGCAGCTTGTTCAGCGTGTATACACTCAACCCGCCCAGCAGGAACATGCCGACGGCGAGCCGCACGCCGCTGAGCAGGTTCAAGGCCTCCTCGGCACCCAGACTTCGCGCGTATCGCAGGGTCCCGTAGGCCCGCCACAGCTTGTCCTCGATAATATAACCGGCGTCCCGGGAGAGGACACGGCGCGCCTCGGACTCCCGCGAGATCACGTGCGCCACGACCCGCGCCAGATGGTCGCACAACTCGTCCTCGGCGCGCCCGAGCGTCGTCTGGTTCGAGATCTGAAAGAAGTTTCCCACGACTTCGCTTCCCTCGCCGTACAACCCCCGATAGGTAAGCCCCATCTGCTGGAGCCCGGTGAGCACCTTTCCAATCTCCTGGGTCAGTACGAGACCCGGGAGATGCACCAGCACCGACGCCCGCAGTCCGGTGCCGACGTTGGTCGGGCACGACGTGAGGAAACCGAACTCGGGGTGGTAGGCCAGCGGCAGGTGCGCCTCGAGGTCACGTTCCAGCCGAGAGGCCCGCTCCCACGCCCCGCTGATGTCGAACCCCGACCGGAAGACCTGCAACCGGAGGTGATCCTCTTCGTTGACCATCAGCGCCGCCTCGTCCCCGACGAGCACCGCCGAGCCGCTGCGCGCCACCGCCGCATCAAGTTCCGCCAGCTCGCGACTGACCAGGTGTCGTTCGTGCAACAACCGGCGCTCGTTCGCCGTCAGCTCGTCCACCCGCACGAGCACCGCTCCGGCGAGCAGCGCGGAATGTGCCGCGGCCTCGCGCACCTGCTGCAACACCCGCAACCGGTCCCCATCGCTGGCGCGTGGACTGAACGACACGCCGGCCACGTTGCGGGCCAGTCGGACTCGTGAGGAGAGCACGATGTCGGCGTGCGGTCCGGACGCCGTGATCCACGACATCCCGCCATCCGGCAGCAGGGAAAGGTCGAGTGTCACTCGAGGGCCCGGATCTGATCGCGCAACTTGGCCGCCAACTCGAACTCCTCCGCGACCACCGCCTGCTGGAGCGCGACGCGCAAGGCGTCCAGCTCGCTGCCGGCGACGACCGCCACGACTGGCGTTTCCACCTCTCGCCCCCGGTGTCGCGCCGCGCCGTGCACACGACGGAGCAACTCGCGCAACGCCCCCTCGAAGGCCGTGTAGCATTGGGCACATCCAAGCCGCCCCGACGCGCGGAAATCGCGGAGCGACGTGCCGCAGTAG
The DNA here is from genome assembly GCA_021813725.1 of bacterium. Taxonomy (GTDB): domain Bacteria; phylum Gemmatimonadota; class Gemmatimonadetes; order Gemmatimonadales; family Gemmatimonadaceae; genus PNKL01. Next base: position 11,746 of record JAKAJN010000027.1, on the reverse strand, counting down.
GCGCAGCGCGACTGGTCGCCGTACGACGGCGACGTCTGCTGTTGCACGGCATGGAGAAAATCGCCCAGGGGGTGCTTGGGCATCGAGACGGTGGTTTCGATGCCCTTGGCCGCGGCGCATTTCTCGCAGAGATGCAGCTGGGTGACCTCGGCATTCACGATTTGCGTCAGGTGCACCACCGCGTCACGCTCCTTGCACTGGTCGCACAGCATCAGACCAGCCCCTCGCCGTGCGTGGCGTGCAACGTGCCGTCTTCGAGCAGCAGGATCCGCTGGGCGCGCGAGGCCAGCGACCGGTTGTGCGTGACGACCACGAGGCCGACGCCCATGTCGGCGGCGAGCGACGCAAACAGGCCGTGCAGTGACTCGGCGTTTGCGTGGTCGAGGTTGCCCGACGGTTCGTCGGCGAGAATGAGCGGCGGCGATACCGCGAGGGCGCGCGCCACCGCGGTCCGCTGCTGCTCGCCGCCGGACAGTTCGCCCGGGCGGTGCTGCATGCGCGCGGCCAGCCCGACGCGCGCCAGCAGCGCCTCTCCGCGCTCGCGGGCCTCGCGCACCGAACGGCCGGCAATCCGCAGCGGCATCATCACGTTCTCGAGCGCGGTGAACTCCTTCAGCAGGTGATGGAACTGGAAGACGAAGCCGACTGACCTGTTGCGCAGGGCCGCGAGTTCCACGTCGGCCACCTGGCTCACGGCGGTTCCCGCCAGCAGCACGTCGCCGGCCGTGGGCCGTTCCAGCGCGCCGAGTACTTGCAACAGCGTGCTCTTTCCCGCGCCGCTCGCGCCAACGATCGCCACCATCTCGCCGCGCGCGACCTGCAAGTCCACGCCGTTGAGGACGACGATGGCGCTGCCGTCACCGCCGGTGAACACCTTGCGCACGCCACGCGCTTCGAGGATTGGCGTCATTCGTCGCGGATGGCCTCGATCGGGAAGAGGCGAGAGGCCTGACGCGCCGGATAGAGCGTGGCCAACGCCGCCACCGCAAAGCCGAGCATCGCCATCAGGGCCGTGTCACCGAATTCGAGACGAACCGGAAGATGGTCGATGAAGTAGACCGTCGGGTCGAGCGTGATGAGGCGATAGTGGTCCACGATGATGCCGAGGGCCGCGCCAAGCGCCGTGCCGGCCAAGGTGCCGACGAAACCGATGACCGCTCCCTGGATGACGAAGATGCGGCGAATGAACGCCTCGGTGGCGCCCATCGCCTTCAGGATTCCGATTTCGCGCGTCTTGTCGCGCACCACCATCGTGAGTGTGCTCACGATATTGAACGCCGCCACGAGGATGATCAGCAGCAGGATGACGCCCATGCCGAGCTTCTCCAACTTGAGCGCCTTGAAGAGCGAGCTGTTCTGCTCCTGCCAGTCCACGGTGTGGTAGGGGAAGCCGAGCAGCGTCATGGTGCGTTCGGCGACGTCCGGCGCAGACCAGCGGTCCGCAGTGGCCACTTCCAGACCCGTGACGGCGCTGTCGAGGCCGGCGAACTCCTGCGCCGCCTGCAGATCCACAAAGACGAACGCGTTGTCGTACTCGTACATCCCGGTCTCGAAGACGCCCGTGACCTCGAACTCCGCCACGCGGGGAATGATCGTGCCAAGCACCGCATCAGGTCTCAGTCCGGCGGCCGAGACCATCGTGATGCGCGTCCCCGGGTTGCCCGGATAGGCGGAGAGCCGCTCGGCGAGCAGCTTGCCGACGACGGCGCCGTGCCGCCGGCCGTCGGAGGTCTTGAAGCTGAAGTCGCCCATGATCGCGTGATCGCGAATCGTTGTCACCTGGCGCGCCGAGCCGTTGGCCGGTTCAATGCCGGAGACGGAGACACCCTCGGTGTAATCGTGTCCGGCGTTCGCCAGCGCCTGCGTAAGCACGAATGGCGCCACCGCCACGACCCCGTCGACCTTGGCGACCTTGGTCTGCACGCCGCGCCAGTTCGGGATTTTCAGGTCGTCGCCGAAAACGAGCACGCGGAAATCCGGGCTGCCCACGAGGATCTTGTCGCGCAGGTCGGTCTGCAGCCCGTTCATCACGCCGATGATCAGGATGAGCGCGCTCACGCCCACCACGATCCCGCCGATCGCGATCAGCGAGATGAAGGAGAGCCAGCGCGTGCGACCGCGTGAGCGGAGATAGCGCCAGGCGATTTCAAGTTCGAGCCGATTGACCATCGCCCCTCCGCAATTGCCCTGTCCCCCTGCACCCCACCGTGCCGCTGCCCCTGCACCACACCCGGCCCTACTCCGGCCTCATCGTCGGAAAGAGAATCACGTCGCGAATGTGCGCCGTCCCAGTCAGGTACATGAACAGTCGGTCCATGCCCACACCAACACCGCCCATCGGCGGCATGCCATACTCCATTGCGCGCAGGTAGTCCTCGTCCACACCCGAGGCCTCCTCGTCTCCCGCCGCCTTCAGGCGCGCCTGCGCCTCAAAGCGCTGCCGTTGGTCGATGGGATCGTTGAGCTCCGAGAAGGCGTTGGCCAGCTCCTTCCCCTTGGCGAACAGTTCGAACCGCTCCGTCAGCGCGGGGTTGCCTCGCTTCGGCTTCGCCAGTGGCGACAGCTCCTTCGGGTAGTCCACAACGAAGGTCGGGCGGTCAATCTTGCTCTCCACGTGGTGCTGGAACAACTCGTCCATCAGCTTCGGGCGCGACAGCGTCGCGACGCCGTGCACGCCGGCGTGCTCCGCCGCGGTGCGCAACTGTGCATCGCTCAGCTGCGTGACGTCCTCCACGTGCAGCGCCTTCGACAGCGACGGCAGCCACTCCAGCATCGGGAATGGCCCCTGCAACACGGCGGGATCGAACGCGGGCGCCTCGCTGGCCAGTCCCGCCGCCGTGAGCGCATCGCGCACCGCATGCGCCGCCGCAATCAGCAGCGCCTCCACGCGCCGCATCATCACCGTGTAGTCGGCGTACGCCTCGTAGAACTCGAGCATCGTGAACTCCGGATTGTGCGTGCGATCCACGCCTTCATTCCGGAAGTCGTGCCCAATCTCGTACACCCGATCAAAGCCGCCGATCACCAGGCGCTTGAGATACAACTCGTCCGCGATGCGCAGGTAGAGCGGCATGTCGAGCGCGTTGTGGTGGGTCGTGAACGGCTTGGCCGCCGCGCCGCCGTAGAGGGGCTGCAGCACCGGCGTCTCGACCTCCAGGTACCCGAGCGCGTCGAGGAAGGCGCGCACCGCCCCCGTCATCCGCGAACGCGCGGCAAAGAGCGCGCGCACTTCGGGGTGCACGGCCAGGTCGGCGTAGCGCTGCCGCGAACGCTGCTCGCCGTCGGCGAAAGCCGAGTGCCGCACCACCGCGCCGTCCACCACTTCTTCCTTGCCGAAGGGCAGCGGACGCAGCGATTTCGCCAGCAGCTCCACCGACTCCACCTTGACGGTCACCTCGCCGGTGCGCGTCCGAAAGAGCGGCCCGCGCACGCCAATCACGTCGCCGAGGTCGAGCAACTCACAGACCGCGTACGCGCGTTCGCCGACGAGGTCCTTCTTGAAGTAGAGCTGGACGCGCCCCGACGGGTCGCCGAGGTGCGCAAACGTCGTCTTGCCGTGCGCCCGCAACGCCACGACGCGTCCGGCGAGTTGCACCGCCGGTCCTTCCTCCGCGTCGCCGAGCAGGCCGGCGCAAGCGGCGGCGAAGTGCTCGCGTTCGAACCCGTACGCAAACGGCGGCACGCCCATCGCCTCGAGCGCCGCCACTTTCTCGCGACGCGCCTGCAGCACGTAGTTCAGTTCGTCGCTCATCGCGCCGCTCCGGTCGTGCCGGCCATCTTCAGGTACGCCTCGATGAACGGGTCAATCGCGCCGTCCATGATCTTCTGCACATCGGGGATCTTCAGTTCGGTGCGGTGGTCGTTGACCATCGTGTACGGCTGAAAGACGTAACTGCGAATCTGGCTTCCGAAGGTGACGTCGGCCTTGGTGGCGTCGAGCGCCGCCTTGGCGGCGGCCTGCTTTTCCGCCTCGAGATTGTACAGACGGTTCTTCAGCATCTTCAGCGCCGTCTGCTTGTTCTTGTGCTGCGAGCGCTCCTGCTGCGAGCTGACAACGACGCCCGAGGGAATGTGCGTGAGCCGCACCGCCGAGCTCGTCTTGTTGACGTGCTGGCCGCCGGCCCCGCTCGCGCGAAAGACATCCATCCTGATGTCCTCCTCACGGATCTCGATGTTGATCTCTTCGTTGACCACCGGGTAGACGAAGACCGACGCGAAGCTCGTGTGCCGCCGCGCCTGCGAGTCAAATGGCGAGATGCGCACCAGCCGGTGCACGCCCGTTTCCGGACGCAGGAACCCGAACGCGTACGCGCCGCGGATCTCCAGCACGGCGCCCTTGATCCCCGCCTCTTCGCCCTCGGACAGATCGAGCACCTCGATGCCGAAGCCGCGCCGCTCGGCCCAGCGCGTATACATCCGCATCAGCATCTCGGCCCAGTCCTGCGCCTCGGTGCCCCCCGCCCCCGCGCTGATCTCCACCTGGGCGTCGCGGAAGTCGTCGCGCCCCTGCAGCAGCGAGCGCAGCTTGAACGCTTCGACCTCGTCCTGCAGGGCCACGGCCTCGCGCTCGACGTCGGCGATCATCTCCGCGTCGGGCTCGGCCTCGAGCATCGCGTCCAGTTCAAGGGCCGATTGCACGCGCCCCCACAGCTTGTCGAACGGGTCCACCCACCCCTTCAGCAGCTTCATGTCCTGCACCGACCCCTGGGCGCGTTCCGCATTGTCCCAGAAGCCTGGCGCGGTCATCTCGGTCTCGAGCGCTCCGAGCCGAGCGCGCTTGCTGTCGATGTCAAAGGAACCTCCGCAGCTCGGTGAGGCGTTCCTCATCCTGCCGCAGGGTCCGCGTGCGATCGCTTTCTGCCATAGGCAGAAAGCTAAGAGAGACAACAGACAAACAACAGAGAAACAACAGAGAAACAACAGCGGAAAACGGCGAGGAACGCGACCGTTACGAGCAGACGGGGGGACCCGGCGGCAATCCCGCCCTTGTCCCCCCGTCTGTTGCTTCTCTGTTGTCTCTCTGTTGTTTCTCTCTAGAAAATCTTCTTCCCCCCCGCCAGCACGTCGTTCAGCGCTTCCTGGAAGTGCGTCGTCGACTCGGCGAATTCCTTGCCAATCTGGTCGCAGTACTCCTCGTAGCTCTTCTTGATCTCCTCGCGGAAGAGCTCCTTGAGCGTCCCGTTCTTCAGCCCCTCCTCCCGCTTCTGCGGCAGGTAGGCCACCATGTCCGACACCAGCGCGCGAGCAAGACGCTTCGCCTTCTGGTTCGGGTCATTGTTGAGGAACGGATTGATTACTCGCCGCTGGCCGGTGGGTGTCCCGACACTCGGCGCCGCGGGCGGTGCCACGGGCGGCGCCACCGGCGGTGCCACCGGCGGCGCCGGCGCTGCACCCGCCACCGAGGGACGTGGCACCGCCGGAATCGGCTGCGTCTTGCCAAGATCGTCGGCGCGCCCCGGCGGCGCGGGAGGCGCCATGCGCGGCTGCGTCGTACGCCCTGCCGGCATGGCTGGCGCTCCCGCGGCTGACGGGGGAATCACCGGTGCGGCCGGCATCATCGGCGTCGCCATCCCCGGCCTCGGCGCTGCGCCGGGTGGCATCGGGGGCATGAATCCGGCGCGCGGGGGCGTCCGATCGGGCGCCTCCGCCGCAGGCACCACGCGCGGTGCACTCGGCGCCGTCGGCCGTGGGGGCGGCGGAGCCGCTGCCGGCGCACTCGGCGCGGCCACAGGCGCGACGACCGGCGGAGCCGTCGGCGGCGTCATCGGCGGCGTCATCATCGTGGGCCGAAGGCCGGGCGCTCCGCCCGCGAACGGCATCGCTGGCGCCGGAGGGACGGTCGGCGTCGGCGCCACGGCACGAGGCGGCGTAAATGGCCCCGGCGCCCCCGGACGCGGCGGGGGTGGCGTCGCGCCCGCCGGCATTGGCGGCGGCAGCGGCGGCATCATTGGCCGAGGAATCGCCGTCGCAGGCGGCGGCACCGGCGCTTCGAACACGGGCGCGGAGGCGGCCTCCGCCTCCGAAACAAGCGCCGCGCGAGACGCGCCCCCCGACGCTCGCGGCGGAGCCGGCGGAGCCGGCACCGGGGCGATCGGACTGACCGCCGTCGCCGCCAGCGGCGCAGGTGCCGCGGCCGCCGCGCCAACACCCATCGCGGGCGGCGGCGCAATCGTGATCACGCCACCGCAGACGGAACAGCGCGCGCGCACTCCGACCGTCGGCACCTTCGACGGGTCGATGCGGAAGACCGAGCGGCATTCAGGACATGATACGTTCACTGCTCCTCCACCACGGACGCCGCACCGGAAGGCCGCGGCGTTCCCTCGTCCGCGGCCACATCTCCGCGGCGGTCAATGGTGAACACCGAGCCCGGCAGACTCTTGGCATAGCTCTTCATCTCCGTCGCCAACTCGCTCACCTGCGAAGGGTGGCTGAAGTGACGTCGTTCATTCGTCACCACACCAATCGAGACTGTCATCAGCGGCACCTTGTGCAGTTGGCCACGCCGGTCCTTGCCGAAGTAGTATCCGGCCCGCCGGTCCTGCTCCGAGTACTGATACGGCACGATCGCGTCGAACACCGATACGATCTCGCTGCACACCTCCTGCACGGCCTCGACTGGAATGACAAACAAAAAGTCGTCGCCACCGATATGCCCCACAAAGCCGCGCTCCGCCACGGTGCCCTTCACCACATCGTGGAGAATCTTCGACAGGATGCGAATGACGCGGTCCCCGTCGTAGTAGCTGTAGCGGTCGTTGTATTCCTTGAAGTGATCCAGGTCGGCGTAGCACGCCGCAAAAAGGTGATCGCCGTCCAGTCGTCGTGCGATCTCGGTCTCGATCTCGATGCCGCCCGGCAGGCGCGTCGATGGATGCACATAAGTGTCGCGATCCGATCGACGCAGCAGCGCCTCGGCGCGCAGCGATACCTCCGCGACATCCGTCCCCTCGCGGATCACTTCGTCCGCCTGCACATCAAACGCAGCGGCAAATGACGTCGGGTCATCACGCACGAGCACGATGGCCGGGACGATGCCGGTGAAGGAATCCGCCTTGAGCCGCTGGCACCCCTTGAGCCCCGCTACCGGGTGCGTGCGCGCGTCAATAATGGCCAAGCGCGGTCGCGACCGCAGCGCCGCCGCCATCAGTTCGTCCGCCGTCGTCACCCGTGCCGTAGGCAGACGATGCTTCTCAAGCCAGGCACGGATGGAATCCGGCACGGCTTGCCCGTCTGGCGCGAAGACGATGGCAGTCGTGTGCGTCACGCGGTCCGCTCTACTCCTCTCTGGAAATCGTAACGTATCCGCTGTATGCGGGCGTGTCAAACACAAGGGATGTCACGACTTGCGTGGCGAACCGCTTGCGCCTGTGCCGCAATACGCTTTATCGAAAGGGGATCGAGCCCCGCAGGGCGAATCCGCGGCTACCGCTCCCCTCAAGTCCCTCCACCCGCAGCGTGGCGAACGCATCCACCGCTGAAAGCACGTGATTCGCCAAGACTATGCCCAGCGCCGATCGCGCACCGCGAAAGGAAGTGTTGCTGCGACGGATCGTGCGGATGTACAGATCCTGCTCGAGTTGGGCGTTGCGCCACGACCAGCGGTACTCCGGTCGCACCGCGCGGTCGAGATAGAAATTCAGGGCGCGCCGATAGGCGGGACTATCGGTGGACGGCGCAAGGTTCGGGTCGCTCCAGTACGTCGTCCGCGCCCGCAACCACGTGGCGCCGTTGAACGTGTCGGAATTCAAGTCCGGATCCACTTCTCCACCCGGCGTGCGATCGAACACGCCGCTCTCGAGGTAGTGCTCCATCGACTCGTAGTACGCCCAGCGTCCCACCGGATACGTCGGGCCGTACAGCGACCGCGCCACATCGCGGGCGAGGGCGCGATATCGGTTCTGCTGCCGCCGCGCCTCGGTGCGCTGGCTGGCGAACTCGAGCACCGCCCACGCCTCGAGTGCGAGATACGCCACGAACCGATCCTGACGCAGGAGTGCCTGGCCCGCCCCCGGCATCACGAGCGACGCCACCGGCGCCCACCGGCGCCGCTCCGACTCGCTCACACCTGCCCCCACGGGACGCGGCCGTCCCGCACTCGACGCGCCGCCGGACGTCCCGTCACTCGTCCACGCGGAGCGATCCGCGCCAACGCGCGTGACCGGTGTTCGCTGGGCCTCAACGGCACGCGCCACGCCTCCGACACACGCGAGGACCACCGCGGACATCCCCGCCAGGCGCGCCGTCACCACGTCAGCCTCAGCGTGAGGAAGGTCGGTGGCTGCCCGGCGTCGGACGAGAAGCCGCCGAACACGCGCGCGAAGTCGATGGTCAGCGCGCCTCGCACGAAGCCGAATCCGATCGCCGGTCCCGTCGCATCGCCGATCCCCGACGCGTACCCCGCGCGCAGATACAGCTGCTTCTGCAACCCCATCTCGCCGCCGAGGCGAACTGCTGGCTGATCGAGCGACGATCGGTTCACCAGTTCCGCCGCCCAGCGCAGCTCGGCGCCCGGAAGCGCCTTCGTAACGCGCGGCACGCGTCCGCCGATACCGAGGTGCAGGCGCGTGGGAAGCGGGTCGGACTGCGCCTCGTCGTTCACCTGCAACTTGAGTCCCATCTGCCGAATGGCGAACCCAAGCGTCAGGCTGTCGGCGCGCGCCGACTGCCACTGGAACCCCGCGTCGAGACCGCTCGTGGTCACGGCATAGTTGATCGTCGTGATGCACGGCCCCGTGCAGTCATTGCGCCGTTGCATCAGCTTGTACGTCACGCCCGCCCGCATGCGAGGTCCGACGGTTGCCGCATATGTGAACAGCGCGACGACCTCTCGCGTGAGCAGTTGCCCCACCGGGTTGCCCACATTGTCCGTCAGCTCCTGCGTGCCGTAATCGTAGAGCTGCGCACCGAAACCCAGCACGCCCGCCCGCCCCGCCGGATACACCACGCCAAGCACGGTTCCGTCGGCCACGAACGACTTGGAGTAGTGCAAGGCCGCCTCGCGCCTCGACTGGCGCGCGACGCCGGCCGGATTTCCCCAGAGCGACTCCGAGCCGCTCTCGGCCGTCACCATCGTCTGCCCCACGCCGACCGTCCGTGCGCCCACCGGCACAAGCACGACCAGCAGGCCCTCGGTGTAGAGCCCACCCTGCGCAAGCGCCGGCGTGGCGCTGGTCCCAAGGACCAGCGTCGCTCCGAGCGCCGCGCCGCACGCCGCGGCGAACGCGCCGCGCACGCTAGAGCGGCGACGCCTCATCGACGAGCATGACGGGAATGTCGTCGCGCACGGGATACCGCAGCTTGCACGCCGGGCAATCGAGCGCCTGCTCCTGCTCTCGATACGTCAGCGTCCCCTTGCACTTGGGGCAGACCAGAATCGCCAGCAGTTGCGGAGAGATGGTCATTTCGTGTCGTCCGGAGGCAGCGGATACCCGAGCCGGGCAAGCGCCGTCGGATTTCGCCGCCAGTTGGGAAGCACCTTCACCCACAAGTCCAGGTAGACCGCGCCGCCAACCAGGACCTCGATCCGTTGCCGGGCCGCCTGGCCGATGGCCTTGATGCGCTGCCCGCCACTGCCGATGAGGATGCGTTTTTGGCTGTCGCGCTCCACATGGAGTACGGCACGAATGTACACTGGCGCACTCGACTCCCGAAACTCCTCGATCTCGCACGCCACCGCGTGGGGCACTTCCTCGTCGAGCTGCTCCAGGGCCGCTTCCCGCACCGCCTCCCGCGCAAAGAACCGCAGATGCTGCGTGGAGAGGTCGTCTTCCGGGTAGAGGAATGGACTTGGCGGCAGATGCGCCGTGATGGCCGCGAGCAACTCGGGCATGCCGTGTCCCGTCTTCGCCGACATCACTACCGCATCCGGGTGCTCCGCCGCGAGCGCGCGCCGCCGCACGTCATTCACCAGATCGCCCTTGTTGAGCGCCAGCACCACGGGCGCCCGCGGCGGCGTCTCCAACCCGGCCAGCTGCGCCAGGGGCGCGACCGCGTCGCGAGCGGCATCCACGACATGCACGATCACGTCCGCCTCGCGCAACGCCGCCAACGCCGCCCCGAGCATCGCCCGATGCAACGGGTCCTGCGGCTCGAGCAATCCGGGCGTGTCGAGGATGACCATCTGCACGTCGCCTTCCGTCCGAAGTCCGACGATGCGGTCACGGGTGGACTGCGGTTTCGGGCTGGTGATCGCGAGGTGCTGTCCAACCAACCGGTTGAGCAGCGTACTCTTCCCGGCGTTTGGACGCCCCGCCACGGTGACGATTCCGGCGCGTGTGCTCATCGCGTAAAGACGATTCGGCGGCGAAACCCGAAACGCCTCCCGGCAGCGCATCTGCCGAGAGGCGTCGGGTGGAGCGACTCGACCGGACGCGCGCCGTGCAGGCGCCCCGGCCGCGACACCTACTTGCTGTCGTGCGGCACGGTCACCGTACAGCTCGTCGTCGCCAAGTTCCCGGCGGCATCCGACGCCTGGTACGTGATGGTGTAGATGCGATCCACCAGGTCGCCCGCGCGCTCCGCGCGCAGCTGACCTGCCACGTCCACGGTGTTCGGGTCCCACCCGACAATGTCCACTCCGGTCGTGCCGTCGGCATTCCGGTTCGGCGGTTCGTTGCTCGTCACCGAGACGAGCGAGTAGGCGACCGGCCCGGAGATGGCATCGAGCGCCGACACCGTCACCGTGATGTCGCGAAGCTTGTGGTTCACGGGCTTGAGCACACTCGGCGATGCCGTGCACGCCAGCACGGGCGGCGTCGCGTCGAGGATGCGTGTGAAGACCGGCATGACGGTGGTGGCGCCATTGACCGTCACGGTGCACGGGCCGTTCCCGCTGCAGGCGGTGCCCCAGCCGTCGAAGGTCGAGCCCACCGCCGGAACAGCCGTCAGCGTCACTGGCGTCCCCGCAGGATACGAGGCCGAGCACATCGTGCCGCAATCGAGTCCGGCCGGCGACGACGTCACACGTCCGCTTCCCGTCCCCGTCGGCGCAATCGTCAGCGCCGTCAGCGGGCGCGTGAACACGGCTCCGACAGTCGCGGCACCGCTGATGGTCACGCTGCAGGGTCCAGTTCCGGAACAGGCGCCGCTCCAACCTGCGAAGACATACCCGGGA
>JAKAJN010000027.1:0-620 GCA_021813725.1 bacterium | reverse complement strand
GGATCCGGCACCGCGGTCAGGGTGACTGGCGTTTGCACATCGAAGCCAGTCGAACAGACGGTGCCGCACGAGATCCCCGCGGGACTCGACGTCACGACACCCGGACCAGTTCGATTGACCGTCAGCGCGTAGTTGGGCACGGCGGGCACGATCCCGTTGAGATCCTGCCAGCCCAGACCGGTGCCGAAATCGAACGCGGCGCCCGCCAGAGCGTCACAGCAGTGCTCGAAGCCGACGACGTCGATCACGTGCGTCCCCGGCTGCAGCACCATCGAGTTCGCCGCGATGAACTCGTCCGGATAGGTGGCGGAGAGTCCACAACAGAGGTCGGTCCAGTTCGATGCCACCTCCACGCCGTCGAGCAGCATCACGCCGCCGGAGGAAAAGTCCGGAGCGATCTTGAATGAGACCTTGGCCTGGTCCCCCACGGTGTTCAACACGAAGCGATAGCGGACGCCGAGACTCGAATCCGCGCCGTTGGCCACCAGCGTGCGATTGTTGACGAGCGACGAGACGCGCAGGGGCGCGTTGGAATAGCCGGCCACGTTCGTCGGCAGCGAATCGAAGGCGGAGGTCGCTCCGACGCCGGTCGGCGTGAAGGCCGAGAGGTTCCAGAAGCG
>JAKAJN010000147.1 GCA_021813725.1 bacterium | reverse complement strand
CAAGGCCGAAATGCGCCTGCTGGGATGCGTGATACTCCAAGGTGCCGACGCGGCGCGCGTGGCGGCGGGGAGCGCGCTCGCGGTGGATCGCGACCTCTTCTCCGCGTTTGTCCACGAGCGCGTGACAACGCACGCGAACATCACCGTGACACGCGAGGAGGTGACGGAGGTGCCGCCGTCGCCCTGCCTCGTCGCCACGGGGCCGTTGACGAGCGACGCGCTCGCCGAGTCCATCCGCGCCCGGCTGGGCGTGCAGTCGCTCGCGTTCTATGACGCCATCGCCCCAATCGTCTCCATCGAGTCCATCGATCAGTCTGTGGCGTTTCGGGCATCGCGATGGGGGAAGGAGACGATGGCTGACACTGCCCCCGAGGAAGGCGCCTATCTCAACTGCCCGCTGGATCGTGCCGAGTACGAGGCGTTCATCGATGCCTTGAGTGCGGCCGACCAGTTCACGGCGCACGAGTTCGACTCGGCGCCGTACTTCGAAGGGTGCATGCCGGTGGAGGAGATGGCGCGGCGGGGGCGGGAGTCGCTGCGTTTTGGCCCGATGAAGCCCATTGGCCTCCGCGATCCGCGAACGGGAAAGCGTCCGTGGGCGGTGGCGCAGTTGCGCGCCGAGGATCGTGCGGGGCGCATGTGGAACATCGTCGGGTGCCAGACGCGGCTGCGCATTCCCGAGCAGCAGCGTGTCTTCCGGATGATCCCGGGGCTGGAGCACGCCGAGTTCCTGCGCTTCGGGTCGATTCATCGGAACACGTATCTCAACGCGCCGGCCGCGCTCACGCCGCACCTGTCGCTGCGCGACGATCCGCGGGTGCTGTTCGCCGGCCAGCTCACGGGCGTCGAGGGGTATACTGAGAGCACGGCGACCGGCTTGCTCGCGGCGATCAACCTGTCACAGATGCTGGCGGGGGCGGACCCCGTCGTGCCGCCGCCGGTCACGATGCTCGGCGCGCTCTACCGCCATCTGCGAGAGGCCGACCCGGCACACTTCCAGCCGATGAACGCGAATTTCGGCCTGCTGGAGGAGCTCGACGATCCGCCGCGCGACAAGCATCGCAAGCGCGAACTGTATGCCGAGCGGTCGCTGACGGCGATGCAGGAGTGGATGGACGCGAACGGCCTACGGTAGCGGGAGGGCGCGCTATCGCGCTTCGGCCTGCGTGAACGGCTCCTTGCGTCGCCGCTGGGCCGGCCAGAGCTCGGTCTGCGGCAGCTCCTTTTCGAGCTCCAGGCGCACCCGCGTGGCGATCTCGTCAATCGCGGCCGGATCGGCGAACAAGTCGTACTCGCGCACGTCGAGCCGCAGTACCGGACAGCGGCGGAAGCTGTCGATCCAGTGTCCGTATCGCGTGTGCAGCGAGGCGAAGTACTCCGGATCGGTGTCCTTTTCCTTCGGCCGGCCGCGCGTGAGGATGCGTTCGTGGATCGTCTCGAACGGTCCGTGCAGGTAGATCATCAGGCGCGGCGGCCGCGCGGCGGGGGCGTGCAGCAACTCGGCGTAGAGGCGCTGGTACAGCTCCCAATCGTTCGAGTTCATGTACCCCGACTCGAACAGCCCGCGGGCAAAGATTTCTGCGTCCTCGTACCAGGTGCGGTCGAGAATCCAGCTGCCGCCCATTGCCCGCATCTTGCGCATGCTCTCGAAGCGCGTGGCGAGGAAGTGGAGCTGCAGGTGCAGGCCGAAGGTGCGCATGCCCTGCTCGCCGTCGTAGAAGAGGTCGAGCCAGGGATTGTCCGCATCGACGCTCTCCAGTGCGAGCTGGAGCCCGAACCGTTTTCCGAGGGCGTTTGCGAGAGTGGACTTCCCGCAGCCAATCATGCCAGCGACACCGAGGAGCATATGCCAATTGTAGCGTGTCGCGGCGGCGTGGAAAGCGTGACGGCGAGCAAGCAAGCATTGGCGGGGCTCTGGACAGCGGCGCCTGCGGGTGCTATGCGGCCGGGCAGTCCAGGTGGCTGCGGTTCGACGCGTCGCAGGTGCACGAGATCTACCGAGCCCTTCCGTCCCTCGTCCGTTCGTGCCTTCTTCCGGGTCGGCGTCGTCTTAACTCTGCCATGCCCGACCTGCTGAACGACTTCCTCACCCACCTCGCCAAGGAACGCGACGTCTCGCCCAACACGGTCGTCGCCTACGCGCGTGACCTCGGCGAACTGCGGGACTTTCTCGGGCGCCATTACGGTGATCCCAACTGGGCGTGGCCGCAGGTCGATCGGCTTGCGCTCCGCTCCTGGATGGCGCATCTCGCGCGTCGCGGCCTCGCCAAGCGCTCCATCGCCCGCGCCCTCAGCGCCGCGCGCACCTTCTTCCGCTTCCTCCACGCCAACGATCTCGTCCCCAGCAATCCCGCACGCGCCGTCGGCTCGCCCAAGATCGAGAAGTACCTTCCGGGGCACCTCGAGCGCCGACAGGTGGACACCCTCCTGCAGGCGCTCCAGACGCGGGCGCAGGAGGGCCGGCACCGCGATGTGATGGCGCTCGCGATGATCGAACTGCTCTACTCCTGTGGACTCCGCCTCAGCGAACTGCGCGGCATCAATCGCGCCGACCTCGACCTGCTCGCCGGCCAGGTGAAGGTGCGCGGCAAGGGGCGCAAGGAGCGCATCCTCCCGGTCGGGTCGCACGCCCAGCGCGCGCTGCGCGAGTTCGAACGCAAGCGCGACGACGTGCTCGCCCGCGTCGGGACGGCTGGCGACCGGCAGGCCTTCTTCCTCTCCGATCGCGGCAAGCGTGTCAGCCGTTCGGGCATCCACAAGGTGATCACCGGATGGCTGTCGCAGGTGGACGAGGGGGCAGGGCTCAGCACGCACTCCCTGCGCCACACCTTCGCGACGCACCTGCTCGACGCCGGCGCCGATCTGCGCGCCGTGCAGGAGCTCCTCGGCCACGCCTCGGTGAGCACCACGCAGATCTACACGCACACCAGCGTCGAGCGCCTCAAACAGGTCTATCGGCAGGCGCATCCGCGCGCGTAACACTCGCGTGACGTTCGCGCCTCGCTCCGGGCGCCGCTGACGACCGAATTGGCCACTCGCAACACGGCACACACCTCGCGTTGCGCGGAATTCGCGCGCTCGTCTTTCGGGCGTGATCAAGTATCTCGGTTCCAAGCGCACACTGCTGCCGCTCCTCGTGGATGCGGTGCGCGCCGACGCGCGCGCCCGCTCGGTGCTCGACCTCTTCAGCGGCACGGCCCGCGTCGGCCACGCGCTCAAGCTCGCCGGCTATCGCGTCGTCGCCAATGACCACAACGCCTACGCGCACACACTCTCGCGCTGTTACGTCGAGGCCGACTACGATGATGTCGTCCGCGACGCCGAGGTGCTGATCCGCGAGTTCAACGCCCTGCCGGGGCGGGCGGGGTACTTCACCCGCACCTTCTGTGAGCAGTCACGGTTCTTCCATCCCAAGAATGGCGAGCGCGTGGACGCCATTCGCGAGCGCATCGCCGGCCTCGCACTGCCGCCGGAAGTGGAAGCCGTGGTGCTCGTCTCGCTGATGGAAGCCGCGGATCGCGTGGACAGCACCACCGGCGTGCAGATGGCGTTTCTCAAGCAGTGGGCGCCGCGTGCGCACAACGATCTCGAGCTGCGCCTGCCGGCGGTCCTGCCGCGCGCCCGCGCGGGGAAGGGGCGCGCCCTCGCCCTCGACGCGCTCGACGCCGCCCGCGGTGTCGAGACGGACGTCGCCTATCTCGATCCGCCCTACAACCAGCACTCCTACCTGGGGAACTACCACATCTGGGAGTCGCTGGTGCGCTGGGACAAGCCCGCCTGCTACGGCGTGGCGTGCAAACGCGAGGACGTGCGGGCGCGAACCAGCCGTTTCAACAGCAAGCGCCAATTCGAGGCGTCACTGGCCGAGGTCCTGCGCGCCGTGCGTGCGCGCACGCTGGTCGTCTCATTCAGCGACGAGGGGTTCGTGTCGCGCGACTGGCTCGAAGCCCGGCTCGCCGAACGCGGCGCCGTGGCGACCATCGAGCGACCATACAAGCGCTACGTGGGCGCGCAGATTGGCATCTACAGCCCGCGCGGCGAACGCGTCGGCGAGGTGAGCCACGTTCGCAACCGCGAGTACATTTTCGTCTGCGGGTCGGAGGCGACGGTGGCGCGGGTCACGACGCGCATCAAGATCGCGTCGTAGCGTCGCTCAACTCCGGTCAGCCGTTGAGGACCGCCTTGAGCCCGTCAACGCTGATGTTCCCGCCGCACATCACGATCGCGACTTTCTGGCCCGACAGCTGAGGCGCCAGGCGGCGCAGTCCCGCCAACCCACCCGCCGCCGCCCCTTCCGGCAGGTTGTGCGTCGTGCGAATCAGCTCGCGCAGCGCGTCGGCCAGTTCCGCTTCGCTCACGGTGATGAAGTCGGCGAGCCCCTCCTTCAGCGCGGGGAACGTCAGTTCGTAAGCCTGCCCCGTCGCGATCCCCTCGGCGAAGGTGCGCACCGGCACGCCTTTCACGATCTCGCCGCGCTTCCAGCTCTCGTACTGTGCCGGCGCCGCCTCGCTCTGCACCGCGATCACCTTCGCGGACGGACGCAACGCGCGCGTCACCGTCATTGCGCCCACCGCCTGTGACCCGCCACCAAGGGCGATGAAGATGACGTCGAGGTCGGGCTGCTGTTCGAGCATCTCGAGCGTCATTGTTGCGGCGCCGGCAATCACCGTCCGGTCGTTGATGCCGTGCACGAGGTGCAGGCCACGCGACGACGCGAGCTCGGCGCACCGCCGTGCCGAGTCGTCGTACGTGGCGCCGTGCTCGATGAGTTCGGCGCCGAGCGCGCGGATGGCCGCGTTCTTCTCTGGGTTGTTGCGTTCCGGGACGACGATCGTGCACGGAATCCCGAGCAGGTGCGCCGCGTAGGCCATCCCCTGGCCGTGGTTGCCGGTGCTCGCGCCGATGATCCCGCGCGCACGCGTTGACTCGTCGAGTGCCGTGACGGCCGACAGGCCGTTGCGCACCTTGAAGGTCTGGACCGGCAGGTGATTCTCGTGCTTGACGTAGACCTCGATGCCGTGCCCCACCAGGGCGTCGAGCAGCGGGTAGCGGCGGAGCGGCGAAGGCGAGAGGTACGGACGCAACCGCTCGCGAGCGGCGCGCACATCGTCAATGGAGATCGGCCAGGGGGAGGTCATGCGCGCAATCTAGCGACGATTGGCTTCCGGCGGCGCGCGATGCACATTTGCCCGGTCCCCCTCTCCCCACGGAGCCGGCCATGCGATTCCTGAAGAAGCTTCTTGTTGCCGTCGTGGTGCTCGTGGCGGCGCTCTATGTCGCTGGTGCCTCGCTGCCGCGGGAGCACAAGGCGTCCAGTCGCATCCAGCTAACGGCGTCGCGCGACTCAGTCTGGGCCGTCCTGCGCAATTTCGGCGATTACCCCGCCTGGAACTCCGACTTCAAGTCGTCCGTCAGGGGCGAACGGCGCGAGGGGCACGAAACGTGGGTGCAGGACGTCGGCGGCATGACGATGACCGTCGAGCTCCTCGAAGTGCGTGCTCCTGCGCTCCTCGTCTCGGAGATCGTCACGGACGAGAAATCGCAGTGGGGCGGCGTCTGGACGTATGACCTCGAGACCAGCGGGGCCGGCACGACGGTGACCATCACCGAAGAAGGGTGGGTGAAGTCGCCCTTCTTCCGCCTGATGATGAAGATGATGGGAACGCACGCGACGATGGACGGCGTGCTCAAGCACCTCGGCGCGAAGTTCGGCGAGCAGGTGACGCCGGAGCATGTAACGACTGCCAGTTGATGGCCGTCCACCGTCGACCGTCCACCGTCACTATCTTTAGGCCCATGACCCAGCCGGTGATCCACTCCACCACCATCCTTGCCGTCCGCCGCGACGGCCGGGTGGCCATCGGCGGCGACGGCCAGGTGTCGGTCGGCGAGACCGTCATGAAGGCGCATGCCGTGAAGGTGCGCGCGCTGAAGGGCGGTCGCGTGCTCGCCGGCTTCGCCGGGGCGGCCGCTGACGCCTTCACCCTGTTCGAGAAGTTCGAGGAGAAGCTCGAGCGGCACCCGGGCAACCTGCCGCGCGCCGCCGTGGAACTCGCGAAGGAGTGGCGAAGCGACCGCGTCCTTCGCCGCCTCGAGGCGCTGCTGGCCGTCTGC
>JAKAJN010000146.1 GCA_021813725.1 bacterium | reverse complement strand
CGCGAAGTGCAGGTGAGCGTGCAGAGCGCGTTCGGGTGCGGCTTTGAGGGGGTAGTCCCCGAGGCGCGCGTGATGCAGGTGGTCGCCGCCTATCTCGACGCCGGATTGACGGCGATCAGTCTTGCCGACACCGCGGGCCATGCGCATCCCGCGCAGGTGACGCGGTACGTGCGCCGCATCCTCGAGCTGGAGCCCACCGCACGCGTGACGGCGCACATCCACAACACGTACGGCGTGGGCATGGCCAATGTCTACGCCGCACTCGGCGCCGGGGCCACGAGCATCGAGACGAGCTTCGGCGGACTCGGCGGCTGCCCGTTCACGAAGGTCGCTGCTGGCAACGTCGCCACAGAGGACTTCGTGCGCGCCCTGCAGCGCGATGGCCGGCGAAACGACATCAACCTGACGGAGCTCATTGCCATCGCCCGCGACGTAGCCGAGTTCCTCGGCCGCGAGCTCCCCGGCTGCGTCTACAAGATCGGCGCCGCGTAGTCTGTTGTTTCTCTGTTTTCTCTCTGTTTTCTCTCTGTTTTCTCTCTGCTGCCTCTCTGTGGTTTCTCGGTCCCCATGTCCATTCTCGCCGGCATCAAAGTCCTCGACCTCACCAACGTCCTGTCGGGGCCGTTCACCACGCTGCATCTCGCCCTCCTGGGCGCCGATGTGGTGAAGATCGAGAATCCGAAGGACGGTGACCTCGCGCGCAAGCTTGGCATTCTCCCCGAACTCAACAAGCGGCTGATGGGGACGAGCTTCGTCGCGCAGAACTGCAACAAGAAGTCCGTCACGCTGAACACCAAGAGCCCCGAGGGCAGGGCGCTCTTCCTGCGCATGGCGAAGGATGCGGACGTCGTCGTCGAGAACTTCCGCCCCGGAGTGATGGACCGCCTCGGTATCGGCTATCAGACGCTCGCCGCGCTCAACCCCCGGCTCGTCTACTGCGCGATTTCCGGATTCGGGCAAACCGGCCCCGATGCGCTCTTCCCTGCGTACGACCAGATCATCCAGGGGCTGTCGGGTGAGATGTCGGTCAACGGCGACGAGCGGTTGAGCCCGCTTCGCACGGGCTTCCCCGTCTGCGACACTGTCGGCGGCCTCAACGCGGCATTTGCCGTCATGGCCGCGCTCTTCCACCGCGAGCGCACAGGCGAGGGGCAATTCATTGACGTTGCCCTGCTCGACTCCATCATGCCGCTGATGGGATGGGTGGCGGCGAATCTGCTTATCGGCAAGCAGCAGCCCGTCCTGATGGGCAACGACAACTTCACCGCGGCGCCAAGCGGCACGTTCCGCACCGCCGACGGGTTCATCAACATTGCCGCCAACAAGCAGGAGCAGTGGGAGTCCGTCTGCGACGTGCTCGGTCTGCCCGAATTGAAGGCCGATGCGCGCTTCCAGGAGCGCGACGCGAGGAAGAAGAACCGCCAAGCGTTGACGCCGCTGCTGGAGGAGCGCCTGCTGACGCGTCCGACGGCGGCGTGGGTGCAGGCACTCAACGCGGCCGATGTGCCGAGCGGCGCGATTCTCTCGCTCGAGGAGGCGCTGCGCCAGCCGCAGGTGCAGCACCGGCGCGTCCTGCAGACGGTGCCGCTGGCAGGTTTCGGCGACATTGAGGTGTTTGGGCTCACCGCGCAGTTCGCGAAGACTCCGGGGACGGTCGAGACGCCGCCCCCCACCCTCGGCGAACACAATGCGGAGATCTATGGAGCGCTGGGCCTCGGGCCCGACGAGCGGGCTGCGCTCAAGGCGAAGGGCGTCATCTGAACTGGAGCTGACCAATGGCAATGACCGTTGTCGAGAAGATCCTCGCGCGCGCCGCGGGGCTGCCGTCCACCAAGGCGGGGGACGTCGTGGAGCCGCAGGTGCACCTCGCGATGTCGCATGAGAACGCGGCGCTGGTGATCAACCAGTTCCAGGAGATCTTCCACGGGACGGGGCGCACGCCGACCATCTGGGATCCGTCGCGCGTCGCCATCATCTTCGATCATCGTGTGCCGGCCGAATCGCCGAAGACGGCCACGAACCAGAAGAAGATCCGCGAGTTCGTCGCCGCCAACGGCATCACCAAGTTCCACGATATCCGCGGTGACACGGGGGGCATCTGCCATCAGATCCTTCCCGAGTATGGCTATGTGCGCCCCGGCTTCGTCGTGGTCGGCACGGACTCGCACACCACGTCGCACGGCGCGCTCGGTGCGTTCAGCTTCGGCATTGGCGCCACCGAAATGGCATCCGTGTGGAGCCTCGGTGTTGCCGTGAACATCGAGGTCCCTGAGACGATAAAGGTCGTGGTGCACGGTGCGCTGCCGCCGAGCGTCGGGGCCAAGGACCTGATCCTGCACCTGATCGGCGTGCTCACGGCGCAGGGTGCCAACTACAAGGTGCTGGAGTTCCACGGCGAGACGATCCGCCGGATGAGCACCAGCGGTCGACTCGCCATCTGCAACATGAGCGTGGAAGCGGGGGCAACGTCGGGCATCGTCCCTGGCGACGAGGAGACGGTGCGCTATCTGCGCGAGGAAGCCGGCGTCACCGAGCCCATCGTCTGCGTTGCGCCCGATCCCGACGCGCGCTACGTGCGCACCATCGAGATTGACGCGTCGGTTCTCATGCCGCAGGTCGCCTGCCCGCACATGGTGGACAACGTGAAGCCGATTCGCGACGTGCTCGGCACGCGCGTGCAGCAAATCGTCATCGGCAGCTGCACCAACGGCCGGCTTGATGATCTTGCCGTGGCGGCGGATATCCTACGCGGCAAGAAGGTAGCCGCCGGCACGCGGATGCTCGTCTTCCCCGCCTCGGGACGCATCTACGCGCAGGCGCTGGAGCGCGGCTACGTGCAGGACTTCATGCACGCCGGAGCCGTGGTGATGAACTCCGGATGCGGCCCCTGCCTCGGCGTGCACGAGGGTGCACTCGGCGACAACGAAGTGGCGCTCAGCACCACGAACCGAAACTTCAAGGGGCGCATGGGCAACCCGAAGTCCGAGGTCTACCTGTGTAGTCCGGCGGTCGCAGCGGCCTCGGCGATCACTGGCGTCATCACTGACCCCACCGCGAACTAGCGCCGAGAGGCGGGAGACTGTCATGGGCAAGGTTCTCATCACACTCGGCAACGACATCAGCACCGACGACATCTATCCCGGGCGCTTCATGGCCACGGTGCTGCCGACCGAAACGCCGCAGTTCGCCTTCTTCGACCGCACCGAGTTCAACGCCCTGCTGAAGTCGCGGGCGTTTCCGGCGGACAGCATCATCGTCGGCGGCGAGAACTTCGGCTGCGGCTCGAGTCGGGAGCAGGCATGCTCGACGCTCAAGGGCTACGACCTCACGGTCGTCGCCAAGTCCATCGCGCGCATCTTTCTGCAGAACAGCATCAACCTGGGGCTGAAGGTCGTCATCTGCCCCGAGCTTGCGGCCAGCGAGGGGGACGACCTCGAGATCACCGCGGATGCCGTGCGCAACAAGACCACGGGCAAGTCGTATGCGCAGGTGCAGATGCCGGCGGCGCGCAGGGGGATCATGGATGCGGGCGGGCTCATTCCGTACACGCGGAATCGCCTCATGGCCCGACGCTGATCAGTCGCGCAGCCCGGGAATCGGCAGCGACGCGTAGGCATTGAGCGACGCGTCGCTGCGCTCGTTGCGCTCGAGCCGCCAGTGGCCGGCGCGCGCGATCATCGCCGCGTTGTCCGTGGCGAGCTTGGGCGAGGGCGCGAAGACGACGCCGCCGAACGGAGACACCGCGCGGCGGATCCCGGCCTGCAAGGCCGCGTTGCAAGCCACGCCCCCGCCCAGCACCACGCGCGTGCGCGCGTACGCGCGCGCGGCGCGCGCAGTCTTTTCGGCGAGGGTGGCGACCAGCGCGTCCTGAAAACCGCGTGCCAGGTGCGGTACCTCAGCCGCGAGCGTTCCGGCGGCGTCTGCGACGCGCACTTTTCGCAGGACCGCGGTCTTGAGTCCGGAAAACGAAAGGTCGTAGTAGTCCTCGTCTCCCGGCTGCTGTCCGCCGTGCAGCATCGGCGGCGCAAAACGGTGGCGCTGCGGGTCTCCGTCTCGCGCGGCGAGTTCGATGGGCCGCCCGCCGGGGTAGGGCAAACCGAGCAGCTTCGCCACCTTGTCGAAGGCCTCGCCAGCCGCGTCGTCGCGCGTGCTGCCGAGCAGTCGATAGTCGCCCCAGGCGGCGACGTCGAGCAGCAGGGTGTGGCCACCGCTGACGAGCAGCGCCGTGAACGGCGGCACGGCATCGGCATGGTCGAGCGCCGTCGCGAACAGGTGCCCCTCCATATGATGCACGCCGAGCACGGGGACGTCCCACGCGGCCGCCAGCGATTTCGCGTAAGCGACGCCCACCAGCAGTGCGCCCACCAGCCCCGGGGCGTGCGTGACCGCGATGGCATCGACTCCCGCGCCGTTCTCCGGCAGTCCCGCATCCGCCAGCGCCCGTCGGGTGACCGGAACGACCGCCGTGAGGTGCGCCCGTGAGGCGATCTCGGGCACGACGCCGCCAAAGATGCGGTGCACGTCCTGCGACAGGATCACGAGCGACTCGAGGCGCACGGCGTTGCCCTCGCCGCTCACCACCGCCGCCGACGTTTCGTCGCAGGAACTCTCAATGCCGAGGACGCGCATCGCCCTACGGCGCGTCCTCGGCGAGCAGACCACGCATCAGCTTCATGTTGGCGTCGGAGTTCCATGCCGCCGCGCCAATCACGCGCTTGCGGATCACGCCGTCCTTGCCGATCACGAAGGTCTCGGGGATTCCGCTCGTCTGGTAGTCGCGTTCGATGGTGCCGCTCCCCTCGTGCAGGATCTCGAAGGTGAGCTTGTGCTCGGCGACAAAGCTCCGGATCGCGTCGTCGAACCCCGGGTCATCCACGCTGACCGCCACGACCTTCAGCCCCTGCGGACCAAGCGCGTCGTGCAGCGCCTGAATGCCCGGCATCTCCTGCTTGCACGGTCCGCACCAGGTGGCCCAGAGGTTCAGCAGGACCACGTGTCCGCGATAGTCCGTGATGTTCTTGGTCGTGGGACCGCCAGCCACCATCGTGGCGGCGTGGAACTCCGGGGCCTTGGAACCCGGCGCCACCGGAAAGAGGTCGGAGCCGAAGGTGCGCGTGGCCGCGTAGAGTCCGCCGGCGAGCGCCAGCACGACGGCGCCGACGATGAGCCACTGTCGTCGCGTCGTCACGCCGTCTCCGCGCACAGCGCGCGCAGCGCGCGCACCTCGGCGGCGGGATCCGATGCACCAAACACGGCGTTGCCGGCCACGAAGGTGTCGGCGCCGGCGCGCCAGCAGTCGGCGATCGTGCCGCGGGCGATGCCGCCGTCCACCTCGAGTAGCGCGCGACTGCCGGCGGCGTTGAGCAACGCGCGGGCGCGCCGAATCTTGTCGAGCGACGCGTGTATGAAGGACTGGCCGCCGAATCCCGGGTTCACCGTCATCACGAGCAGCAAGTCCAGGTCGGCGGCCACCTCACGCACCATCTCCAGAGACGTCGACGGATTAAGCGCGACGCCCGCCTTGCAGCCGAGTTCCCTGATGCGCACCAGCTGGCGCTGCAAGTGCGGCGCCGCTTCCGCGTGAATGGTGAGAATGGACGCACCCGCGCTCGCAAAGGAGTCGAAGTACTTCTCCGGTTCGACGACCATCAGGTGCACGTCGAGCGGCAGCTTGCTGACGCGCGCGCACGTTTCGATGACTTTGGCGCCGTAGGTCAGGTTCGGCACGAAACAGCCATCCATGACGTCCACGTGCAGCCAGTCGGCGCCGCCCGCCTCGATCATCGCGAGCTGGTCGGTGAGGCGGGCAAAATCGACGCTGAGCAGTGACGGGGCGATGCGCACGACGGCGCTCATGAAGGACTCCGCAGGCGCGCGGCGAACGCGCCGTCGGTCCCGTGCGCGTGTGGCAGCACGCGCAGGAACCCTTTGTCGAGGGTCGTGGATGGCACCGCACCCGCTGGGGGCGGCTCCAGCCGCCACGCCGGGTGGGCACTCAGGAACGCTTCCACCTGCGCCTCATTCTCTTCCGGTTCGAGCGAGCAGGTGGAGTAGATGAGCAGGCCGCCCGGCTTCACCAGCCGCGCCGCGGCGCGCAGAATGTCGCGCTGTACCACTGCGGTAACCGCCAGGTC
>JAKAJN010000145.1 GCA_021813725.1 bacterium | reverse complement strand
GCTGAGTGGCGGCGATTTCACTGGGATGTACTGGACCCTCGCGCAGATGCTCACCCATCACGCCACTGCCGGGTGCAACCTGCAGCCGGGTGACCTGATTGCCAGCGGTACCGTCTCAGGTGCCGATCCCGCGTCGCGCGGTTGCCTGCTGGAGCTCGCGTGGCGCGGCCAACGGCCGGTCACGCTCTCCAACGGAGAATCGCGCGCCTTCCTCCAGGACGGCGACGAAATCACACTCCGCGGCTGGTGTGAGCGCGACGGCTTCCGTCGCATCGGTTTCGGCAGTTGCACGGGCGAGGTGCAGCCGGCGCTTGCCTGACAGTGCTTGCCTGACGGCGCATGCCCGAGGTGCTTGCCTCACGGCGGAAATCAGCCACAATTAAAGGTTGCCTCCTGATCGGGAACGGACCATGAAGTTGCGAATGATTCTCATCGCCACTGGCGTCGTTGTGCCCCTCGTGTCGCCCTTGGCGCAGGGTTCGTCCTCCGACATCTGGCTCGTCTCGCTCGAGGGGCGTGGGGTGCCGCGCGTAAGTCGCGCCGAGAACGTCACGGCGCGCCTCGGCTACGATAACCAACCCGCCTTCACCCCCGACGGCCGTGCGATGCTGTACACGCGCATCGCAGGCGATGGTCCGTCCGACATCTGGCGGCTCGACCTCGCCACCCGCGAGCGCTCGAACGTCACCCAGACCGCCGTCGAAAGCGAATACTCGGCGACGCCGATGCCCGACGGGGTGCACTTCTCCACCGTGCGAGTCGAGGCCGACAGCACCCAACGCCTCTGGAGGTTCGCATTGCGCGGCGACGAGGCGCCGACGCTGCTGTTGGAGCGTATCCAACCAGTCGGGTACCACGTCTGGGCGAGCGATGTGACGCTCGGCCTGTACGTGCTCGGAGCGCCGCTCGGCACTCCCTCCGGCCCGCCTGCGACGCTGCAGATCGCCGACGTCCGACTCGGCACCAGTGAGGTCGTGGCGCGCAACATCGGACGCGCGCTGCAGAAGATTCCCGGCCGCGATGCGATCAGCTATCTGCAGCAGGGAGCGAACGGCGTGTGGATCACTGCACTCGACCTCCATACGGGGAAGTCGTCGCCCATCGCACGTCCTCCGGCGCGCGCCGACTACCACGTGTGGACGCCGGATGGCGTGCTCATCACCGGGAGTGGGTCGCGGCTCTTCGCCTGGGTGGATGGTCGGTGGGATGTCGTGGCCGACCTCGCGGTCGATGGCGTGCGAGGCATCTCGCGGCTCGCGCTGAGTCCCTCGGGAACCCAGCTCGCCATCGTGGCGGATGATCGTGCAAGCCCCTGAGCATCACTCGCCGGGCGCCGTCGCCGACCATTTCTCGGGGCACGCGCAGGCGTACGCCAAGTTCCGGCCGCGCTATCCAGCGGTACTCTTCCACTACTTGGCGCTGCGGTCGCCGGGGACCGCCCTCGCGTGGGACTGCGGAACCGGCAACGGACAGGCCGCCGCCGGGCTGGCCGAACGCTTCGCGCGCGTCGTCGCCACCGACCCGAGCGAGGCGCAGATTGCCCGCGCACGGCCACACCCGCGCATCACCTATCGCGTGGCAACGACCGACAGCGGTCTGCAGACGGCAAGTGCCCAGCTCGTCACGGCCGCCCAGGCGCTGCACTGGATGAACGTGGACGCCTTCGTGGACGAGGCCCGGCGTGTGCTCCAACCGGGCGGACTGCTGGCCGTCTGGTGCTATTCCCTCTGCCGGATCTCGCCGCCGATCGACGAGCTGGTGGAGTTCTTCTACCGCGTGAGCATCGGCGCCTTCTGGCCGCCCGAACGCCGGTTCGTGGACGAGGGATACCGCTCGATTGCCCTGCCGCTGGACGAGCTCGACGTCCCGCCGTTCGACCTCGTTGCCGACATGACCCTCCCCGCGTTTCTGGGCTACGTGGAAACGTGGTCGGCGGTGCAGCGGTGCCTCGCCGTCCGGGGACGGGACACCTTTGACGCCTTCGCCCGCTCGGTGGGGGAGCGCTGGGGGCTGCCCCACAGCCAGCGGCGGGTGGTCTTCCCGCTCCACGTTCGGGCGGGCGAGTTGCGCTAGGGCGCTTGTTTCGGGGCGTGCATTCAAACAATTGTTCAAAGGCCCCTCCCACCCCGGACCAGGCGTCGTATGCCGAACTCGAAAGCAACTGCCGTGAAGGGCGGTGCCGCACTTGCGGTGCAGGACGTGCAAAACCTGCAGTGCGTCGCGGACAACCTGTGCCGTTCCGCCTCCGAGTGCTGCCGCCAGCAGGCGCGCATCGGACGGATTCTGGATCTGCAGTGTGGTGAGGAGGAACTCGAGGCCGTGATCGAAGTCTCGGTGCTCTGCGTGCGGATTCTCGGCGACTCCTGCCAACGGTATGCGGCCGTCGGCTCGGGCTCGCGCGACGGCCTCGACGAGTCCACCTGGCATGCCGCAAACACGCTCTGGCACGCCAGCCGTGAATATGCCCGGCGACATCACGCGTGCAACGCAAAATCGGCCAAGATGAGCCGGCACTCGGCGGCACAGCTCGGCGAGTTGGCGATCGAGTATGAACTCAAGGCGTCCGCAGTGCTGGCACTGCGGTACGCGGTGGAGCAATATCAAAAGCTTCGGCCCGACGCGCACTAACAACTGACATCGCGAACATGAGGCGGCGTCCCCCCGGACGCCGTCGGCTGATTCGGCGCGCTGGCGCGCCATGTATTCCTCCCTTTTCCCCCCCAAGCAGGAGGTTCGGCATGACGCGTGTTTTGTCGCGGTTGGTGATGGCTGCCCTACTCACCAGTGGTGCTGTCGTACCGCTCGCCGCACAGGCGACGCTTGGCACTGTGACAGGCAAGGTTACGACCGCGGCCGGTGAACCGATCGCCGGCGCATCGATCTCCGTGGCCGGCACGCAGTTTGGAGCGATCGCCCGGAACGACGGCGCGTATCGCATCAACCTGCGACCGGGTCGCTACGAGCTGCGCGCGCGGCTCATCGGATACGGTCTTGTGCGCGACTCGATCACGATCCGCGCCGGCCAGACGGTGACGAAGAACTTCACGCTCGAGCGCGCCGCGGCGGCGCTCTCGGCCGTGGCCGTAATCGGGTCGCGCTCGGAGGAGCGCACCGTCGTGGACGCCCCCGCGCCCATTGACGTGCTCCCGGCCGCCGACATCTCGGCTACCGGGCGCGCCGAGACGGCGCAGATGATCCAGGCCGTCGCGCCGTCGTTCAACTTTCCGCGCATGAGCATCGGCGACGGCACCGACCACGTGCGTCCCGCGACGTTGCGCGGTCTGGGCGCCGACCAGGTGCTGGTGCTCATCAACGGCAAGCGGCGACACACGAGCGCGCTCGTCAATGTGAACGGTTCCATCGGCCGCGGTCAGGCCGCCGTGGACCTCAACGCAATTCCGGCGTCGATGATCGAGCGCATCGAAGTGCTGCGCGACGGCGCCTCGGCACAGTACGGGTCGGACGCGATTGCCGGCGTGATCAACATCGTGCTCAAGGCCAATGCGCCCAACGAAGCGCAGTTCACCGCGGGCTCGAACATGACGCACTTCAACCCGCCGCGGCAGAATCCGGTGGCCGTCGTGGACAAGACGCTGTGGGACGGCAAGTTGTGGAAGGGCAACGTCACGTGGAGTGCGCCGCTGGAAACCGGCTACCTCACGCTGGGCACCGAGCTCAACCAGCACGGCTGGACGAACCGCTCGCTCCCGGATACGCGCACGCAGTATCTGGCCGGCAACGTGAAAAACACCGACCCGCGCTACACCAACCAGATCAACCATCGTCTCGGTGACGCCGCGACCAACGGTGTGACCTTCTTTGGCAACTTTGGACGGCCGTGGGATGCGGTGAACGGTGAGGTCTACGCATTCGGCGGCTACGGTGAGCGGCGCGGCGAGGCAGCGGGCTTCTTTCGCCGTTCGGTCGACGACCGCACGGTGCGTGCCATCGCGCCCGATGGTTTCCTCCCGCTCATCGCCTCGGACATCACCGACCTGTCGGGAACCGTCGGCATCAAGGGTGACGTCGGCACGTGGAAGTACGACCTGAGCGCCGTTTACGGCGCCAACCGCTTCGGCTTTGCCGTCAAGAACTCGCTGAACACCTCGATGGGTGCACAGAGCCCGACGTCGTTCGATGCGGGTGCGCTGGGATTCCGGCAGGCGACCGCCAACCTCGACCTGAACCGCGAGTACAACCCAGGCCGTCCGGTGCGCGTGGGCGTGGGCGCCGAGTTCCGCAACGATGCGTTCGAGATCACGGCGGGCGAGCCGAACTCGTACAAGGATGGCGGTGTCAAGATTCTCGATGGTCCGAATGCCGGCAAGCAGCCGGCCATCGGCTCGCAGGTCTTCCCGGGCTTCCGCCCCAGCGACGCCGGCACGCACTCGCGGTCGAACATTGCCGCCTATGTCGACGTCGAGAGCGACATCACCGACCGCTGGCTGCTGTCGGGGGCGGCCCGCGCCGAGAACTACAGTGACTTTGGTTCCACGACCACGGGCAAGCTGGCGACCCGCCTGAAAGTGGCAAAGGGCTTCAACCTGCGCGGCGCGGTGAGCACGGGCTTCCGCGCGCCATCGCTGCACCAGTCGTTCTTCTCATCCACGGCCACGAACTTCATCAATGGCGTGCCGTTCGAAGTGCGCACCTTCCCGGTGGACGACCCGATCGCTCGCGTGCTCGGGGCCAAGGACCTGAAGCCGGAGAAGTCCACCAACCTTAGTGCCGGATTCGCCGCCGAGCCGACGAAGAACCTGTCGTTCACGGTGGACTACTATCAGATCACCATCAAGGACCGCATTGTCTTCTCGGAGAACTTCACCGGTGCGCAGGTGAATGCGCTGCTGGCCTCGAAGGGGCTGACCGGGGTGTCGGGCGGGCGCTACTTCACGAATGCCATCGACACGAAGACGCACGGCATCGACATCGTCGGGAACTACGGCATCGATCTCGGCAATGCAGGAGCGCTGCGTGTGACCGGCGGCTACAATGGCACGACCAACGAGGTGACCCGCGTGACGCCGACGCCGCCCGAACTCTCCACGCAGTCGGAGGCGCTGTTCGGCCGAGTGGAGCGCGGCCGCATCGAGGTGGGCCAGCCGAAGAACAACATCGTGACGTCGCTCGACTGGTCGCGGAAGTCGTGGAGCGCCCTGCTCCGCGGGCAGCGCTTCGGCGAAGTGATTTCGCGCGGCACGGCCGCCAACGGCTCGCTCGACAACACCTACAAGCCGACGTGGATCACCGACGTCAGCCTGACCTGGCAGACGCCGTGGAAGCTGAAGTGGACGGCGGGCGCGGACAATGTGCTCGACAAGTACCCCACGCAGAACATCGCCGGGACGGACAACAGCGGCATCTTCCCGTACGGCGGCATCACGCCGTTCGGCTACAACGGCCGCTTCATCTACACGCGCTTCACGTTCAACTGGTAATGCCGCACTGCTGCGGCCGGCGGCCGGGACCCTCGCGGGTTCCGGCCGCCGTCGCGTTCGTGAACCTTAGTCGGCGGTGGACTCGACCCAGCGGTGCATCGCGCCGTCGAGCGCGGCTTCGGCATCCTTGAGCGCGCGCGTCAGCTCGGCGGCGCGGCGCGCGGCGCCACCGCTACCGTCGTAGAGCGTCGGGTCCTGCAGTTCGGTGCGCAACGTCTCGACGCGCGCCTCGGCCTCGGCCACCGCGCGCTCCGCACGCTCGACGGCCTGACGCTGTTCGCGACGCGCGCTGTGCGTGCGCTCCTGCGACGCCGCGTTGCGCTGCGCCTGCTTCTTCTCCTCCTCGCGTCGGGCGCCTGCCGCACGCGCGGCCGCGGCGGATGCGTCGGCCTCGCGCGCTTTCCGCCGCTCCTCCCACTCCACGAACGTCCCCGCGAAATCCTCGACGCGCACGCCGTCGAAGGCCCAGACCCGCGTGGCCAGTTCGCGCAGGAAGGCGCGGTCGTGGCTGACGAGCAGTACCGTGCCCTCGTAGCCGTCGAGCGCGTCTTCGATGGCTTCGATGGACTCGACGTCCAGATGATTGGTCGGCTCATCGAGCACTAGCAGGTTGGCGCGCGACAGCGTGATCATCGCCAACGCCAGGCGCGACCGTTCGCCGCCCGAGCAGACGTCGGTGCGCCGCTGGACCGTGTCG
>JAKAJN010000144.1 GCA_021813725.1 bacterium | reverse complement strand
AAGACGCGAGCGCTACTTGCTGTTCACCGTCACGTTGAAGAGGCCCTGCCCCGACTGCGTATCGGTGCAGCCGGTGACCGTCACCGTGAAGGTGAAGCTCGCCTGACTGACCGCGCCGTACTCCACGTGCTTCTGGCCCGTCGCGCCGGCATTGATGGTCTCGATCGTGGCGCGATTCGGCAGGGTAATCAGCTCGACGGCGCGTCCGCTCTGGTTGACCACCTGATAGGCATTGCCCGCCGTGAGAATCACGCTGGTGGCGCTCGCCGTCGGACAGAATCCCGACCAGGCAGCAGGCAGGCCGCTGGGGCGATATGCGCTCGTCGCCTCGGCGGGGCCGAGGGTGATGGTGGTGGTCGCGACGTTGGCGGGCGCGGTGCTCGAATCGGACGATGCACAGGCCGCGGCGAGCACGGCGACGACGACCGCGGTTCGAGCAGGCATCACGGCTCCCTGAGGGGTCTGGCAGTAGGATACAGCGTGCCGTGAAGACGGGGAATGGCGAGCGGTGTGGAGGTTTGAAACGGAGGAACGCGCGTGGGGACGAGCAAGGGGGGACGTTGTCCCCCTTCCCGTTCCCCATCGCCTTACTCCGCGCCTGACCTCCGCACCGCGAACTCGTCCCTCAGAACGGCAAATCGTCGTCCGCCTCGAGCCCGCCCGGGAACTCCTCGAAGTCGCCCGATGGCGCGGCGGCACCCTTCGCCGGCGCGGCCGAGCGACCGCGCGGCGGCGCGCCGCCGTCGAAGTCGCCGCCCTTGCCGCCGAGGAGCATGATCTCGCGCACGTTGATCTCGGTGACGTACTTGGTCTGGTTCTCCTTGTCCTGGTACTGCCGATACTCGATGCGCCCCTC
Source organism: bacterium (assembly GCA_021813725.1). Taxonomy (GTDB): domain Bacteria; phylum Gemmatimonadota; class Gemmatimonadetes; order Gemmatimonadales; family Gemmatimonadaceae; genus PNKL01. Next base: position 5,311 of record JAKAJN010000144.1, on the reverse strand, counting down.
CACGTAGAGCTTCTCGCCCTTCTTGCAGTAGCGCTCGATGATGTCGGCGAGCCCCATCCCCCCGCCCTTGCCGTTCCAGGCGACACACTTGTGCCACTCGGTCTTCTCCTGCTTGTCGGTGCCGCCCTGCCCGCCCCACGACCGGCTGGTCGCCAGCGAGAACTGCGCCACCTTGCTGCCGTTCGACGTCGTGCGGATCTCGGGGTCGGCCCCGAGGTTCCCAATCAACATCACCTTGTTCAAGCTGCGGCTCACAACTCCTCCTCGCGTATGAAGTCCGTACGTCGTCGATAACCGTAAATCTACCCGTCGCGACTCACGCAACCAATCGGACGCGCCGCACAGCAATGCATTGCGTCAGCCGAGGTCGCGGCGCAGGATGAGCGCGTCTTCTTCCGGATGCTGATAGTAGCGCGGGCGCCGACCGACCTCGTGGAATCCGCGGCGGGCGTACAGGTGCCGCGCGCCCACGTTGGAGTCGCGCACCTCGAGAAACATCACCAGCAATCCTTCGTCGTGCGCCTGCCGCAGGGCCGCGTCGAGCAGATGGGCCCCCAGCCCTTGGCCGCGTCGCGCCGGTTCGACGGCCAGGTTGGCCAGTTCGCACTCCTCGCCCGAGACCCACACCACGGAATAGCCGATCACCACGCCATCCTCGAGGAGGACGTTCGTGCGCACGAAGTCACGGGCGAGCGACTCCGCGAAGCTCTTGAGCGACCACGGATCGCCAAAGGAGGCACGCTCGATGCGCTCGATCGCGTCGAGATCGGCGGCCGCGGCCGGTCGGACGACGATCACGCGTCGCTGCCGAGCGGCCGCCCGTGCGCCGCCTCCCACCGCACCTGCGCCTCGGCCAGCCGCCCGTACGAGGGCTCCCACGCGTCCAGCGAGACGGCGCCGGCCGCGATGCTGTCGTCGAGCAGGAGCGCCACGCCGCGCGCGTGCGGCGCACGCGGCTCCGCTTCGAGCGGGCCGACCACGGACAGCCCGTGCGCCGTGAGCTGCCCAGGCGTCGCGAGTGTCGCCTCGCCGTTCGTCACGATGCGACCGTCAGTCGCCACGTCCACCAGGAGTGCGTACCGCTCGCCGCGCATGGCGTCGAGCGCGGCCACGTAGCGTGCCGGCGAGAGCCGTGGTTCCGCCCCCGCGACCACCAGCGCCAGCGACGAGACGGCGTACAGCGGCACGCCCACACCGTGCGCAATTCCCTTGGCGATCCCCGCCGCGATGCGCAGCGAGGTGAAACTCCCGGGGCCGGCGCCGCAGACGACGCGCGCAAGGTCCCGCGGCATCGCGCCGGCATCCGCGAGGGCGGCGAGCACCGCCGGCATCAATCGCTCCTCGTGCTCGCCGCGCATGAGCGCCTCGCGCGCGGCGACCACGACACCGTCGCGCAGGACCGCCACCGTGCCGACGTACGTCGACGCGTCGAGCGCAAGCGTCAAGCCAGGAGCGCTTACCACCGGACCCTCCGACGCGATTCGTCGTCGGCGATGTGGTACAGCGAGATGGCCAGCGCGTCATCGGGGACGAGATGTCCCGCCCGATCGGGCCATTCGATGATGACGAGCGCCGGTTCCTCGAACAGCGCCTCCCACCCGACATTCGCCAGCTCGGCGGGATCGTTGATGCGATAGAGGTCGCAATGCATCAGGCGGCGCGACGCGCGGCCGTGATACTCGTGCACGAGCGCGAAGGTCGGACTGGTGACCGCCTCGTCGACGCCGAGGCCGCGCCCGATGGCGCGCGTGAGCGTCGTCTTCCCCGCCCCAAGATCGCCGGCAAGGGTGATCGTGCACGGCAGTGCCTCCGCGGCCGCGCGCCCCAGCGCTTCGCCGAATGCCTCCAGCTCGGCCAGCGTCATCGACTGGTCGCCGTGCGGCCCGGCCGGAGGAACGAGACGCGCCATCTAGCGTCCCGCCCGCCACGTGGCGCCGCGCCGCGCGCCGTGACTGCGTTCGCCCATCGCCGCCTTGATCTCGAAGAGTTCGTCGCGCAACCGCGCCGCCGTTTCAAAGTCGAGCGCCTTCGCCGCCTCCTTCATCTCCTCCTCCAACTGCGCCACCAGCGCCGGCAGGTCCTCGACGCCGTAGTGCGCGGCCGCCTCGGCCACCTTGCGATGCTGCTTCTCGCCGGCGCGCGCCTTCTCCCGCCCCTCGCGCTCCTCGCGCGCGTCGGCGACGCGCGTCAACACGCGAATCTGCTCGGTGCTCTTCGTCACGCCGCGCGGAATGATGCCGTGCCGCGCGTTGTGCGCCTCCTGCACCGCGCGCCGGCGGTTGGTCTCGTCGAGCGCGCGTTGCATCGAACCGGTGATGCGGTCGGCGTACAGAATCGCGCGTCCCTCGGCGTGGCGCGCGGCGCGCCCCACGGTCTGGATGAGCGAGCGGTCCGAGCGCAGGAAGCCCTCCTGGTCGGCATCGAGGATCGCCACGAGCGAGACCTCGGGCAAGTCCAGCCCCTCGCGCAGCAGGTTGATGCCGACGAGGACGTCGAACTCGCCGAGCCGCAAACCGCGCACGATCTCCATCCGTTCGATGGCGTCGATATCGGCGTGCATGTAGCGCACCCGCACGCCGACCTGCTGCAGATAGTCGGTGAGATCCTCGGCCATTCGCTTGGTGAGCGTCGTGACGAGCACCCGCTCGCCCTTGCGTTCGCGCACCCGAATCTCGCCCAGCAGGTCGTCCACCTGGCCGCGCACGGGCCGAATCTCGACGGTCGGGTCCACCAACCCTGTGGGCCGGATGATCTGCTCAACGACCACCCCCTGCGAGAGCTGCAGTTCGAGGTCGGCGGGCGTGGCGGAGACGAAGAGCGCACGCGGCGTGAGCGCGAGAAACTCATCGAACATCAGCGGGCGGTTGTCCAGCGCGCTCGGCAGTCGGAAGCCGTATTCGACCAGCGTCGTCTTGCGCGAACGATCGCCGTTGAACATCCCGCCGATCTGCGGGAGCGTGACGTGCGACTCATCCACGACGACGAGGAAGTCCTCCGGGAAGTAGTCGAACAGCACGGCCGGACGCTCGCCGGCGCTGCGTCCCGACAGGTGCCGCGAGTAGTTCTCGATGCCGGCGCAGGTGCCGACCTCGAGCATCATCTCGATGTCGAAGTTGGTGCGCGACTCGAGGCGCTGCGCCTCGAGGAGCTTTCCCGCGGCCTTCAGGCCCGCCAGCCGTTCACGCAACTCGTCCTGGATGAGCCGCACCGCGCGCTCAAGCGTGGGGCGCGACGTCACGAAGTGCTTGGCCGGGTAGACGGCGGCGCGGGTGAGCGACGTGATCGTCTCGCCGGTCAGCGGATTGATCTTCGAGATGCGTTCGATCTCGTCGCCCCACATCTCGACGCGCACCGCCTGCTCCTCGTAGGCGGGGAAGATTTCCACCGTGTCACCGCGCACGCGGAAGGTGCCGCGCTCGAACGCGACGTCGTTGCGGCCGTACTGGATCTTGACGAGCCCGCGCAGGATCTCGTCGCGGGCAATCTGCTGGCCCGTCGTGAGGTGCACCATCTGCTCGCGATATTGCACCGGGTCGCCGAGGCCGTAGATCGCGGAAACGGTGGCGACGATGATGACGTCGTCGCGCTCCATCAGCGACGAGGTGGCGCGCAGGCGCAGCCGGTCGATGTCCTCGTTGATCGAGGCGTCCTTCTCGATGTAGGTGTCGCTGGTCGGGACGTACGCTTCGGGCTGGTAGTAGTCGTAGTACGAGATGAAGTACTCGACCGCGTTGTTCGGGAAGAACGACTTGAGTTCGCCGTAGAGCTGCGCGGCCAGCGTCTTGTTGTGCGAGAGCACGAGGGTCGGCCGGCCGAGGTTCCGGAGGACGTTGGCGATCGTCATCGTCTTGCCCGAGCCCGTTACGCCTAGTAACGTTTGGAACCGATCGCCGCGCGCCAATCCCGCCGTCAGCTCGGCGATCGCCTTGGGCTGGTCGCCGGCCGGGGCAAAGGGCGCCTGCAGGTCGAAGGAGGCGGAGGGCATCCGGGAAATATAGTGATTCGGCATTTGTTCGGTAAGCCGAATGGCGACGCCCTCGCCCGCCGCCGGCTCGCCGCTAGAAGTGCGGAACGACCGGACGCTGCCAGGGAATGCCGGCGAGGATCAGTCCCAGCGCGAGCGCGACGCCAATGGCCGCCCGGCGATGCCGCACCGCGTCGTCCGCTCCGCGCCGGGCAATCACGCCGGCGACCGTCGCCGCGACGACGCCGAGGAGCATGAGGACGGGATGCTCGACGACGAAGAATCGGACCCCCGGATCACGCATCGCGGCGCCCATGTCACCCATCGCCTGTCGCGTGAGCGGGCTGACGCCAAAGAGCACCAGCCCGAGCAGGAACTGCAGGTGCACGGACATCGTGAAGATGGAGACGGCGCGCTTGGCGCCCGTCGCGTAGTCCACGCCGCCGTTGATCCCCTTGAGCGAGCGCACGAGGGCGACGATCGCGAAGAGGAGGACGAACCAGCGAACGAGGCTATGCAGGGCGAGGATGATGGAGGACATGGACTCAGGATTCCGATTGAGGAGCGTGATTGCGGATCACGTTTCCGATGGAGGGGGACGGTGGAGCGGAGGGCGTGCGCTATCCTCGGTCACGATCATCCGTCGGCGGTCAGTCTCTCGCGCCGGGACACTTCCGTGACCCCTTTCACCCGTCGCGCGGCGCGGATGATCTTGTCGAGGTGGACGAGGTTCTCGACCTCGACGAGTGCGGCGCCCGTCACGCGCCCATCGGTGGACTTGAGTTCGAGCGTCTTGATGTCCGTGCCGGTGCCGCTGACGGCGGCGGCGAGGTCGGCGTACAGGCCGCGACGGTCGTTCCCTTCGATGTGCAGGCGGATGATGAAGCGTTCGCCGGCGCTCTCCTTCCAGTCGATTTCGAGCCGGCGCTCGGGTTCGTGCACGAGAAAGAGGAGGTTCGGGCAGTCGGCGCGGTGGATGCTCACCCCGCGGCCGCGCGTCACGTACCCCACCACCTTGTCGCCCGGGACGGGCTGGCAGCACTGCGCGTAGCGCACCATCAGGCCGTCGGCACCCTGCACCCGGATGCCGCGCGAGGTGTCGGACCGCTTCATGCGGTCGAGCAGGCGTTCGAGCGGACTGGCCTTCAGCTGATGCTGTTCGGGATGCTCCTCGACGTCGGGAAAGATCGCCTTGAGCACCTGCGTGATGTTAACGTCGCCCTGCGCGATCGACGCGAGGACGTGGTCCGCATCGCCCAGCTTGAGCGCGTCAGCCGCCGACTGCAGCTCCTCGTCGGTCAACTTCGCCATGCGCCGCCGCCGCAGCTCGCGGTCGAGGATCTCGCG
>JAKAJN010000143.1 GCA_021813725.1 bacterium | reverse complement strand
CGCGCCGGAATTGGTCGGCTGTTTCGAGCACGAACTCTTCGATATTGTGCGCGAACTGGCGGCGCGACCTTTCCGTCGGGTGGTCAACGTCGGCGCGCGTTACGGGTACTACGCCATCGGTCTTGCGCGCCTGATGCCGACCGTCGAGGTGTATGCCTTCGAGGCAATCGACGAGGTGCGCCGAACGCTTGCCGCCGCCGCGGCGGCGAATGACGTCGCCGTTCGCGTGCGGATCGGCGGGTACTGCGACATCCCTGAACTCGCTGCCGCACTCGACGACGGCGATGGCGTGCTCGTCGTCTGCGACATCGAAGGCGGCGAGGTGTCGCTGCTAGACCTGGCGCGTGTCCCCGCGCTGCGGCGTGCGACCCTGCTGGTGGAGTGCCACGGCCCGCCGGAGGACCCGACGGAACCGGTGATCGCCCGGCGATTCCTGTCCACGCACGAGCTGCGGCGCGTTGGCACGGAGCAGCGGGTGCTGGCGCATCTGCCCGCCGGTGTCGCTGAACCGTGGCGAGGGCGAATGCCCACCACGCTGGAGGCGCTGATGCAGGAGCATCGCACGCCTCCGCAGTCGTGGCTGTTGCTTACGCCGCGAGCTCGAGCAGCCGCAGCACCTCATCCTTCGGCAGACTGACGCGACGGGCGGTGAAGACGCGCAGCCATCGCGCCGACCGATACAGCTGATCGGCGAGCACGGGGAGGTTGATGGCGCCGGCCATTCCGGCGCTCGTCAGCCGCTCGACGCGCCCATCGCGGGTGAGGACGGGAAGGTCGAGGCCGAGCATTTGTTCCTTTTGCGGGTAGTCGAGCAGAAGCTCACCCGGCGCCAGTCCTAGCCCCGCGCCAATGGCGTCCTCGGTGCGCCGTGCGCGAGCATGGTCCTCGGCGATCCACTCGAGATCGACGCCGTCGAGTTCCGCGGCCGGGCACTCCATGGCTCGCTTGTAGAGTCGTCGCGACAGGATGGCGTCGAGCAGCGGGTTGGGCGCGCGACTGCGCAGCGCGTGCAGCAGCCCTTCGTCGGTGTGCGCCACCAACTCGTCGGTCCCGAGCGCACCGGCGCGCAGCGCATCGTCCACGAGGCGCTTGTACATCGCCGTCGGGCTGCGCACCGCGTGGTGCCAGTAGACGTTGCGGTACATCTGGTACTTGGCGAAGAGCAGCGATTCGAGCGCGCTGAGCGCCTTTTCGCGCACGCCGATCGCCGCGCGACCGAGGTGCGGATCGTCCACGACGACCAATGCGTGCAGCAGTCGGTCGACGTCAATCTCGCCGTAGGGAACGCCGCACATCAGCGCGTCGCGCTTCAGGTAATCGGTCTTGTCGAGGTCGAGCGACCCGCTGATGAGTCCCTGCAGTGGGGACGTACTCTCGCCGCGCATCAGGGCGAAGACCCGTTCGGGTGCGTCCGGGGCGATCTCGCGGCGCAGGATCGCCGCCACCGGGCCGCCGATGATCATCGGTTCGGCGACCGCCTCGTGGTGCATCGCGCCGATCTCCTCGAGCGCGTGTGAGAACGGATAGTGGCCAACGTCGTGCAACAGGGCAGCGGCGGCCACGACCTCCGGCTCATCGGGCGCGACGTGGTCGAGCATGCCGGCCTCGTCGAGCCGGGCCAGGGTCCGGTTGGCGAGGTGAAACGCGCCGAGGGCGTGCTCGAAGCGCGAGTGCGTGGCGCCCGGATAGACGAGGTGCGCGAGGCCGAGTTGCCGCACGTACCGCAGGCGCTGGACGACACCCGTGTCGGCGAGCCGGAGGAACGGCCCGTCAATGCGGATGTTGTTCCAGAGGGGGTCGCGTATGAAGGGCAAGTGTTGTGCGGAGAGGGTGACGGATGTGGGTAGATAAAGGTGCGGCTGCGGGCGCAGGCCGGCCAGCATCATTCGGCCGCGGCGCCGGCCGCGCCATTGCGTGCCGCTGCCTGTTCACCTCAGTATTCACGAACCCACTTCCAAGCCGCGCTCCTCGTGTCACCTGCACCCCGTCATCTGCTGCCGGTGATTGCCGTCGCCCTCCTCGGTGCGACGATGACGGGATGCGTGCGACGGCATCCGGTGCCGTCGCCCACACCGGCGGCCGCACCGGCGTCAAAGGCCGCGACGCTGGCTGAGTCGGGTCCCTGTGCCAGCTGCGCCGCGCTGGCGCCTTCGTCGGCAAGCGAGGTGATGCAGGCCGTGGCGCTGCGCGTCGCCGACCTGAAGACGCGTGGCGGTGCGTGCCTGACCTACGGCACGGTGCTCGAATCGTCGCTGGCGGAGCAGCGCATCTTCGTGCGCCCGTACATGTGGCGGGTTGGACCCTATCTCGCGTCGGCGCAGGCCAAGTCCACGGGCGAGATTGACGTGGCGCGCGAGATCGATGAGCTCAACGTCGGACGCCGCTCGCTCGGCGAGGTGGTGCACAGCGCCGAACACGAGGCGGCGCACATCGCGTTCGCCATTCCCTCAGGAGGGGCGTGGAACGAGGCACTGGTGGATGAGCGCGTGAACCAGTGCAGCGCCGGAAGCAGCGAGCAGAGCGCAGCGAAAAGGCAGCGGCGCTGAAGGGGACGCCCCCTCCACCACCGCTGCCGCTTCACCACCCCCTGCCCACCGGGCGTCGATCTACCCCTTCGGTCCCGCCTCGGCGATCGCCGGATCCACACTGCCGAACTTCTCGAAGTTCTGCCGGAACATCGCGGCCAGCTTCCGCGCCTGCGCATCGTACGCGGCCGGATCGGCCCACGTCTTGCGTGGCGAGAGCACTTCGCGCGGGACGCCGTGAATGTCGGCGGGCACGTGGAGGCCGAAGATCGGATCCTGATCGGTCCACGTCTCGTGCAAGTACCCGGACAGCGCCGCGTGCACCATGGCGCGGGTATGCGAGAGCTTCATCCGCTTGCCGACCCCGTACGGGCCGCCAGTCCAGCCGGTGTTCAACAGCCACACCTGGGCGTTGTGCTGCGTGAGCAGTTGCCCCAGCATCTCCGCGTACTTGGTCGGATGCCAGACGAGGAAGACCGCACCGAAGCAGGCGCTGAAGGTCGCCTGCGGCTCGGTCACACCCCGCTCCGTCCCCGCGACCTTCGCCGTGTAGCCGGAAAGGAAGTAGTACATCGCCTGCTCCCGCGTGAGCTTCGCGATGGGCGGGAAGACGCCGAAGGCGTCGGCGGTCAGGAAGATGACGTTCTTGGGGTGCCCGCCGCGTCCGCTCGGGACGTGGTTGCGGATGTACGGGAGCGGATACGACGCCCGCGTATTCTCGGTGATGGACTGGTCGGCGAAGTCGACGCGGCGCCCGTTCGGCTCGAGCACGACATTCTCGAGGATCGTGCCGAACATCTGCGTCGTACGGTAGATGTCGGGCTCGCCCTCGGCCGACAGGTTGACGACCTTGGCGTAGCAGCCGCCCTCGAAGTTGAACGTTCCCTCCGCGCACCAGCCGTGCTCGTCATCGCCGATCAGCTCACGCTCGGGGTCGGCGGAGAGCGTCGTCTTGCCCGTGCCGGAGAGCCCGAAGAAGAGCGCCGTGTCGCCCTTCGGGCCGATGTTGGCCGAGCAGTGCATGGACAGGACGCCCTCCTTGGGGAGGAGGTAGTTCATCACGGTGAACATCGCCTTCTTGAGCTCGCCGGCGTAGCGCGTGCCACCGATGACAATGGAACGTGCCGCCAGGTTGAGGACGATGAAGGTGCCCGTGCGCGTGCCGTGCCGGGCCGGGTCGGCCTGGAACTCCGGCGCGTGGTAGACGGTGAAGTTCGGCGCGAAGCTGGCGAGATCGTCCTGCACGGGGCGGATGAACATGTTCCGCACGAAGGCGGCGTGCCACGCGTTGGGCAGGACATAGCGGACCTTCAGGCGGTGCGAAGGATCGGCGCCGCAGTACAGGTCCTGCACGAACAGTTCAGGCAGTCCGTTGAGGTACTGCTTGACGTCGGCGAGCAGGGCGTCGAAATGCGCCGTGGAGATGGGTTGATTGACCTTGCCCCAATCCACATCGCCCTCGGAGCCCGGCTCGCGGACGACGAACTTGTCGTTGGGCGAGCGCCCCGTGTGCGGCGACGTGATGGCCACGAAGGGTCCCATGTCGGCCAGACGCCCCTCGCCGCGGCGCACGGCGGCCTCGATCAGCTCTGGCGCCACAAGGTTCCAGTGCACGGTTCCGGCGGGCTTCAGATCCTGCCCGGAGAGGCCGGCAGGGCCGGAGCGGGGGATGGCGGTGTTCGACGGCACGACGTCGGGCATGACACGTCCTCTGTGGCGAGCAGACGGCGGGCCCCGGATCGGAGCCCGCCGAAAAATGTATAACCTATAAATATAGCTACTTCGTGCGGTCCTGCGAATCGATGACGGCGACCGCGGCCATGTTGACGATGTCCTGCACCTCGGCCCCCTGCTCCAGGACGTGCACCGGGTGATTCATGCCGACGAGGATCGGCCCCACCGCCGTCGCGCCGCCGAGACTCTTGAGCAGCTTGTACGACGTGTTGCCGGCGCTGAGCGTCGGGAAGATGAGCACGTTGGGCGCCGTCTTGAGCCGGCTGAACGGATAGCGCATCGCCAGCACGTTCTCGTCGAACGCCGTGTCGGCGTGCATCTCGCCGTCCACCATCAGATCAGGCTCGATCTCGCGCAGCAGCTTGACGGCGTCCGAGACCTTGGACGCCTCCGGGTGCTTCACCGAGCCAAAGTTGGAGAAGGAGAGCATCGCGATGCGCGGCTCGAGACCGAACGTGCGCACCAGACGCGCGGCCGACTGCGCGATCTTGGCCAGCTGCTCGGCGGTCGGGTCAATGTTCACCGTCGTGTCGCCGAAGAAGATCGCGCGATTGTTCAGCACCATCATGTAAAGGCCGGCGACCAGCCCGGTTGCCGGGTCGGCGCCAACCACCTCGAGCGCGGGCCGGATGGTCTCGGGATAGTGCTTGTTGAGGCCGGCGACCACGGCATCCGCGTCGCCGCTGCTCACCATCTGCGACGCGAAGTAGATGCCGCGTCCCATCAGTGAGTACGCCTCGTATCGCGAGAGCCCGCGCCGCTGACGGCGCTGCCAGAGAAGCTCAGCGTACGGTTCGCGTTCCGCCGCCGTGTTGGGGTCGATGATCCGGCACCCGTCGAGCGACACGCCGGCCTCTTCGAGGACGTCCTTCATCTGCGCCGGGCGACCGAGCAGGATGGGCTTGGCGATGCCCTCCTCCTGCAGGATGTGCGCGGCACGCACGACCTTGGGATCCTCGCCCTCGGGGAAGACGACGCGCTTGGGACTGCGATGCGCCCGCATCTGGAGGCCGCGCATGATGCTGCGCGACTGCCCCAGCCGCCCCTCCAGCTGCTCGCGGTAGGCATCCACCTCGATGAAGCCCTTGGCCACCCCGCTGCCGATGGCCGCCCAGGCCACAGCCGGCGCCACGTAGAGCAGGACGCGCGGATCGAAGGGGAAGGGGATGATGTACTCCGGGCCGAACTGCACCTTGGTCAGGCCATACAGCGCCGACACGGATTCGGGGACGGGTTCGCGCGCCAAGTCGGCGAGCGCGCGCGTGGCCGCCATCTTCATTTCCTCGTTGATCGTCGTCGCGCGCACGTCGAGGGCGCCACGGAAGATGAACGGGAAGCAGAGGACGTTGTTGATCTGGTTGGGATAGTCGCTGCGTCCGGTGGCGACGATGGCCTCGGGACGCACGGCCTTCACCTCTTCGGGTCGGATCTCCGGCGTCGGGTTGGCGAGCGCGAAGATGACGGGGCTCGGCCCCATCCCCTTCACCATCTCCGGCGTGCACGCGCCGGCTGCCGAGAGTCCGACGAAGACGTCGGCGCCGACGAGTGCCTCGGTGAGCGTGCGGTTCTTCGTTTCGTGCGCGAAATGGGCCTTGTGCGGCTCCATGTCCTTGTCGCGCCCCTTGTAGATCACGCCCTTGCGGTCGCAGAGCGTGATGTTGGCGCGCGTGGCGCCGAGCCGCACGTAGTGCTCGGCGACGGAGATCGCCGATGCCCCGGCGCCGCTGAAGACGATCTTCACCTCGTCAATCTTCTTGCCCACCAGCTCGAGCGCGTTGATGAGCGCGGCCCCGGAGATGATGGCCGTGCCGTGCTGGTCGTCGTGGAAGACCGGGATCTTCAGCGTCTTCTTGAGCTGCTCCTCGATGTAGAAGCACTCCGGCGCCTTGATGTCCTCGAGGTTGATGCCGCCGAGCGTCGGCTCGACGAGCTG
>JAKAJN010000142.1 GCA_021813725.1 bacterium | reverse complement strand
CAGGCCGCCCACCGCCGGCACCCACGACGGATGCACATCGAAGGTCGTCCGGATGCGCGCGATCGAATCGAGCCGCGCGGTGGACGCACCATAGGCCACCAGCGCGCCTTCGCCGGCCATCAACGGGGTCGAGTCGGCGGCGGTGACGGCGCCGCGTCCGCGCAGGGCCAGCGAGTCGCGCCAACTCCCGCGCACCACGGTGAGCCGCAATTGCCGGGCGGTTCGCAATGAGTCGGTTCGAACCTTGCCATTGGCTTCTGGCAGCCAGAGCACGAGCCCCTGTCCGCTCGTCGGGACGACGTTCACGCCGTCGAGCGCCCACGAGCGCGCCGCCGTGTGCAGGGTGCCGGTGAACACGAACCGATCGAGCACCGGGCGTCCGTCGCGGGTGATGCCGAACTGCCCGCGGGCACTCCGCATCGGCGCGCGCGGCTGGCCGCTCCACGGCAGCGCCCGCCAGATGCGACCGTCACTCACCTGGTTGTTGACACTCTCACCGGTCCTGAGGTCGAAGAAGTCGGCATTGATCGCCACCCGCACCACCCGGCCGTCGCGCTGTGCGCGGGCGACCATGCCGCTGACCGTCTCTCGTCCCCGCAGGGAGTCGAGGGCGCGCACCGTGCGTACGGCGTATCGGCCGCTGCGCAGGTCCACCGCCACGACGTGCATCCGCCACGGCCCCGCAGCGCGCACGACGTACGAGTGCACGATCCCCGGCGCGATGGTGTCTACGACCAGCGAGTCGACGGACTGCGCGCGGAGCGGCGCCGCAATCGGCAGCAGGAGCGTCGTCGAACGCAGCAGCAGGCGGAACAGCGAAGGGGACATCGGCCTCTCGGTGATCGTGTTCCCCAATCTACACCGCGGGTCCGCCCGAGTGCGCGTGACGATGCAACGCGTGCCGCGATTCCTCGGGAAGGCGGGCCGCCGCCTGCTCGAGCAGGGCACGCACCTCCGCATCCTCCAGCTGAGTGAAGTCGCGGTACCACGCCCCAACGGCGATGAATTGCCGCGGCGTGCGCACCACCACCAGTTCGTCGGCCACGCGAGCAAGCTCCGCTTCGCTATCCATCGCGGCCACGGGAGACGCCACCACCACGCGGCGGGCGCCCTGCGCGCGCAACGCCATCACCGCAGCGCGCATCGTGGCACCGGTGGCAATGCCGTCGTCCACGACGATGGCCGTGCTGCCGTGCACGTCTACCGCGGGACGGTCGCCGCGGAAGCGACGTTCGGCGTCGCGCACCTCCGACTCGGCCAGTCGGACGCGGCGATCCCGCTCCGCGGGCGTGACGTGGAAGGCGGCGACGATCTGCTCGTTGAGCACCAGGACGTCGCCGGTGGCCACCGCGCCGAGCGCGAGTTCCTCGTGCCCTGGCACGCCGATTTTCCGCGCCGTGAAGACGTCGAGGGGCTGGCCGAGCGCCATGGCCACCTCAAACGCCACGGGCACCCCGCCGCGTGGCAACGCCAGCACCAGCGTGCCGGGTTGGCCTTCATACGCCGACAGTCGGTCGGCGAGTTGGCGTCCGGCTTCGGCACGGCTCTCGAAGACCTCGTGCATGACGCCTCCTTCCCGCGCACCGCGGGGCCGCGCGCCGGGGATACGGCGCGCTGGTCTTCCCTACGCTACGGCGCCGCCACGCACCCTGAAAGAGGACGTCGTCCTACGTGCGATTAGGGGAACAGCTTGCGGTACTCCCCGTACCCTTCCGCCTCGAGCCGCTCCACCGGCACGAAGCGCAGCGAGGCCGAGTTGATGCAGTACCGCAGTCCTTCGGGGCCCGGGCCATCCGGAAAGACGTGTCCGAGATGCGAATCACCGTCGGCTGAACGCACTTCGACGCGCCGCATCCCGAAACCGACATCTTCATGCTCGCTCACCCGGTGGGGCGTGATCGGTCGCGTGAACGATGGCCACCCGGTGCCAGAATCGAACTTGTCGGTGGATGCGAACAGTGGCTCGCCCGACACCACATCCACGTAGATCCCGGCCGCGTGGTGATCCCAGAACTCGTTGCGGAACGGCGGTTCGGTGGCGCTGCACTGCGTCACCTCATACTGCAGCGGCGTCAGCCGGCTGCGGAGCGACGCGTCGTCGGTGCGGTCGTCGGCGTTGCGGTCGGTCATCAGCGCGACGGACGCCAGGTCAGTTCGAGCGTGGACCAAGTGTGCGGGCGATTGCGCGCCACATGCTCGGCGCCCGTCTGATGCGCAAGCCACGACGCCTCGAGCATCCGCCACTGCAGGTGCAGGCCGAGCGTGTATTCGGGGACGATTGGACGCAGTGCCACGTTCGGACCCGAGCGGAAGAAGGCACCGCTGAGCACCGCATTGCGCGCAACCGCGCGCACTTGCGCATCGCCCGACAGCGCCAGCGCGATGCCGCTCGCCTGCCGCGGGAGAATCCACGACAGCGTGCGTTCGTCCACGTAGCGCGCGCCGAGGCCGGCCCTCGCCTCGGTGAGGAGCGTGCCGAGCGACACGCCGCCGTGCGGCTGCAACTGCAGCGCGCCCTCGTCCACCAGTCGCCGCCGATCGAAGGCGACGGAAAAGACGGGTTCGGCCGGCACCTGCCGGCCCCACGTGATGGGACGGTTCAGCCGCGGAGCGAGGCTGTGGAAGAGCCGCTGCATCGGCTCCGCCAACGACGGCTCACCCGTGACCCCCAGTGTGAGCCGCAGTTCGTTGATCGCACTCGGGCGCGTCACACGGCTGGCCGCATTCACGAAGAGCACGCCGGCATCGGGACGCCCACCCGGCATCGCCAGCGCGCCTCCCTTGGGCCGCGCTGCGGTGTAGATGCTCTGCCCGATCCCGTACGAATGCGTGGCACAATGCGGGTCGGCCTGCGGACATGCGCCAAGTACCCACCCCAGCCGGCGCGCCCAGGCCGCGGTGCCGTCGAGCGATACGGTGAGTCGCACGCCGCTCGTGTACTCCTCATCGGGGCGCTTCCACGGCATCTGCCAGAAGTTGAACGCGTCGTTGTCCGCCCGCACGGTGACAGCGCGCTGCGCGCGCGCCGTCGGCGCAAGGAGGAGCACGCCTCCCACGAGCAGGGTGACGCGCCGTCGGATCACCGCGCGCGCCGGGGCTTGAGGAGCAGGTCGTGAAAATCGAACGAGAAGTCGGTTTCCGGGTCGGCCGCGACCAGCTTCACCTGGTCAATGCTCCCGTCGGGATTCAGCTGGAACGTGACAAAGGCATCGGCGCGCATCTCGCGGTCATCCCACCGGGCCACGAACGTGTCGTGCTGCCAGTGCACCAGCGCTCCCTGCAACTGCGGGGTGTGACCAAAGGCCATTCGCAGCTTGCCGTTCGCATAGCTGATGAGAATGTCGCCGTACCATGGGTCCTCGTACGTCCCCGCGTAGCGCTCGAGCGGAAGCGACGGCTTGCCCAGGGAGTCGCGCGCCGCGGCGATCGCGATGCGGTCGAGCGTGAGCGACGCCTTCTGCCGCTTGGCCACGGCCGCCTGCCCACCGACGAAATCCCACGGCGGCGTGGTGCCGAGCGCGTAGTCGAGCAGCGACCAGCCCAGCGCCGTGTACATCGGGGTCTCCGTATTGGTGAGCACTGCCACGCCGACGCGCGCATCGGGAATGAAGCCGAGCCACGACAGGTACCCCGGCAGAGCGCCGGTGTGCGTCAACAGCTTTTTGCCACGGAAGTCCCCGGTGTTGAAACCGAGGGCGTACAGACTGAACTGTCGGCGCAGGGGAGCCATCTCGGGTGCCGGCGGTCCCATCGGCAGCGGCGTGACACCGGTCCAGATCTCGCGCGCCGTGCGCGCGCTCACGAGGCGCGACCCATCCGCCAGACGGCCGCTGTCGAGCTGCACGAGCAGCCACTTGGCGATGTCGCGCGCGCCGGCATTGATGCCGCCCGCGGGATTGGTGTTGTCGCTCGTCATCGGCGCGATGACCGTCATCGTTCCCTCGACGACGGCGTGCGTGCTCGCCACGTCATCGCGACCGCCGGCATCGCTGTGCCGCACCGTGCTCGCGGTCATTCCGACGCGATCCAGGATGCGCTCCTGCACGAACTGCTCCCAGGTGCGGCCCGTGACGCGCTCGATCACTTCGCCGGCGACGAGATACAGCACGTTGTCGTAGGCGTAGGCGCTGCGGAACGACGTCGCCGGCTTGATGAAGCGCAGCCGGCGCACGATCTCCTTGCGGTCGTACGTGGAGGCCGGCCACCAGAGCAGGTCGCCCGCGCCGAGTCCGAGACCGGAGCGATGCACCAGCAGGTCGCGGATGGTCAGCTCGCGCGTGACGAACGGATCGTACATCGCGAACTCCGGGAGGTACCGGATCACCGGTGCGTCCCACGCGAGCTTCCCTTCCTCCACCAGGATGCCCAGCGCCGTCGCCGTGAACGCCTTGGTGTTGGAGGCGATGCCGAAGCGCGTGTCGGGTCCCACGAGGTCGGGCGCGCCGAGTCGCTTGATGCCGTATCCCTTGGCGACGATCACCGTGCCGTCCTTCACCACCGCGACGGCGACACCCTGATTGCCAAAGGTCTTCATCGCCCGCTCCACGATGCTGTCGATCGCGGCGGGTGATTGCGCGGCCGACAGGGCGGGCGCAACCAGGAGCGTTGTGAGGAGTCGGCGCATGCGCAGTTTGTCGAGTCGGAATCCCTGAGAATACAGCGAGCGGCGGCGCGGCGGCAGGGCGCTTCGCCCCTGCCGTCGCCGGATGTTACGGCACCGTGACGACCGCGACGATCAATCGCGTCAGCGCGGCGACGGCGCGCCGGTCGAGCACCTTGGCGGGCACTCGCATCACTCCTCCGCGCTTTCGAAGACGCCAAGGGCGCGGTTCTTCCGCACCCGGTTCCACGGGAAGAACCGCCCGTTCATCGCCACGTACACGCCCGGGGGAAGCGTCTGCACGAACGAGAGCGCGCTCCCGAGGTTGAACAGCCCGTCCGAGCTGCCGAACGCAAACGGCACCATGGCCCCGGTGAGCACCACTGTCTTCTCCGGGCACCCGACGGCCAGCGCGCGCGCCGTCTCCACCATGGTGTCGGTGCCGTGCGTGATCACCACGCGGCGCTCCTTGCACGCGCGGCATGACTGCACGATCCGGTCGCGGTCCGCGTCGTCGAGGTCGAGCGAGTCCTTCATCATCAGCACGTCGACCGTCACGTCGAGCTTGCACCGGCCGCGTTCAAGCATGTGCTCGACGTACGTGTGCTTGAAGAAGAGCGTCCCGTTCAGCTCGTTGTATTCCTTGTCGAACGTGCCGCCGGTCACGAGGATGCGAATGGACATGGTGCGGGAAATTAGGCGCCGCGCCCCGCCGGCGCGACCACGCCGCCGCGCCCTCGCGCCGCTCCGCGTCGCACCGCACATTCGAGCCATGAAACGCCTCGCTGCCGCCCTCCTGCTGAGCATTCCGCTCGCCGTCGCCGACGCGCAGACTCCCGCCCGGCGACACACCTTCGCGCTTGGCGCCACCGACTTCCTGCTCGACGGCAAGCCCCTGCAAGTCCGGTCGGGCGAGATGCATCCGGCGCGCATTCCCGTCGAGTACTGGCGGCACCGGATCCAGATGGCCAGGGCGATGGGGCTCAACACCATCGCGGCGTACGTCTTCTGGAATTACCACGAAGTGCGCGAAGGGGAATTCGATTTTCGCGCGGGCAATCGCGACCTCGCGCGATTCGTCCGGATCGCGCAGGAGGAGGGGATGTGGGTGATCCTGCGCCCCGGTCCGTATGTCTGCGCGGAGTGGGATTTCGGCGGCCTGCCGCCCTACCTCCTGCGCGACCCCACCCTGCGCATTCGCTCGATGTACCCGCCGTACATCAAGGCCGCCGAGCGGTACATGGCACGTCTCGCCGCCGTCGTGCGTCCGCTCCTCGTGACGCACGGCGGCCCAATCCTGATGGTGCAGGTCGAGAACGAGTACGGGAGCTACGGCAACGATCGCCGCTACCTCGCGCACCTGCGTGATACCTGGGTAAAGCTCGGCGTGGACGTCCCCTTCTTCACGGCCGACGGACCGACGTCATACATGCTCGAGGCCGGTCACCTCCCGGGGGCTGCGGTTGGACTCGACAGCGGCTCAGACGAAAAGCACTGGGACCTCGCGCGCTCCATCGCCCCCGGCGTGCCAGTCTTCTCTTCGGAGACGTATCCCGGCTGGCTCACGCATTGGGGCGAACGATGGGCGGCGCCCTCGGTGGACGACTTGAAGAAGGAAGTGCAGTTCCTGCTCCAAGCCAGGAAGTCGTT
>JAKAJN010000141.1 GCA_021813725.1 bacterium | reverse complement strand
CTGCTGGCGGCGGTCAGCGGCGGCAATCCGCTCTTCCTTGGCCATCTCGTGCACCAGCATCAGTCGCGAGGCTGGCCGAAGACGATGCCGCTGGACCTCTCATCGCTGATTGACGACCAGGTGCGAACGTTGTCGCGCGAGGCGCTGCGGCTGCTGCAGGCCTGTGCGTTGCTCGGGCAGCATGCGACGCTCCCCCGGGTCGAACGGGTGCTTGGCGTCGAGGCGCCCGCGCTCGTGTCGCCGTTTGGGGAGCTCGACGACTTGCTCGCACTGCCGTCGGAGCCCGGCCAACCGCTCACCCCGCACGACCTGTGGACCGAGCGTGTGCGGCACGGCATGACGGCCGGGGTGTTTCGGACCATGGCCGTATCGGCCGCGCGCGTACTCGAGGCGGACGCGCAGCCAGACGGCGGCATCGAGATCTACTGGGACACCGCGCGACTGTACCGGGAAAGCGGCGAGAAGCAGCTCGCGTACGCGACGATGATGCGGTGTGCGGAGTACTTGATGCGCACGGGCGCCGCAGCCGACGCCGCGCGAGCATACGAGGCCGCGTTCGAGCACGCCGCGTCGGTGACCAGCATGCATACGGCACTGCAGGGGAAGACGCGCGCATTACAGACCGAGGAGATATGGTCAGAGGTACTGGGGACGATTTCGCGTACTCTCGCGCTCGACATTCCCTGGACGCCAGACCAACTGGCGGGGCTTGAACTGGCGCGGCTTCGCGCGGAGTGGAGACTCGGATCTGACGCGACTGCGATGCTCTCGACGCTGCGTGACCTTTCAAGTGACGAGCAACTCGCCTCCGGCACTCGGCTAGCCTCCGCAGTGCTCGGGATGGCCGCCTCAGACAACGCACTCGACGTAGCCTCCATTGCATGGTTCCATCGTGCGCTGAACGACACCGAGGCAATCGGCGAATCAGATCAATTCGAGATGCTGAAGGGACGCGTGATCTTCGAAACCGCCCTCGGCTCACTCGAACGGGCCGAGGAGGCAGGCAGCGCGCTTCTAAAGCTGGCCAGGCGGATGGGAGACGACGCCGCGTTGATATCCGCTCTTGAGTACGCCCACTACCCGCCGCGAAGAAAGGGCTCATTCACTACCGCGAGAGCTCGATTGCTGCAGGCTGCCGGTCTGGCTGATCGCTACAAGCGACCTCACGCACGCGCGACTATCAGCGATCTTCTTGCCGGATTACATCTGGACTACGGGTACTTCGATCAGGCAATCCTGCATACATTCTCTGTCACCGATCCGCCCGACGCGTTCGGCGGCGAGTTCCGACAACAGTCTGCCCTTGACACTCGCGCGATGGCGTACTGTTTGCTCGAACAGTTTGACAACGCTCGAGAGCTCGTCTCGTCACCAGCGGCGGTAGTTGCTCGTGGTCGACAGCGCGCGCAGTACATGAGCCTTGCCGCAACGCTGATGTTGGCAGTGCATGATCAGGACCAAGACACCGTCAAGACTTGCCTCGAAGAATTCGATGCCGTTCACGACCGGCTCTTTCTGCACTCTGGATTGGATTCCGTAGCCGTTGGCTACGCGACCGGCCTTGATTTCGTTCGCGGCCGCAAGGTCGCCGGTGAGTTTGTGTCCTGGTACGCAAGTCAGGCTCGCCGCGATACACTACCGCTTCCGCATGCGCTCGCTGGGTGGCTGACGAGCTAAGGAGCGTGAAACTCCATCGAGGCCCGTACAGCCGAGATGCCACCAACTTCTACTAGCCGACCGTCGACTGGAAATTCTCGCGCCGCAATCTCAACCTCCAAACAGAGCTCGCTCCAGTTCTCAGCGCTGAGTACCGCATCGCACAGCCGTGGGTCGAACTGTACCCCAGACTGACGCAGCAGTTCTGTGCGCACTTCTTCGAGCGATCGGGCCGGTCGATAAGGTCTCGCCGTGGTAATGGCGTCAATCGTGTCGCCTATGGTGATAACACGAGCTCCGAGCGGAATCGCATCCCCGGCAATGCCATCCGGGTAGCCTCGCCCGGACCACATCTCATGGTGTCCGCGTACCATGGGCACGAGAGCTGCAAAATGCGTAACCTTGCCAACTAGCACCGCTCCCTTCGCGGAATGGGTCTTCATGACTTCATACTCTGCCGCCGAAAGCCGGCCAGGCTTCCGCAGGACGACAGCAAACTCTTCGTGGATCTTGCCAACATCGTGCAAGAGTGCGGCCGTGCCAATCTGATCAACCTTCCGGGCATTCAGGCCAGCAATTCGCGCAATGACGCGACTATATCGAGCCACGCGCTGTGAGTGGCCGGAAGTGTACGGATCGCGAGCTTCGATTGCCGCGACCATCAGCTGAAGCAACTCCTCGTTGATCCGTTCGAGGTCGAAAACGGTCTTGTAGAGCTGGCGGACGCCGACCATTGGCAATGCGAGCAATGCAGACCAAGTGGCGCCTAACTTCGCGTACATCACGGCGAAGATCAGCACGAGTGGGAACGCTAGGATGTCGTTCAGAATCGTGCTTCGCGAAGCGACGTAGAGTTCTCGCTGGAAGGAGGTGCGATTCGCGATCGACAGCACGCCGCTGACCACGGCGCGGTTTGTCGTCATGTACGTCGCATACATCGCGATGAACGCGATGAGGTTGACCTGCGACTGCAGTAGCGACCCTCCGCCAACGGCGGTGTAGACGAGGATTGCGAGCGCCACGGCCAACAGGTGCTGCGCGACGTTGAACAGCACCTTGATGGGCTCGCGGCGCGAGAGTAGCTCGGAAATCGTGACCGAGCCAACAACCGACGCCAGCGCTGCGCCATTTGGTGCGAGCGCAGCGATCGACAGGTATGGTAGGAACGCTATCGTACCGATCCGTCCAGTACCACGATGATAGCCAAGTACTTGCGCGAGCAAACCAAACGCGAAGAAGAACAGGGCCGCGATCGCGTCCCGGTGATCCCACACGCTTGCAGTCCGCACGACCTGCACGGTGGCAATCAGCGTCAGCGCACTGATTGCCAAGACATAGGGGTGGGTACGACGCGAGGTTTGGTTCACTAGGTGATCGGGTGAAGCTGGGATCCCGCTCCCGCGGCCGGACATTGCTAGGCCCATGTCAGAGAATCAGCCAGAGCCCCCAAGAACGACGCCAGGATTGACAACATTTGAGTTTCACCTCCCTTCCACAGAGTCACGGCTAGCGCTGGCTAGACCGTGCTGCCGCTTGGGTCGGCTTCGCTCATGGTGCACCAGTGCACCAGTACCACGTACCGCTCAGCTCACTACGCTCAGCGGGAACGGGAACCCCACCTTCAGTTGTCCGCCGCGCAACAGACCGGCCTACCCTGCCCGGCCCGCCACCCAACGGTTGGTTGCATCCAGCACCGCCAGCACCGCCGCCGTCTCGGCGCTGTCCTTCACTTCCGCGCTCCCGGTCAGCAGCGCGCTCTCGCGCCCCAGCCGCACCGTCACGCCCACAAAGACAAACTCGCGGTCAAAGGCCGCCACCACCTTGCTCCCCTCCAGGCCCAGCCGGTGGTCCTCCCCCTCGCTCTTCGCAATCGCCGCCAACGCCGCCCGCGCCGCCAACTCCACCCGCCCGCGGTCGCTCTCGCTGCCGTCGGCCTCCCCAACAAACGTCTCGTCGCCGCGCCGCAGCGTCACCTTGCACGCCACACCCTTCTTGCGCGACCCGCGAATCTCCACGTCCTCGAAGTACATCGTCCGCCGCGGCGTCACCGGCAACCCGGTCGCCCCGCTTGGCCCCGCCGGCGACACGCCCTCCGCCAACGCCACGCTCGCCGCCGTAATCCCCCCGCCCGGCGTCGGACGCGCCGTCGTCACCGCCACGCTCACCTTGCGATGGTCCACCCGCATGCCGAGGTGCGCCATCAGCGCACTCTCCACATTGCGCACCATCTGCTTGGCCGGCGTCTCCCCCGTCGTCAGCACGTGGATCGTGTCCACCCCGCCCGACTCGGTGGGCACAATCCGCACACTCACCACACTGTGCAACGAAGCCAGCAGTTCCTCGGCGCGCTGCAGCGGCAGCACCGTCCCGGCAATCACCGGATGGTCATCCGATTGTGCTGACTGATTCACGCACCCCGCCTGCGCCAAGGAAACAAATGAAACTGCAATAAAACGATACACCTACGGGCGCAACAAGCCCGGTCCGGAGAAGTACGGACGAAAACAGGAACGTTACATCCCGTAAACTGTACAATTTCTGGCCGGCCGCTAGCCCCGTTTGGCTATTCGTCGGCCGTCCCGAGATCGTCCGGAACCCCGTACTCCTTCAGCTTGCGGTACAACGTCCGCTCGCCGATGTCGAGGATTTCCGCCGCTTTACGACGATTGCCGCGCGTTTCACGCAACGCGGCCTCGATGGCCAGGCGCTCGATCTCGGCCATCTTCATCCCGGGGGTGATCGTTACGGTGTTGCTGGCGCGCGCCAGCCCGGGAGGCTCGATGCCGGCCCCTACGCCGCCGAGCCCGGCGCCCCCCATAAGTCCCGCGACGAGCCGCGGGTCGGTGGCGTTGAGCTGATGCAGCACGCCGCGGTCCTCGTCCACGCGGCGGCGCAGCTCCTCCACCTGCAGCTTGAGCTCGAGCAGGGAGCGCACGATGAACTCGAGCTCGCGCCCGTCGGCCTTGGCCCCTTCGCGCAGCAACGCCCCCACGGGAATGGGAAGCAGACGGTCGGCGCCCCCCTCCCGGATGCCCGGCGGGATGTCCGCCAGCCCGATTTCGCGCCCGTGCGCGAGCACCACCATGCTCTCCATCAGGTTGCGCAGCTCGCGCACGTTTCCGGGCCAGTTGTAGTTGGCCAGGGCGTCCATCGCCTCACCGCTGATGCCGTGGAACTCGCGGTCGTGCATCGTCGCAAACTCGTGCACGAAGCGCCGCACCAGGAGGCCGACGTCGCCACGCCGCTCGCGGAGCGGCGGCAGGTAGATGCGCAGCACGTTGAGCCGGTAGTACAGGTCGGCGCGGAACTCGCCGTGCGCCACGTGATCCTTGAGCGCCCGGTTGGTCGCCGCGATCACCCGCACGTCCACGGGAATGGCCTGCGTGCCGCCCACGCGCGTCACCTGCCGCTCCTCGAGCACGCGCAACAGCTTCACCTGCGTGCTCTGCGGCACCTCGCCAATCTCGTCGAGGAAGAGCGTCCCGCCGTGCGCCAGCTCGAACCGCCCGATGCGCCGCTCGGCGGCCCCGGTGAACGACCCCTTTTCGTGGCCAAACAGCTCGCTCTCGAGCAGCGTCTCGGGGAGCGCGCCGACGTTCACGGCGATGAACGGCTTGTTGCGTCGCGGACTGAGGGAATGAATGGCGCGCGCCACCAACTCCTTGCCGGTGCCGCTCTCCCCCTCCACCAGCACGGTGCTCGTGACCGGCGCCATCTGCTCCACCTGCACGAGCACCTCGCGCACGGCATCGCTCTCGCCCCACAGTCCGGTGAGCGTCGCCAGGCGGTGCCGGTCGAGCAGGCGCCGCACGGTCTGCGCCACCTCCTCCGCCGCGACGGGCTTTGTGATCACCTCGCTGAAGCCAATCTGCTTGAGCCGATGCTCGAGCCCCGCATCGCCCACGTCAGCCAGGCCGACCATCGCTGTGCCGAGCCAGAGCTGGTCGCGCACGATGGCCACCGTCTGCGCGTCGAGCAGCGCCCCCGAGAAGACAATCACATCCGGGCGATGCCGCTGCACCGCCCCCGGCAGATCGTCCATCGGCGAGACGACGAACGTCTCGACGTCGGGGACGCTCTCCAGGATCGCGTTCAGTCGGACGGCGGGTTCGACGTCGGTGAGAGTGATCAGTACGCGCATGGGGGAGGCAGACGGGAGACGGAAGACGGGAGACGGGAGATGCGGCGACGGATCTTCCGTCTTCCGTCTCCCGTCTCCCGTCTGCTACTTATGACTTCCATGCTTCCAGAACGGCATCTCCGTGATCGTCGCCGTCACGCGCTTGCCGCGCTGGTCAATCTCGACTGAGTTGCCAACCGTCGCGTGCGCCGTGGGCACATAGCACGTGCCGATGGGCAATCCCAGCGACGGGCTCATCGTCCCGCTGCACACGGTGCCGCTCGGCGCGCCGTTTACGAACACGGGATACCCGTGCCGCGGAAACGCCTTGTCGGCGATGGTGAAGCCCACCAGCTTGCGCGGTACGCCGGCCGCCTTCTGCGCCTCGAGCGCCGCCTTCCCCACGAAGTCACCCTTCTTGAGCTTCACCAGCCAGCCGAGGTTGGCCTCGAGCGGCGTGACCGTGTCGTCAATGTCGTTGCCGTAAAGCGCCATCCCCATCTCGAGACGCAGCGAGTCGCGGCAGCCGAGGCCAAC
>JAKAJN010000140.1 GCA_021813725.1 bacterium | reverse complement strand
CATGTGCGCCGACTTCCATCAGCCACGCTACGGACAGCTGAATCCGCTGAACACCGCGCCGGACGCCGCTGAACAGGTGGCCTTGCTCAGGCTGCCGGCATTGGACGTGATGGACGACGCGCCCAGGGTCATCGCACCACCGATGGTCAGGAAATGCCCGGTGTTGATGGTGAATCGCCCGAGGTTCGTGAACCCGCCGAGTACATGCACGCCCCCTGATGTTGCGACACCTGACGCGCTTGCATTCGTGATCTCGACGTTCATGAACGCGGTTTGGCTCGACGACGGATAGTAGACGGCAATCCCCTGCGCGCCGGTGCCGCTGAAGCGCGTCAGGTGCGTCCCCGTTGCCCGGAAACTCTGGCCGCAGCAGCTGTTGGTCGCCGAGAAGTTTCCCTTCAGGTCTAGCGTCCCCGCCGTGAACCACGTGTCGCCGATGTCGCCGCCGGGGTTGAAGTCGGCATTGCCGCCAACGGTGAACAGGGCGCTGGCCATCGCCATCTTCACGCGCGAGCCGGAATACATCCCGTAGTTCCCGGTCACCGCCAGCACTTTGTTCTCGAGATCGAGCACCGCGCCCGAATGCGTGGTCAGGTTCGTCGGCAGCGTCACCGCCGCCTGCGGCAGTGTCACCGTCATTGCCCCCGCGATCTGCATCTCGCCCGGCCCCACGCCCGCGATCAGCGGGAAGACCGCCCCGCCGCCGTTGAGCTGCGTGTAGCCCAATCCGCTCAAGTCGCTCGCCGCGCTCGTGGTCAACTGTCCGCCGTGATAGACCGTTCCCCCGGCCACCTTCGTCGCCCCGGTCACCGTCACCGTGCCGTGCACGCGCATGTTGTTCACCAGCGTCACCGTGTTGCCGCCGGTGAACTCCACATTGCCGAATGTGCTCCGCGACCAGTTGTCAGTGTAGTAGAAGTTCACGCTCTGCGCCGCGCTGCCGCTGAAGCGCGTGACGTGCGCTCCCACTGCGCGGAAGCTCTGCGAGCAGCAGCTGTTCGTCGCCGTCAGGTTCCCTTTCAGCTCCAGCACGCCGTCAGTCATCCATGTGTCGCCGACGTCGCCGCCGGGGTTCGAATCGTACGTGCCGTTCACCGTGAAGCGAGCCGCGGCGGTGATCATCTTCACGCGTGAGCCGGAATACATCCCGTAGTTCCCGGTCACCGCCAGCACTTTGTTCTCGAGGTCGAGCACCGCGCCCGAATGCGTAGTCAGGTTCGTCGGCAGCGTCACCGCCGCCTGCGGCAGTGTCACCGTCATTGCCCCCGCGATCTGCATCTCGCCCGGCCCCACGCCCGCGATCAGCGGGAAGACCGCCCCGCCGCCGTTGAGCTGCGTGTAGCCCAATCCGCTCAAGTCGCTCGCCGCGCTCGTGGTCAACTGTCCGCCGTGATAGACCGTTCCCCCGGCCACCTTCGTCGCCCCGGTCACCGTCACCGTGCCGTGCACGCGCATGTTGTTCACCAGCGTCACCGTGTTGCCGCCGGTGAACTCCACATTGCCGAACGTGCTCCGCGACCAGTTGTCGGTGTAGTAGAAGTTCACGCTCTGCGCCGCGCTGCCGCTGAAGCGCGTGACGTGCGCCCCCACCGCGCGGAAGCTCTGCGAGCAGCAGCTGTTCGTCGCCGCGAGGTTCCCCTTCAACTCCAGCACGCCATCGGTCATCCACGCGTCACCGACGTCGCCGCCGGGGTTCGAATCGTACGTGCCGTTTACGATGAGGTGAGCGCCCGCCTGCGTCATCCGGATGCGCGACCCGGAGTACATGCGCGCATCACCCGTGACCGTCGTCGCCGCCGTCCCGGCATCGAAGACCGAGCCGTTGCGCGTCTCGAGCCACCCGGCGACCGTTGCGGCACCCGACGGCGTCACCGTCGCTCCGCAGTCCACGAGCACACCGGCCAGTCCGCCGGCGACGGTATGCGTGCCGCCGCAGAAGTTCAGGTAGCCCGTCCCGGTCATCGACGCACCGGTGGCGAGAACGCCCCCGCTGAGGCTGATCGCCTGCGCCCCGAGGGCGAGCGTTGCGCCGGGTGCCAGCGTCAGTTCGGCGAGCGCGATGTCACCGGTCAACCCCGGGCTGTTCGCCGTCCCCGCGGGAATGAACACCTTGTTCGCGGACCCTGGCACGACCGCCGGACTCCAATTCGCCGCTGTGCTCCACACCGCGCTCGTAGTCCCGGTCCAGATTGCGTCGGCGCCCACCGGAATCGAGAGTGCGGAGAAGACCACCTGTGCCGTCGCACAGCTCGGGAGGCACGCCTTGACCGAGTCGGCCCCTGGCGGTCCAAGGGTGAGCGTCAGTGCCGCCTGCCCCGCTCCGTTGGTCGTGACGTGCGCCACGGATGGTGATCCGCCGCCGGCAATCGCTGCAAACCCGATGCTCACGCCCGTGACGGGATTGTTGAGCGCATCTCGCGCCTCCACCACCAGCGGCGCCGCCAGCGGATTGCCCGTCACGCCAGTCTGTGCATCGCCCGAGATCTTCACCAGTTGCGCCGCCGCCCCCGCCGTGGCGGTCGCGACAAACGTCACCGGGCTTCCCACCAGCCCGGCGGCCGTCGCAGTCAGCGTGTCCGACCGCACGGTCGTGCCCAGTGTCCAGCTCGCCGGACTCGACCGCCCGGTCGTGTCGGTCGTCACCACGCCGCCCGCCACGGAGCCGTTTGCCGCGCTTGGCAAGGCAAATGTCACGGCAGATCCGGCCACGGCGTTGCCCGACGAATCGGTCACGATCACCGTTGGGGTCGGCGACACCACGCTTCCCGCCGTGCCATTCAGTGCCGTCGCACTCGACGCGGTGACCGTCACAGCGGGACCGGCGATCAGCTTGAACGTCGCCGACGTGTCGCCGGTGTAACCGCTCGCACTGAACGTGAGCACGTGCAGGCCCACGGTTCCCTTGAGCGACAGGGTGCCGAAGGTCGCCACGCCCGCCGTATCAGTGGTGGCGGTCAGCACGCCACGCAGCGTGGGTCCAGTCGTCTTCAACGCAACCGTGACGACGACCCCCGCGGTCTTCAGCAGTGCGCCCCCCGCCGTCTTGAGCCGGACCGTGGGACCGGTGGCAAAGGTCTGGGTGTTCAGCACGGTGGCGCTTGGCTGCTGCAGCACACGCAACACCGGCGGCCCAACCGGCACCGTCGCAGTCGCCGTGAACGTGACCGTCAACCCGCCGGCACTGGCAACAAGGGTCTGTGAACCCGCGGTCGCACCGAGGGTCCACGAACCGAGCACCGCCAGTCCGAGCGCGTTGGTCATGGCGGGGCTCCCGGTCACACTCCCGCCGCTCGAGGGGGCGAAAGTCACGGCAAGGCCGGTTACGGGATTTGCGTAGCGGTCCGTGACGTTCACGGCTGGCGCTACACCGACCGCGACCCCGATCGGTGCCGACTGCGCGTCCCCGGCCGCGATCGTCAGGTTCGCCGGTGGCCCGACCAACGCGAGCATCTGGAACTGCACACTGGTGCCAGTCGATGCGGCTGGCCGCGCCACGACAAAATACGTTCCCGATGTCGTCGGGTTCGTCGCGGTCACCTGCGCCAGTCCCTGCGCATCCGACGTGGTCGCCGCCGCTGAAAGCTCGCCGCCACCAGTGATCGCCCAGGCGACGCTGGCGCCGGCAACGGCGTTGCCGAGATCGTCGAGCACGCGCACAACCAGCGGTTGCGGCACGCGCGTGCCCACGACGCCGGATTGATCGCTGCCACTCACGTACTCGACGCGTGCGGCGGCGCGCGGCCGCGCCGTGGCCGTGAACGTAACGCCGGTCGTGCTCGATCCGGCGATCGTGGCCTGCACGGTTTCGGTCCCGGGTGCGGATCCGAGTCGATAGGTCACGCGTGCCTCGCCGGCCTCGTTGGTCACGCTCGTTGCGTCGGAGAGCGCGCCATCCCCTGCGACGCGGCGCCAGCCGACATTCACGCCGGCGGCGGCGTTGCCATACGCATCGGTCACACGCACCACGAAGGGCGCGGCGAGCGTGCGACCCGTCGTGTCCGTTTGCGCATCACCGCTGACGACGATGATCGTACTGGCCACAGCGTGCGTCGCGGTCGCGGTCACCGACACGGCCGTGAGCCCCGCGACGCTCGCCGTGAACGACTGCGCCCCCGCGGTACGTCCGAGTGTCATCGACGTGCTGGCCTTGCCGGAGCCGTCGCTCTTTGCCGTGACGGTCGACACGAGCGCGCCTGACGCCTCGGCGGCGAAGGTGACGTCCACATCAGCCACGCCGACGCCGTCCGCCGCCTGCACCTGCACGGCGAACGGTTGGCCGAGCGTGGTCATCACGGGTCCCGATTGGGAGGCGCCACCCGCCACGACGATCTTCGACGGGGGAAGCGTGACCGTCACCGCAGCGGAGCCACCGACGCCAGCCAGCGTCTGCGCGGTAATCGTCGTGCCGCCTCGGACGCTGAGCGCGGTCACCACGCCGGCCGAACTCACCGTCGCGATGGCCTCGTTGGACGAACTCCACGCGAGAATGGCGTCGTTGATCGCCGAGCCCGCGGCATCCACGACGGAAGCGGTCAGCGTCACCGTCGATCCCGCCCTCAGCGTTGAATTGGCCGGCGTCACTGTCACGCGCGTCGCGCGCGCGCCCGGGCCTATGAAGACGAGCGGGACCGCCGCCGGCGGTGTCGTGTTTGCCCCGGCTCGCGCAACGAGTTCCTGACTTCCCTCGAACATCGTGGTCGTTCCGGCCCGCAGCTCGAAACGCACCCCAAACCGCTCGCTCTCACCGTGGATGGCGATAGTCGCCGCCACCACGACGCTGTCCTGTCCCGGCGGAAAGGCGATGACGGTGTCGAGCACCACGCCGCCCGTGGCGTTGCGCAGCACGAGGCGGACGTTGTCGATGCGGCTCGCCACCTGGCTGAAGATTCGCCGTTCCGCCTGGTTCATGACCGGCGCGAACGTCAGGCGCACCGCGCGTTCGGTGCCGCCGCGCGGGCTCGTGGGCGACTCTCCGCAGACGGTGAGCAGCAGGCACGCCGCCGCCGCAACCCAATTGGGCGGGCGAACCAGAGACACCCTGCTGCGACTCGGCGTAGAGGCAGAAGGCATGACGGGCGGGGTGGGGTTGACCAGTCGTAGCTTTGGTCAATTAGCGTCCGCCACGCCCTGTCCGCCAGCGACCTACATCACAGCAGCATCTGCCCTACTGAAGGAAGGCCAACCAGTAGACGATTGGCAGAAACCCCGCCGCCGTGAGCCACGCCCCGCGTCCCGTGATACCAAGCCGCCCCTTGAGCACGAACAGTCCTGTGACGGCGAGGAGCAGCAGCGCCAGCGCGTACACATCCGCAATCCAGGTCCACGCCCGCTTGGCATGGTTCAGGTGCAACTGGTTCATCTCGAACAGCACCGGGCGCGATTGCGTGCGCTCCACCATCACTTTTCCCGTCGGCAGGTCCACGTGGTAGACCTTCCCCGAATAGAACAGTTGCACGGTGTGCGAATCGGGCTGGAAGGAGCTGCGCGGCGCCT
This sequence comes from bacterium, assembly GCA_021813725.1. Taxonomy (GTDB): domain Bacteria; phylum Gemmatimonadota; class Gemmatimonadetes; order Gemmatimonadales; family Gemmatimonadaceae; genus PNKL01. Next base: position 923 of record JAKAJN010000140.1, on the reverse strand, counting down.
CCGTAAGCGCCAGTCGTTCCATCGCCGCCGGCACAAGGTCGTTGGGCGGTAGGTGCGCCAGCGGCTCCACCGAGACAAAAGTCTTGGTCACCCGGTAGTTCGGGTTCCAGTCGGCGATGTGATTCACGGCAATGCCCGAGATCGCGTACGCGATCGTCAAGGCCGCGGCCAGGTAGCCGACGTCGCGGTGAAGCACGACGCTCCACCGCCGCCAGGGAATGCCCCGGCCGCGACGCGCGGACAGGTCGCCGGGCGTTGGCGTGCCGCTCACTGCTGAACCCGCGCTCCTTCGCCCTTGATCTGCACGTCGGTGACGTCCTTCAGGTACTTGGTCGAGTCGAACTTGGCGAGCGTGCCGCGTTCCTTGTGCATCTCCCGCGCCTGCGCCAGCGCCTGCTCCTTGGTGAGGTGCGACACTTGCACCACGCCCTCGGCGATCGCCCGCTTCCCCTTCGCGTCGAGCGGGAAGACGATCACGCCGTCGTCCACCTTGAACCGGATCTTCTCGAAAGGTTTGTCGCTCGCAATGTTGATCCAGCAGCCGCGCTCCTCACAGACTTCGACGATCGTACCCTCCACCCGCACGCGCTTGCCGTGGAAGGCGTGCGGATCGGCGAGGATCTTGGAGATGGAAGTCTTTTCCGTCAGCGTCAGCGGCTTGCCATAGGCCTTGCCCTGCGCCTGTGCGGTTGATGCAACAACCACTGCGACGAGAGCGCACAAGGCAGCGGCACGAATGCGGGTCATGGGGGTACTCCGGTGCTCGGGAATTAGCATCCTTGAATGACAATGCATCGGAGGGACTTTCAAAAGGCGGCAATTGCCCTACACATTGTCAGGGCCCCTCGCGATAGGAACACACTTGATCAAGGGGTAGCATTGAAGTCTGCCGGTTTTCTCCCCGCCTTCTCCTCTCCTCGCTC
>JAKAJN010000139.1 GCA_021813725.1 bacterium | reverse complement strand
CGGCCGCCTCGGGGAGCTGATGCGGCGGGCGGTGCGGGGGCTCGCCGCACTCGGCGCGCTGACCCTCGCGGTGGCGCACGCCGCCACGGCGCAGATTCCGGGGGGCCGCGGCGTGCCGCGCACCGGCCAGCCGCGCCCCACGGCGTCGCGCCAGCCGACGCCGCGTTCGGCGGACGCGCGTGCCGCCACCGACACGGTCCAAAAGGACACGGCGCTCGTCCACTGGATTCCGCCCGACTCGGTGGCTTCCGCGCTGATGGAGCGTCAGGGCTATGCGTTCGTCCGCTATCAGGCGGACTACGTGCATTTCCAGGCCGGCGATCGCACCATCACGCTCATCGGTCGGCCGGCGGAGCGCGCGGTCGTCGAACGCGAGCCGACGCTGATCGCGGCCGACACGATCCGCTACAGCGACTCCACGAACAAGGCCATCGCCCTGGGACCGGCGATTGTGGTGCGCGAGACGGGGCGCGACGACATCAACGCCAGCGGCCGCACCACCTACGACATCACGCAGAAGCAGGGGATCGGTACCAACATCCGTACGGTGGAGCAGAGTGGCGAGCGTTGGGTCGTTTCCGCGCACGTTGGCGGATTCGCCGGCGACTCGACGACCGGCGAGTCCACGTACGGCAAGGACGGGATGATCACGAGCTGCGAAGACTCGCTGCCGCATTACCATTTCCAGTCGCGCGAGATCAAGATGGTGCGCAAGAGCATGATGGTCGCGCGCCCGGCGGTGCTCTATCTGCAGGGTGTCCCCGTCTTCTGGCTCCCGTTCGTCTTTCAGGACATTCGCTCCGGACGCCGCAGCGGCGTGCTCACGCCGCGCTTCGGCTTCGCCGAACTGGTGCGCAACAGCCCGACCTACCGACGCACGATCGAGAACGTGGGCTACTACTTCGCCCTCAGCGACTACACCGATCTCTCCGTGTCGCTCGACTGGCGGTCGTCGGCGCGCGCCAGCTTGGCCGACCCGGGATGGCTGCGCCTCAACTCGCAGTTCCAGTACAACTGGCGCAACCGCTTCGTCCGCGGCACGCTCGCCGTGTCGCGGCACACGCTGAGCACCGGCCAGGCGAACACGCAGTTCTCGTGGAATCACTCGCAGGAGTTCTCCCAGTCCTCGCGCATCTCCGCCAACCTGAACTACGTCACGAGCACGACGGTCCAGCGGCAGACGGCGCTCAACGCGATGTCGGCGCTCGCGACCATCAGCTCGATGCTCAACTACTCGCGCGCCGTCGGGCCGTTTGCCGTTTCGGTCGGCGGCACGCGGCGGCAGTACCCCGGGCGCGAGCAGGTGGACCAGGATTTTCCGAGCGTGAACGTCTCGGCGAAGGCCATCAACATCGGCCGCTACGCCGAGTGGACGCCGAGCTTCAACTTCGCGACCTCCAACAGCTCGCATCTCGACGCCCAGGGCGACTTCAAGTACCGCTATTTCCAGCGTGCCGGCGTGCTGGATTCGGCGAAGTTCGACCGCTCCACCGCCAACACCACGGCGTCGCTGAACACGCCATTCAAGATCGGGTCGTTCAACCTCCCGCTGTCGTTCAGCTACAGCGACCGAATGAACGACTTTCCCGAAGTGCGCCTGATCGTGAACCCGGGCGACACCAGCCGCCGCGAAACGCGCATCTACAGCCGGACATACCTGACCACGCTCGACTGGAAGACCGCCGTGACCCTGCCGACGTTCTTCCAAGGGTCCTGGAACCTCGTCCCGAGCGTCTCGATGGACAACGTGGATCCCTCGGGGTTCTGGGTCCGCTCCGAGCGCACCGGAAACAATTTCATCTCCCAGTCCAAGCGGCTCTCGTGGGGACTGGCGGTGAGCCCGACCTTCTTTGGGCTCTCGCGATGGGGCGTTGGTCCCGTCGCGCGCTTCCGGCACTCCATCAATCCGACGCTCGGCTGGTCGTTCTCGCCCACCGGCAAGGTGAGCGACGCGTACCTCGCGGCGCTCGGCAAGACGCGCGCGGATTACCTCGGGGCGCTGGCGCAGAATCGCCTGACGCTGGGGCTGAACCAATCCTTTGAGGCGAAGCTCAAGAAGGCGGCCAACGACACGACGCCGGGTGACGACGGACGCAAGGTCAAGCTGCTCTCGCTCGGGATGTCGCCGCTCGTCTACGACTTCGAGCGCGCACGCAAGACGGGACGCAGCGGGTTTGCCACCGATCGGATGAACTTCAACATGGCGTCGGAGATGCTCCCGGGCTTCTCCCTCGACGTCGGCTATTCGCTCTTCGAAGGGTCGGTGCTCAGCGACACGGCGAAGTTCAGCCCGTTCCGCGAAAACGTCTCCGCCTCGCTCTCGCTGACGCGCCAGTCCGCGATGGTGCGCTGGCTGGCGCGGCTGTTCGGTGCTTCTGGTGCGAGCGCGGCCGGCGCCGACACCTCGGCGAGCATGCTCGGCGGTGGTTACCCGGGCGCCATTGGCGCGGGACAACTGTCGGGGAGCAGTCAGCAGATCGCCGGGTCGGGCATGCGCCAGCAATTGGCGGCGGTGCCGGTGGGACGCGGCTTTGAGGCCAGCATCAGCCTGAGTGCCAACCGCCAGCGTCCGCCCGGCGGCAACGGCCGCGTGGTGGAGTACGACCCCACCATCCAGTGCGAGGCGCTCAAGACCAACCCCATCCAGTACGACGTCTGCGTGCGCAATGCGCTCGCCGCCCCGCCCGTGGACTACACGCAGTTCTCCTCGACGACGGCCGGCGGCTCGTACTTTCGCGTGCCGCCGCAGACGAGCATCAACTGGCGCACCAGCTTCGATCTGACCCCCAAGTGGGCGGTGCAGTGGAGCACGTCGTACGACGCCGTGCGCAACGAGTTCGCCAGCCACCAGGTCACGCTCCAGCGCGACCTGCACGACTGGCGTGCGATGTTTGGCTTCACGCAGGCGCCCAACGGCAATTTCTCGTTCACGTTCTTCGTCGCGCTCAAGGCCGAACCCGACCTGAAGTTCAACTACGATCGCGCCAGCTACCGGCAGTCTCTGGTTCCGATTCCATGACCCGCTCCGCCCCGCTCCTGCTCGACGGCGCCTCACTCTCCGTCGCGGACGTGCTCGATGTGGCCTTGCGCCGCCGCCGCGTCGCCCTTTCCGACGCCGCGCGTGCGCGGATGCAGACGACGCGCGACGTCGTCGCCGGCATCGTTGCGCGCAACGAAGTCGTGTATGGGGTCACGACCGGATTCGGCAAGCTCTCCGACGTGCATATCCCACCCGACCAGTTGGCCCAGCTCCAGGTGAACCTGGTGCGCAGTCACGTCGCCGGGGTCGGTCCCGAACTGCCGGAGCCCGAGGTGCGCGCGATGATGCTGCTGCGCGCCAACGTGATGGCGAAGGGCTACTCCGGCTCGCGCCCGGACGTCCCCGACCTGATCTGTGCCATGCTGAATGCGGGGCTCTGGCCCGTCGTGCACGAGCAGGGGAGCGTGGGCGCGAGCGGCGATCTCTCACCGCTCGCCGAGCTGGCCGTCACGCTGATCGGGGAGGGGGAGCTGCATACGCGAGATGGCGCGCGGCGGCCCGCCGGTGAGGCGCTGTCCGCCGCCGCACTCGCCCCCCTCACGCTTCACCCGAAAGAAGGCATTTCGCTCATCAACGGGACGCAGGCGCACACGGCCATCGCCGCACTGGCGGTCGCCGAGGCACGCACGCTCTGGGAGACGGCGCACGCCGCCGGCGCCATGACCCTCGAGGCGCTGAAGGGGACGCCGACCGCGTTCGACGCGCGCATTCACGACGCACGAGGCCAGGAGGGCCAGCGCGACAGCGCCGCACTGCTGCGCGCGCTGCTCGCCGACAGCCCGCTGCGCGAATCGCACCGCGACGGCGACCCGCGCGTGCAGGATGCGTACGCCCTGCGCTGCATGCCGCAGGTACACGGCCCGGTCCTCGACGCGCTGCGCTTCGCTGAGGGGCTCATCTGGCGCGAACTGAACGCCGCCACCGACAACCCGTTGGTCTTCGACAATGGGGAGATGCTCAGTGGCGGCAACTTCCACGGCCAGGCCGTGGCGATGGCGCTCGACGTGCTCGCGATCGCGCTGACGAATCTCGCGGTGATGGCGGAGCGACGCATTGACCGGCTGGTGCATCCGGACCTCAACGAAGGGCTCCCCCCGTTCCTGTCGAACGGGGCCGGCCTCAACAGCGGCTTCATGATGGCGCAGGTGACCGCCGCCTCGCTGGCGAGCGAGTGCAAGGTGCTGGCCCACCCCGCCAGCGTGGATACCATTCCGACCGACGGCAGCAAGGAAGACGTCGTGCCGATGGCGATGGGGGCGGCCTGGAAGCTGCGCCGCATCGTGGGCAACGTGCGAAACGTCCTTGCCATCGAACTGATGTGCGCCGCACAGGGCCTCGACTGCCGACGGCCGCTGCGCAGCAGCGCACCCATCGAGCGCGTGCATGAGGCCATCCGCCGCCTCGTCGCACCGCTCGCCGCCGACCGCATGCTCTCGCCCGACATTCACGCCATTGCCCAAGCCATCACGCGACGCGAGTTCGTCGCCGTGGAAAGGACTGTGTTATGACCGCCACCGCCCACGCGATTCGCGCACCGCGCGGCACGACCATCTCCTGCAAGGGATGGCCGCAGGAAGCCGCCCTGCGCATGCTGATGAACAACCTCGACCCCGAGGTCGCCGAACGCCCGGATGATCTCGTGGTGTACGGCGGTACGGGCAAGGCGGCGCGCAACTGGGAGTGCTTCGATGCCATCGTCGCGGCGCTCCGCGCACTCGAGGCGGACGAAACGTTGCTCGTGCAGAGTGGCAAGCCGGTGGCGGTGTTTCGCACGCATGCGCATGCGCCGCGGGTGCTCATCGCGAACTCCAACCTCGTCGGGCGGTTCGCCACCTGGGAGCACTTCCGCGAACTCGAGCGGCGGGGCCTGATGATGTATGGGCAGATGACCGCCGGTTCGTGGATCTACATCGGCTCGCAGGGTATCGTGCAGGGGACATTCGAGACGTTCGGCTCCCTGGCGCGCAAGCACTTCGACGGTTCGCTCGCGGGCAAGTTCGTCCTCTCGGCCGGGCTCGGTGGAATGGGTGGCGCGCAGCCGCTCGCCGCGACCATGAACACCGCCGCCTTCCTCGGCGTCGAGGTCGATCCGGCGCGCATCGAGAAGCGCCTCGCGACCGGCTACTGCGACCGGATGACGGCGGACCTCGAGGAGGCGCTCGCCTGGGTGCGTGAGGCGCAGGCGATGAAACGAGGGCTGTCGGTTGGGCTCATTGGCAATGCCGCCGACGTGTTGCCCGAACTCGTGCGTCGCGGCGTGATCCCCGATGTGGTCACCGACCAAACCAGCGCACACGACATGCTCAACGGGTATGTCCCGGCCGGGCTGTCGCTGGAGCAGGCCGCGGCGCTGCGCGCGCTCGATCCCGCGCAGTATCTCGAGCGCTCCACAGCGAGCGCGGTCGAGCACGTCCGCGCGATGCGGGCGATGCAGGACCGCGGCGCCATCGCGTTCGACTACGGCAACAACATTCGGACCGTTGCCTTCGATGCCGGGCTCAAGGACGCGTTCACGATTCCGGGATTTGTGCCGGAGTACATCCGACCGCTCTTCTGCGAAGGGAAGGGGCCGTTCCGTTGGGCGGCGCTCTCGGGAGATCCCGCCGACATCGCGCGCACGGATGACCTGGTGCTTTCCCTCTTCCCGCACGATGCGCACCTGAGACGGTGGATCACGATGGCGCAGGAACGCATCCATTTCCAGGGATTGCCGGCGCGCATCTGCTGGCTGGGGCAGGGGGACCGGGCCAAGTTCGGCGTTGCCATCAACGACCTCGTGGCGACGGGGGAGATTTCAGCCCCCATCGTGATCGGCCGCGACCATCTCGACACCGGCTCGGTCGCCTCGCCGTTCCGCGAAACGGAGGGAATGAAGGACGGCACGGATGCGGTGGCCGACTGGGCCATCCTCAACGCACTGTTGAACGTGGCGAGCGGGGCCAGCTGGGTCTCGTTCCACCACGGTGGCGGCGTGGGGATCGGCAACTCGCTCCACGCGGGGCAGGTGATCGTCGCCGACGGCACGCCAGAAATGCGGCTTCGCCTCGAGCGGGTACTGACGAATGATCCCGGCATCGGCGTCGCGCGGCATGCGGATGCGGGATACGACACTGCGGTGGAGACGGCACGCGCGAAGGGAATCAAGCGGCCGATGAGGTAGAAGGGAGGAGCGGGGTGAGGGGGGCGGGGTGCGAGGGCTTGGCGAGGGGAGAGGAGTGTAGGTGGGAGAAGGAGTGGGGGGCAGGCCTCCTGTCGCGCCCCCCCTCACCGTACTCCTCCCCTCTCACCAAGCCCCCGCACCCCGCCCCCCGAGTAGTTTTGGCTTATGCTCAGCCCCAAGTACAAACCTTGGCACCTCGTGCCGTTCGCCATCAAGTACGCGCG
>JAKAJN010000138.1 GCA_021813725.1 bacterium | reverse complement strand
CCGGGAAGACGCCTTCTTCAGTTCGCTAATCGCCGAGCGGTGCGCGTGGATTCTGGCGCGGCTTGGCAAGCCAGACGCCGCGCTCCGGGACGTGGCTCGCATCGTCAACGGCCCTTCGTGGCAGAGTGCCAGCTTGTTGCGGATCGATCCGCGCTGGGATCGCCTGCGCGGGACGCCGGCATTCGAAGCCGCGCTGGCCGCGCCGCTCGCCTCGGGGCGGTAGGCCGCGACGCCCTGCGGACTACGCGTCCCCCAGCACCTTGATGACCACGCGCTTCTTTCGCTGGCCGTCCCATTCGCCGTAGAAGATGCGCTGCCACGGGCCCAAGTCGAGTTGGCCAGTCGTGATCGGGACGATGACCTCGTGACCGATGGTGAGCGAACGGAGGTGGGCGGCGGCGTTCTCCTCCCCCGTGTCGTTGTGTCGGTAGCGCGGCGGATCCCACGGCGCGATGGTGTGCTCGAGCCAATGCAGGATGTCGTGCCAGAGTCCCGACTCGTGATCGTTGACGAAAACCGACGCGGAAATGTGCATCGCGGAGACGAGCACAAGACCCTCGCGCACCGTACTGACGCGGACCTGCTCGGCGACCTCGTCCGTGATGTCGATGATCTCCTGCGGACGCTTGGTGTTGAACCAGAGGTAGTGGGTGTGGGTGGTCATGGGCTGACTCTGCGAACGTGAGAAGAATTGGCATTGGCGGTGCGTCGTGACCGCAGGGCTGGCGCCCCGTGCCGGGAGGGCTTTGAGCGCGCCGTCACGCGCCCATCGATGCGAGTGCGGGCCGAATGAGAGAATACAACATTATCGCCTTCGCCGGTTCCCTCGGTGCGCTCTTAGGCGCGGTCCTCCTGCTCAGCGTGTTTACCCGTGGCGTGCGGCGCTACGGTCACGTCCGCCGTGGCGGGAACACGACAGCGCCCGGTTCATCACCGGGCGCTGTCCACTCGAGAGGTGTCTTGCGTGACGTGTTGAGGGAGTCAATGCCGCGTCACGCCCGGCCCAAGGTCCTTCGCGCAGGGTCGAGCCGAGCAGCCGGGCACACCCACGAGCTGTTCACTGGTCATCGTACGTCTTGAGGTACTGGTGCACGTTCGCCCGGTCGGTGGGCGAGAGCGTGTGCGTGACTGTCATGTAGCCGTTGGTGGAGATGCCATCGCGTGCGACGCCGGTGGTCAGCAAGGCGTCGAACTCGGCAAGCGAGTAGCTTCGAGCCACTACGAGCGAGGGACACTCGACGTCGTCGACGGCGCCGCCTTTGAGGTCTGCGCCATGACAGGACGCGCACATCGAATGCGCAATCGCGGCGCCGCGGGCCGAGGCCAGCGCGGCAACTTCCATTGGCGCGGTGGGGCCGTTCTCCGGCGCCTGGTCGAGACAGGCTGCCAGAACGAGGGCCGGCAGGATGCCGGCAAGGTGCTTCATGCTGCGCATCATGAACTCCTTCTGAGGGTTGCGTCGCCTATCGTTGAGCTGCGTGACCGAACCCGGTCGACCGACCAGACCCTGCGAGCGACACGATAGGCGCGGCACGTCCGCTGCTCGTCCGCTCGTCGTCCACCAAACGTCCGAAACGACACTATCTGGCCTGTCTGACGCGCTTCTCAGGGGTTTCGCGCGGTCTCTCGTCGCTATCGAGGTCGCTTGCCGCGCCCGCCGATGGCGCGATGATGATACCGGCCATTTCCAGCCCCTCCGGCGTCTCGGTCCCGGAGGTTTTCCGCCAGGATATGCTCACGCTTCGGTTGCTGGGTGGTTTCGGACTCCACGAAGAGTCGGGCGCTTCGATTGCCCGCCTGTCGCAGCGTCGTGCGGAGGCGGCGCTCGCCCGGCTTGCGCTCTGCGGCGAGCTCGGCTGCACGAGAGACCGGCTGGCGAACCTGCTGTGGCCGGAGTCCGATGCGGAGCATGCTCGCCACAACCTGCGAAGCGCGCTGCAGGCTGTGCGGATTGCGGCGGATCAGGACATCATCATCTTCAGCGGTGAGCTTCGGTCCGCGCGCCACGCTCAGGAACTGGCGCCGGCGTGCCCGGGTCGCAAATGCCCGCACACTTGAACTCCGCAACTGGTCGCAGGAAGGTCCGGTCGGCATGGCGTTTTGGGTGGGGATCTTCGAAGGAGATTCCGCGCACTCGCGACAGGCGCTCGCAACAAGCGAGCGCTTCGAGACGATAGAGCCGCATCGACCACTTACGAACACGACGTACTACGGGTTCGACCACACGTTTTGGCCGGTCCTGTACGAGGCGGCGTTCAGAGACGGTGCGCAGGCCAAACTACTGCGTCCGGAGCCTGCCACCGCGGGGCGGACGCTGGGCCGCCTGATGACGCTGGTGCTGGCCCGTCCGGGCACGGCGATCTACGCCGATTCGTTCCTCGTGCGGTGGGAGCAGACGAAGCAAGGGCAAGGCAAGGGACTCCCCAACTACTTCGCGGCGTCTTGCTGGCAAATCCGCGGCGATTACTCTCGCTATCGTGAACACTACAGGCACTACCTGGAGTTGGGTTCTCGTTCCGAGCCTCCCGAATACGACGATATCGCGGAGAACGCACATCGTTTCATCTGGGAGGTGATGTCTCGTGGCGCGCCGGAGGATTCGCTGTTCCGGCACGTTCTCGCGGTCATGCAGCGTGTTGCGAACGGCGCCAGCGTGCCGGTGTCACGTCTGACCGTGCGCGGTGTCGCTTCGTGCTGGGTGTCGCAATGGCGGATGCTACACGGTGACACGACGGGTGTCGCTGCCGCCATCGCACTGCTCAGGACTTTGGATGCCGAGGATCGTGCTGGTGCGCTCGACGGCCTCCCGGAATACGGCCGATGGGTCGAGTGTCCGGTGCTGCGGGAAGCGCAACGCGCACGCTTGCTCAATTGAGGTGCATTGCAGTCCGCGCGGGCGCTCGACGCACGTGTCCGCGCGCTCCCGCTCCCTCGGCGGCATTGGTGGTCGCTGGTCGGCAATTCGTCGCATGACGGCGTGCGCGTCTCCAACGAGAACCTGGCTGTCGCGCAGTTGTTGGCCGATGCCGGTGACACCGCGGCCGCGCTGGCGGCCGTGCGCCGGCGCACTCGACACGACGCCATCATGGCGGACTTCTACCAGACGCCGACGCCGCATCTCCGCCTCGAGAGGCGGTTGGCGGCGGTAATGCTCGACACGACGGGCGCGATTGCCGCGTATGAGAACTTCGTCGCGCTGCGGCAGCGGCGCCCCGAGCATCCCCCGTGGCGCGCCGAATAGGACTCGGTGCGCACTGAGTTGGCGCGCTTGCAACGACCCCGCCCGTAAGGAACGGGCGGGGCTGCGTCGCGCATCGAACGACGCCGCTACTTCTTCAGCGCGTTCTTCAACGAGTCCACGGATGCCAGATAGGCATCAATCAGCGGACGGCGCGCCGTGAAGACGATCTCCGCTCCGCTGTTGGTGATGAACTTCACCGATACGTCACCACTCGCCTTGCGGAGGGCGTCGTCCGGGACGCGCGCGCGCACGATGCCCGTGGGGCTGCAGCGGCCGTTCACACAGTTCTGGTCGTCGCGCAGGTTCGTCACCTGCAGCGGACGGTTGAGCCCCTGCGCATTGCCGGCGTCGCGAATCGCCGGGTAGTCGGCGTTCACCCACAGGTAGTGATAGCGGTCCGCCTGGCCGTTGCGGCGCACCCACGTGCGGATGCCGAACTGTGGCTCCGTCGCATTCCACGCGACGACATCAACGGTGGAGGCCTTCTCGAAGTCGCGCACCTGGACCACGGCGCCGCCTTGCGGTGCGGCATGGCTGACCGTGGGCCGTGCGGCGGCGATGAGCGCCCCGGCAACGCCAACGGCGATGAGCGTGCGAAGGAAGAGAGGTGAATCAGTCAGGCGAGGCATGGTCAGAAGTCTGAGGAAGGGTAGCGCAGGACCGCGCGTACTGGCGCGGCATCGAGGCCGCCGAGTTTGAGTGGTGCGGCCATGAGATCGTACGATCCTGCGGTGGGAATGGAAAGGTCCAGGTTCTCCAAAATGCATGCACCACCATCGAACAGCGCGTGGTGCACGGCGAGCGTCGTCGCCTCGCGCCGGTCCACGCTGGGGCAATCCACGCCCAGCAGGCGAAGTCCGTCGGCGACGAGCGAGGCGGCGCAGTCCGCGGTCAACGCGGGCCAGGCGCCGGGAAAGGCGCCAGCGGCGACGGCGCGTCCCGTTTTCAGGAGCAGCCGCGTGGGCGTCTCGCGCAGTCCCGCAGAGCGCAGTGCCGCTCGGTTCAACTCCCCGTGAAGAGCCGTCACGTCGAGGACGACAGCGGGACCGATGAACGCGTCAAGTGCGAGCGCGTCGCTAGGCGCCGCGCCATCACGCACGTGCAGCGGCGCGTCGGCGTGGGTCCCGACGTGCGGACTGGTCGTGAGCGTTGACAGATTGACGCTCGCCCCTTCGGCCATCCGCCAGGTCCAGCCGCAAGAAAACGGCGTATCCCCCGGCCACTCAGGCGTGCCCGGACGAAGGAGGCAGGAAATGTCGATCAGGCGAGCGTCTCTCAAGTTGGTTTCTTCTCGGTTGTCTCTCGGCTCTCTCTCGGTTGTCTCTCTTCAGAACGTTTGTACTTCAAGCGCCATCACGTCATCTACCTTCATCGTCTCCTGCGTCCAGAACGGCTCGCCGTACGCGCAGCGGATCAGCGAGCCGTAGTGCGCCGACTGATGGCGAACGACGTCGGCGAGTGGCTCCCCCGTTGGATACACCTCGCCGGCCTGAATGACTCCCTCGAACTGGCTTTCGTAGCAGGCGATGGCCCGGAGCTTGGTGTCGAATTCGGCCGAGATGTCCACCACGAAGGTCGGCTTCACGTGATCTTCGCGGTACGTGATGGCGTGCAGCAGCTTGCGCGGGCGATGTGGTTCGCGTCCCAGGTCCAACTTGCGGATCGCGGAGAGAAAACAGGCGTCGCGAATGAGCTGGGCCGCCACGCGGTGGTCAGGATGCCGTCCCCGGGGCGCCGGTGCAATGACCACCTGCGGACGCAGCCGGCGGAGCACCGAGACCAGCTGCAGGCGCGTCTCCGGCGTGTTCTCGAGCCGCGAATCGGACAGCCCGAGATTCTCGCGCACGGCAACGCCCAGCACGTCGGCCGCCCTGGCCGCCTCGGCAGCCCGGATCTCCACCGAGCCGCGCGTCCCCATCTCGCCGCGCGTCAGGTCAATGATGGCGGTGCGGCGCCCCTGGCGGGCGAGTTTCGCAAGCGTGCCACCGCATAATAGCTCGGCGTCGTCGGGGTGGGGCGCGAAGGCGAGGACATCGACTGAGGTCATGACGGTGGACGGCAGACGGAGGACAGCAGACCGAGGACAGAGGACAGAGGACGGATGAAGCAGACGGCGCACGGCAGAAGCGACACTCGCCTCAATACCTTAAGCTACTGGGTGGCAGCCTCGTCCGTCGACCGTCTACCGTCCACCGTCTACCGTCCACCGTCACCATCCATGCACGCCATCACCACCCCCACCGCCCCGACTCCCGCCGGCCACTACTCCCAGGCCATCGTCCACAACGGATGCGTGTATGTCGCGGGCCAGCTTCCCATCGTTCCGGGGCAGAAGGAACACCGCGTCGGAACCATCGAGGAGCAGACGGCGCAGGTGTTCTCGAACATCCGCGCTGTGCTGCAGGCCGCCGGAAGCGACCTGAATCGGATGCTGCAGGTGACGGTCTACATCTCCGACATGGAACTCTGGGGGCGCTTCAACGCGGCGTACGTCGCCCTGATGGGCGACCACAAACCCGCACGCGCTGTGGTCCCCGTGAACGCGCTGCACTACGGCTACTCCGTGGAGGTGCAGGTGATCGCGGCGCTCAACGCGTGAATGGTGTGAGCTCGTGGCGCGGTCAGGTGGTCGTCCTCACCGGTGCGTCGCTTGGCATCGGTGCGGAGGTCGCGCGACAGCTTGCCGCGCAAGGATCACGTTTAGTGCTGAGCGCGCGCGACGTCGCCCGGCTGGACGCGGTAGTCGAGCAATGCCGTGCCGCCGGCGCAGAGGTCGAGGCGGTTCGCGCCGACGTCACCGTGCAAGCCGACTGTGACGTACTCATTCAGCACGCTGTAACCCGTTTCGGTCGGGTGGATACGCTCATCTGCAATGCCGGGCAGGCGATGTGGGTTCGCGCCGAGGACGTCACCGACCGCGCGGTCTTCGAGCGGTTGATGCGCGTGAACTACCTCGGTTCGGTGTACTGTGCGCTTGCCGCCCTGCCCGCGCTCCGCGCATCCCGCGGGCGTCTTGTCGTGGTGTCGAGCTTGGCGGGCAAGACGGGCGTGCCCCTGCGCTCGGGCTACGCGGCGGCCAAGGCGGCGCTGCACGGCTTCTTCGATTCGCTGCGCATCGAGCTCGCGGGCTCTGGCGTCTCGGTGACCCTCGTCTGCCCGGGCTTCGTCGGGACAGGGTCGCGGGCGCGCAACC
>JAKAJN010000026.1 GCA_021813725.1 bacterium | reverse complement strand
CGCCACCGCCGGCGCGGTAGTTGTTCACGGCAAGGGTGAATGAGTCCGTCGGTGCGACGTCGCGTCCGCGCACGCTGAGATGCGTGATCCGCGAACCCGTTGGCCTGCTCAGGTCCATCGCGTACTCGGCGCCGCCGATAATGTCGAAGTTGTAGCCCGGGATGTCGGGGCTGGGGCGCACTATCGGCACCGCCCCGGGGGCGACCTCGAAGTACCGCGCGCTCTGCTCCAGATACGCGCGCAGCGCGGCGCCGCTGATCTTCACCAGCTGAAGCGTGTTCTCGTAGGGATAGAGTCGAGCCAGCTGCGCCACGGTGATCTTGTCCGGCCCGAGCGTGGCGCCGAGGTCGAAGGCCGCGGTTGACGAAAGGTCGGCGTTGAAGACCCGGCGCTCGACATCCAGCACGAAGTTCACGAGCGGCGTCGCGTGCGTGCGCGCCGAGTCGGAGCGCCAGACGGCTCCCGTGGAACCGATCGGGCGACTGGTTTGGTTGCGGGCGGCGTCGTGCGCCGACGCAACCGCCCTGACGACGGCGGGCGCTTCGGCATGGCCACCGGCCCGGATCAACGCGCCGCGCTTGTCAATGACGGACCACGCCGCACCGCGGTTCTGCAACCGGATGGTCGCCACGGCGAGGCTCCCCGCCCACTGCCGCGGCTGCATCAGCATCACACCGTTGATGGTCGTGTCGGCCACCTCGCGATGCGAATGGCCGAATACGATGAGATCGATCCCCGGTACCTGACGCGCGACCTCGGCGGCCACGTTCTCGCCGCCGGTCCCGGTGGTGTCGAAGCTGCTCGCCCCACCGAGCCCCGCGTGCACCAGCGCCACGACGAGCTCGGCGCCCGCGGCGCGCACGGAGTCCACCGCGACACGCACCGCGGGAATGATGTCCGTGACCGTCAGGCGCCCGCGCAAGTTGGAGCGATCCCAGATGTTCGCCCCCGGGTTCGTCGCCCCGACGATGCCGACCTTGATGCCAGCGCGCTCAATCAGCGTGAACGCGGGAAAGGCGCGCGAGCCGTCCGGCCGCCGGGCGTTGGCGGCGAGAAACGGGAATCGCGCCTGCGACACCGCGCGCTCGAGGAACGGAACGCCGTAGTTGAACTCGTGGTTGCCCACCGCGGCCGCGTCGTACCGCATCGCGTTCATCGCGGCCATCACCGGACTCGGCATTGCCGACGTGCGCGACGCCACGAACGTCATCGGATTGCCCTGCAGCAGATCGCCGGCGTCCACCAGGATCACGCGTTCGGGGTTGGCCTGGCGCAGCGAATCCACGGCGGTGGCCAGTCGCGACAGGCCGCGCGTCGTCTCGGCGGTGTCGGCG
Organism: bacterium; assembly: GCA_021813725.1. Taxonomy (GTDB): domain Bacteria; phylum Gemmatimonadota; class Gemmatimonadetes; order Gemmatimonadales; family Gemmatimonadaceae; genus PNKL01. The sequence goes on along the minus strand of JAKAJN010000026.1, from coordinate 27,925 downwards.
AAATAGTCCCACGCGCGCAGGCGCCCGTGCACGTCGGTGGTCGCCGCGACCACGAGATCGACCGGAATGCCCTGCGCGTGTCCGCCGGCGGGGATCCCAATGAGTGCGGCGCTCCCGAGGAGCGCCGCGCGAAGCGATGGCAACATGGAAGAAAACTATAGAGGCCCGCGCCCGGTGGGGAGCGGTGCCTGCAGGCGCCGTGCCGAGCGGCCGCGATTGGCCGGGCTCGACGGATTCCGATACAATACTGTGACCGCAGCGGCACTTTCGCGCGACGCGCCGTGCGGACATCGTGCATCCAGCGCTCCGACCTTCCACGTCATGAAGCCACTCATCATCGGCATCGCCGGCGGCACCGGCTCCGGCAAGTCCACGGTGGCCAAGCGCATCGCCGAGGCGCTCCCGGCCTCCGTCGCGTTCATTGACATGGACGCCTACTACCGGAACTTTGCGCATCTCACGCTGGATGAGCGCCGCAAGGTGAACTGGGACCATCCGGACGCGTTCGACATGGATCTGATGGTCACCCACCTCGATCAGCTCGGGGCGCGCGTACCGATTGACAAGCCCATCTACGACTTCGTGCGGCACCTGCGCGCGGAGGAGAGCAAGACCGTCGCGCCAGCCGACGTCATCGTGGTGGACGGCATCCTGCTCTTCGTGGACGAACGCGTGCGCGACCGCTGCGACGTGAAGGTCTTCGTGGACACCGACGCCGACGAGCGCCTCATTCGCCGCATCCGCCGCGACATGAAGGTGCGCGGACGACCGCTCGAGGAGATCCTCACCCAGTACCTCACCACGGTCCAGCCGATGCACCTGCAGTTCGTCGAGCCCAGCAAGCGCTACGCCGACCTCATCGTCCCGCGCGGCGGACACAACAAGGTGGCCATCGATCTCATCATCGCGACGATCGTGCGGCAACTGCAGGAGCAGCCGACGTGACCGAACCGAAGCCCCGGGAGCGCATCCTCGTCGTCGACGACGAGCCGGACATCGTGGCGCTCGTGGTCTACCACCTCGCCAAGGAAGGGTACCGCGTCTCGTCGGCATCGAGCGGCAGCGAAGCGCTGACGACGGCGCGGCGAGAACGCCCGGCGCTCATGGTGCTCGACCTCATGCTGCCGGGGCTTTCGGGGTTCGACGTGCTCGAGCAGTTGCGCGCCGACGAAGCCACCGCGGGCATCGCGGTCCTGATGCTCACGGCCCGCAAGGAAGAACCCGACCGCATCAAGGGGCTCTCGCTCGGCGCGGACGACTATCTGACGAAGCCATTCAGTCCGCAGGAGCTGGTGCTGCGCGTGAAGGCGATCCTGCGGCGCAGCACCGCGGCGCCGGCCGCCGGCGAAATGCTTGTCATCGGCGCGCTCGCCATTGACCGTGCGGCGCACACGGTGTCGGTGCGCGGCAGCGACGTGGAGCTCACCCCCACCGAGTTCAAGCTCCTGCTCCTGCTGGCGGAGCGACGTGGGCGCGTGCAGGGTCGTGCCCAACTCCTCGAGAACGTCTGGGAGGCCGCGCCCGACATCCAGACGCGCACCGTGGACATGCACGTGCAGCGGCTGCGCACCAAGCTCGGCACGGCAGGCGACCTCATCGAGACGGTGCGCGGCTTCGGCTATCGCCTCAAGGCGCCGCGCGACGCATGAAGCTGACGGAGCGCCTTCTGCTCGGCGCCGTCGCGGTTGTCGGCGTCCTGGTCCTGCTTCTCGCCGTCGTGGTCGACCGGTCCCTCGGCGTGCGACTCGCCGACGAGACCACGCGCCGGCTCGCGAGCGAGGCGCGACTCGTCGCGGAACAGTGGCAGCCCGGTGTCGAGGCCGACGTGCTGGCGAACCGGCTGGGCGCCCTGACCGGACATCGAGTCACGCTGGTCGATGCGCAGGGCGTCGTGCGCGGCGACTCGGAATTCGACGGAGACGAGCTCGCGCACCTGGAGAACCATGCGCTGCGGCCGGAGATTGCCGCGGCGCGCGCCGCGCCGTCCGGCATGGGTACCTCACGCCGCCGGAGCGCGTCGGCCGGCGATGAAGAAGTGTATGTGGCGGTGCGCGCAGTTCCAGGCTTCGCCCGCGTCTCGTTGACGACCGCCTCTCTCAGCGCCATCATCGCGACCGCGCGCCGCGACGTCGCGATCGCCGGGCTGGGGACGCTGGCCGTGGCGATCGTCCTGTCCTGGTTCTTCGCGCAAGCGGTCTCGAAACCCGTGATCGAACTCAGCGGCGTCGCCCGCGCCCTCGCGGCCGGCGACTTCAACCGGCGTCCTGCCCGCGCCGCACCTGGCGAGGTAGGCGACCTCGCCATCGCCATCAGCCAACTCGCTGAGCAGCTGAGCACCCGCCTCGAGGCCCTTCGCGCCGAGGAAGCCCTGCTCCGCGAGCTGGCCGAGTCGCTGAATGAGGGGATTCTCGTCCTTGACGTGCGGCAGCACGTGGTCCGAATCAACGAAACCGCCCGCCAGATGCTGGGCCTGCGCGCGCCGCTGCCGTTCGGCAGCGACTTCCTGCCGCGTGATCGGCACCTTCGCGACATCATCGCGGGGGCGATGCAAGGCGATACCGTGCGTGATGCCGAAGCGTCCATCGGTGGGCGTGTGTACAACGTCACGGCGCGCCCGCTCGACCAGCGTGGCGGGGCCGTCGTGGCGTTGCTCGACCTGACCCGGCTGCGACGGCTGGAGACCGTGCGCCGCGACTTCGTCGCCAACGTTTCGCACGAACTGAAGACCCCGTTGACGGTGGTCCGCGGCTTCGCGGAGACTTTGGCGGACGACGACCCGCCGCCGTCCGCGCGCAGACAGTTCGCGCAGAGCATCGCGTCTCACACGCGGCGGATGCAGCGACTCGTAGACGACTTGCTCGACCTGTCGCGCATCGAGTCGGGCGGGTGGGTGCCGGCCCCGCAGCGGGTGGACGTCCGCACGGTCATCGGCGAGGACCTCGCGGCCGCGCGCGCCGATGCCGCGCGCAAGGGGCTCCGTCTCGATGTGGAGGTCGAATCCGGGGCTGACCGCGTCTTCGCCGACCCTACGGCCGTGCGACAGATCATCGCCAACCTCGTCGAGAATGCGCTGCGCCACACGAGTGAAGGCGGCGTCACACTCCGCGCGTCGTGCACGCCGGGTGGCGTGACGATCAGCGTCGCCGACACGGGTTGCGGCATCGCGGCCGAGCACCTTCCCCGCATCTTCGAGCGGTTCTACCGAGCGGATCCGGCGCGCTCGCGGGAGCAGGGCGGCACCGGCCTCGGGCTGTCCATCGTGAAGCACCTGGCCGAGGCGCATGGAGGCCGCGTCGCCGCCAGTAGCGCGGTGAACGAGGGCACGACGATCAGCGTCTGGTTTCCCGACGAGGCGGCCCCTGCCGAGGCTTGACCTCGGTCGTCACTTCGTATTGCGCGGAACCGTGGTGTTACTTCATTGTTGCAGGCAGGCAACTGCGCCGAGACCGACATTTGACTTGGTTTGGGGGCAGGGCGGGACGCACCGGTGTCCCGAGTGAACCGTTTTCGATCGAGGCTGCACGTGCGCGCTCGCGCCTTTCTTTCGTTGCTCCTTGCGCTGGTGGCCGGGCCGATCTCGGCCCAGTCCGTTGACCTCACGGGCGCCGGCGCGACTTTTGCGTATCCCATGTACTCGCGGTGGATTTCCGACTACGTCGCCAAGGTCGGCATCCGCATCAACTATCAGTCCATCGGCTCGGGTGGCGGCATTCGCCAACTCTCCGAGCGGACCGTCGATTTCGGCGCGTCCGACGCCCCCCTGACGGATGCTGAACTGGCGCAGTTGGCCGAGCGGCGCATCCTGCACGTGCCGACCGTGATCGGCGCCGTAGTCGCCGCGTACAACCTGCCGGGCCTCCGCGGCAAGCTGAAGCTCTCCGGGCCCGTGCTCGTCGATATCTACCAGGGCCGCATCACCAAGTGGAACGACTCGCGTATCGCGGCGCTGAATCCCGGAGCGAAGCTCCCGAATCGCAACATCCTGGTTGTGTATCGCGCGGACGGGAGCGGCACGACGTACGTGTTCACGGACTATCTCTCGACCATCAGCCCGTCGTGGGCACGCGGCCCGGGCAAGGGTATGTCCGTCGCGTGGCCGGTGGGAATCGGCGGCCGAGGCAACGAGGGGGTCTCCGGACAGGTGCGCCAGATCCTCGGCGCCATCGGATACATGGAGTTGACGTACGCCATGCAGAACAATCTGACCTTTGCCGACGTGGAGAATGCGGCAGGGCATTTCGTGACTCCCAACCAGGCGTCGATGACCGAGGCGGCGGCGGGCGCCGTCCGCCGCATGTCTGGAGGCGACACCCGCGTGTCGGTCGTGAACGCCGCGGGCAGCGGCGCGTACCCGATCACGTCGTACACTTGGTTGTTGATCGACGCCAGGATGGCGAACGCCGCAAAGGCCAAGAAGCTCGCTGACTTCGTCCGGTATGCCCTGACCGACGGCCAGAAGGTGACCACGGCGCTCCACTACGCACCCTTGCCGTCGGCGCTCGTGCCGCCGGTCCTCAAGCAACTCGACGCACTCACCGCCGCCAAGTAGGTGGGCGCCCGCCTGCCACTCGCTCCTCCGACCGTGACGAGCGCGACACGCTCGGCGTGAGGGGCGATGGCGCGGGCGCGCCCGTTTGAGCGCGCGGTCAGTCGTCAGGCCGCACATCGCTCCGCCTTCGAGAACTTCATCCGGCCTTGTCCTCGCTCCGTCACTCGCCGATCGGCGACCGCCTGTACCAAACGCTGACCACGCTCTGCGCGATCAGCGTCCTCGTGCTGCTGTTGGTGCTCAGCGCCCGAATCTTCGTGGCGGCGTCACCGGCACTGCAGGCCTTCGGATGGCGATTTCTCACGGGCGCGCAGTGGGATGCGGTGCACGGTGTGTTCGGCGTCGCCCCGGCCGTGTACGGCACGGTGATCTCCTCGGCGCTCGCGCTCGCGCTCGCGACGCCGCTCGCGCTCGCCGTCGCGATCTTCTCCGCCGAGGTCGCACCGGCCTGGCTCCGCAGCATCCTCGAGTTCGCGCTCGACCTGCTCGCCGCGATACCAAGCGTCATCTACGGATTGTGGGGACTGTTCGTCCTTGTGCCGCTCCTGCGGGACCGAGTGATGCCGGTGCTGACGGAGACGCTCGGTCTCGCGGATACGCCTCTCTTCGCCGGCCCGGCCTACGGGCCGTCGATGCTCGCGGCGGCACTCTTGCTTGCCATCATGATCCTCCCGTACATCGCTGCCGTCGCGCGTGAAGTCCTCGCCGCCGTCCCCGATGCGCAGCGCGAGGCGGCGCTTGCGCTCGGGGCGACGCGCTGGGAGATGCTTCGGCATGCGGTCCTGCCGTACGCGAGATCCGGCCTGGTTGGCGCCGTGATTCTGGGGCTCGGACGCGCGTTCGGCGAGACGATGGCCGTGACAATGGTCATCGGCAACCGGCACGAGATGTCGGCGTCGCTGCTGGCGCCGGGCTACACGCTCGCCTCGCTGATCGCCAACGAGTTCGCGGAAGCGTCGGCGACGCTGCATCATGCAGCCCTCATGGCGGCGGGAGCGACCCTGCTGCTCGTGACGTTGCTGGTCAATGCCCTCGCCCGCTGGCTCGTCTGGCGGGTCCGACGGCCGGGGGACGCGTGACCCCGGCCTCGCCTGCGACCACGCATTGGAGCGGCACCGCCAACGCCGCGCGCGCGCGCGCAACGCCGCGCAGCATCCGGCGGCGGCGTGTCGTCGGCGGCGCGTTCATGGCCGTGGTGGTGGCCGCGACGGCGTTCGCTGTGTCGCCGCTCGCGGCGCTGGGGGGGCATCTGGTGCGCGAGGGAGGCGCCGCGCTGCACTGGTCGTTTTTCACGGCGCTTCCCGCACCGGTCGGCGAGCCAGGCGGTGGCATGGCGAACGCGGTCGTCGGCACCCTGCTCCTCGTGAGTATCGCGTCACTGATGGCTATCCCGGTCGGAGTCGGCGCCGGCCTGTACGCGGCCGAGCACCGCGGGCGCCCGCTCGCCTTGGCGGTGCGGTTCGTCAGCGAGGTGCTCAGCGGGGTGCCCTCCATCGTGATCGGCATCCTGAGCTGGGAGTTCGTTGTCCGGCCGATGGGCCACTTTTCGGCGTTGGCCGGTGCGGTCGCGCTCGCCATCATCATGCTCCCGCTTGTCGCGCGAGCGACCGAGGAGATGGTCCTCCTCGTGCCGTCCGCGCTCTTCGAAACGGCACTCGCGCTGGGCTACGGCCACGCGCGCGCGGTGGTCCGGGTGGTCCTCCGTACCGCGCTCCCCGGCATCCTGACCGCGTTGCTGGTCGCGGTCGCGCGCGTGGCTGGTGAGACCGCACCGTTGCTGTTCACGGCGTTCGGCAATCACTTTTGGTCGGTGTCCTTGCGCGAGCCCGTAAGCGCGCTGCCCCTGCAGATCTTCACCTACGCCATCAGCCCGTACGACGACTGGCGCGCCCTCGCCTGGGCGGGCGCCCTCGTCCTCGTAGGCCTCGCGGTCATCCTCGGCATCGCCGCGCGAGTCACGATGCGCCATCGGCATGGCCGCCGCGTCCGCTGACCGCGCGGATGTGCCGCCTGTGACGACGGCTCGCCTGGCCGCCGAAGGACTCGGCGCCTACTACGGCCCGACGCGGGTGGTCCGTGACGTGACCGCCAGCTTCACACCCGGACGGGTAACGGCGATCGTCGGCCCGTCGGGGTGCGGCAAGAGCACGCTGTTGCGCTGCCTGAATCGGCTGCATGAAACGGGCCGCGATGCGAGGACGACGGGCCGTGTGTGGCTGGATGATGTCGACGTCTACGCTCCTGATGTCAGTGCGGTCGCCGTGCGCCGACAGGTCGCGCTGGTGATGCAGCGCCCCACGCCCTTTCCGACGCTCTCCATCGAACAGAACGTCGTCGCCGGCCTGCAGGCCGCCCACGCGCGCCCCACTGCGGACCTGCGCGCCGTCACCGAGGACGCCCTGCGGCGAGCCGCACTCTGGAGCGAGGTCAGCCACCGGCTACGGGCTCGCCCCGGCACGCTGTCCGAGGGTCAGCAGCAGCGCTTGTGCATCGCCCGCGCGCTCGCGACCTCGCCGCGCGTGCTGTTGCTCGACGAACCGACCGCCTCGCTCGATCCGCTGAGCGTGCAGAAGATCGAAGAACTCGTCTACGGCCTGCGCGACCGCGTGACGGTTGTGATGGTCACGCACAACATGCAACAGGCCGCGCGTGTCTCCGATGAGACCGCCTTCCTGCTGCACGGCGAATTGGTGGAGATGGCGGCAACCACGACCCTCTTCACGACGCCTGGGGATCCGCGCACCGAAGCCTATATCACGGGACGCTTCGGGTGAGCGCGCCACCGGCTGGCGCGTTGGCCACGCGGGACCTGTCGCTCTGGTATGGCCCGGTCCAGGCCCTCGACCTGGTATCGCTGTCCATCGCGCCGCACGCGATCTCCGCGATCATCGGGCCGTCCGGCTGCGGCAAGTCCTCCCTGCTCCGTTCGTTCAACCGACTGCATCCGCTCGCCGCCGATGTGCGCGTCAGTGGCGACGTGACCTTAAACGGCGCGAGCGTATGCGCCTCGTCGTTGCCGGTGGAGGAGCTGCGACGCCGCGTCGGCATGGTCTTCCAGCGCTGGACGCCATTTCCCGTCTCCATCTATGACAACGTGGCGGCCGGGCCGCGATTAAACCTTCGGCTGGAGCGCGCGGACCTCGATGCCATCGTCGAGCAGGCGCTGCGGCGCGCCGCCCTCTGGGACGAGGTCAAGGACCGCCTACGCGAGCCGGCCCGCCGCCTTTCCGGGGGCCAGCAGCAGCGGTTATGCATCGCGCGGGCGCTCGCCAACGGGCCGGAGGTCTTGCTCCTCGACGAGCCGTGCTCCGCGCTCGACCCCATTGCGACGCAACGCATCGAGGAGGTGCTTTGGGAGTTGCGGCAAGACGTCACCATCGTGATCGTCACCCACAACCTGCAGCAGGCTGCGCGGCTGTCGGACGAGACGGCCGTGTTGATCGGCGGGCGCCTCGTCGAGCACGGGCCTTCGAGCCAACTCTTCACGTCGCCGCGCGAGCCGCGCACCGAGGCCTTCATCACCGGGAGATTCGGATGACCGCAGAACCCACCGCCGGCTTCCGGCACTTTCACGACCAGCTCGGCCAGCTGAAGGACCACCTGCTCGAGATGTCCTCGCGCGCCGAGGAGCTCGTGGAGCTGGCCGTCGACGCGCTCGTTCGACGCGACATTCGGCGCGCCGCCGAGGTCGTGGCCGCCGATCGCGAGATCGACCGCCTTGAGCTCGAGACCGAGCAGTTGGCCGTGCAACTGCTCGCCCTGCAGCAGCCGATGGCCCGTGACCTCCGCTTCCTCATCGGGGCGATCAAGGTAATCGCCGACATCGAGCGGGTGGGCGATCACGCGGTGAATATCGCGCAGAGCGTCCAGCGGCTGCACACCGTTCCGGCGGCCAACCTTCCCGAGGAGTCGCTAGCCGAGATGGCGCGGGAGGCGCGCACGATGCTGGCCGACGCCCTGGATGCGTTCGTGAAAGCCGATGGCGCACTCGGCCGCGAGGTCTGCCGGCGCGATGATCGAGTGGATGCGATGCACGACCAACTCTTCCGCATCCTCCTCACGCACATGCTGGCGGACCCCCGAACCATCAACCCGGCGCTCGAACTCCTGCTGGTCAGTCGGAACCTCGAGCGGGTCGCCGACATTGCGACGAACATCGGCGAGGACGCCGTTTTTCTGGCTGAAGGCAAGCAGATTAAGCACCACGCCGAGGACGGAGGGACGGCGCTTTAGCGCCGGGCGTGCGCAGGGCCGGCGTCGTTACACAATCGTTGCACAACTGAGATGAACGCGTCGGGAGGGCTGGTGATGCTTCGTGATTCGGCGGCCGACGTCCGCCGGTTCCCATGAGCCCATTCCAGGTCCTCTCAGCCATATCATGCGAATCATACGCACGCTCCTTGTGGTCCTCCTCGTGTCGGCGGCGGTGCACGCCGAGGCGCAGACGGCTCGCCCCGGCCGTATAGTTGGACGCGTCATCGACGCCGGGACCGGTCTCGGCCTGAGCGACGTCGCGGTGCAGGTCGTCGGCACCAGACTCGGCACGATGTCGGGGCTGGATGGCCGATTCACCGTGAACGGCGTCGCCCCCGGCACGGTGACCCTCTTCGCCCGTCGCATCGGGTTCCAACCAAAGACCATCACCGGGCTCTTCCTCGATCCGGGCAAGACGCTTGAACAGAACGTGTCGCTCGCGGCCGCGACCCTGCAGCTGGGCGTGGTGACCGTCTCCGCCACGGCAGAACGCGGCTCGGTCAACGAGGCGCTCGACCAGCAGCGGCTTTCACTCAACGTCGTCAGCGCCGTCACGTCGGAGGTGATCGCCAAGAGCCCCGATGGGAACGCCGCGCAGGCCGTGCAGCGCATCAGCGGCGTGACGGTGCAGGACGGCAAGTACGTCTTCGTGCGCGGCCTCGGCGAGCGCTACACGACGAGTTCCCTGAACGGATCGCGCGTTCCCAGCCCCGAACCCGAGAAGCGCGTTGTCCCCCTCGATATGTTCCCGGCTGGCCTGCTGCAGACGATTACGACAACAAAGACGTTCACCCCCGATCAGCCCGGCGACTTCTCCGGCGCACAGGTGGACATCAGGACGAAGGAGTTCCCGGCCGAGCGTGCCTACACGCTCTCCCTTGGCAGCGGGGCCAGCTCGAGCGCGACCGGCAAGAGCATCCCTGTCGCGCGGACCGCTGGCGGCGAGCCGTGGGGCGCCGTCGGGCACAAGCGTGACCTGCCCGCGCTCCTCGCCGGGCTGGGCAATCTGCAGGGCCTGAACCTGTCCCCCGGCGAGAAGAACATGCTGGTCGGCCTGTTCCGCAACGCCTGGTCGCCCACGCCCTCCACCGCCGCGCCCCTGGCCAGTGGGGCGTTCTCGGTCGGCGGCAACGATCCGATCCTCTTTGGCCACCGGATCGGCTACCTGTTCTCCGGCACCTACTCCAACGGCACCGACGAGAAGAGCAATCAGGTGCGCGCGCTCGCCAATCGTGGCTCGGTCACCGGCTCCACCGACGAGATTGACCGCTTCACGGGCGCGACGACGAGCCAGAACGTCCTGTGGGGTGGGCTGGCGAACATCAGCACCCTGCTCGGTGGCAACCATCGCTTCCTCGTGAACGCTATGTACAACCGCTCGGCGGAGAACAACGCGCGCATAGAGCGAGGCCATTTCGAGAACGAGGGCATCGACGCGCGCATCCAGCGCATGCAGTACGTGGAGCGCGCCGTGCAGTCGCTGCAGCTGGGCGCCGAGCACTCGCTCGGCGAGCAGCACACGTTCGACTGGGCCGTGACCTCGTCAAAGGTCCAGCGCAACGAACCGGACCGCTCGGAGTTTGTGCAGCAGATCGTCACCAACCCGTCGGGGGGCGAGACCTTGCGCTGGATTCCGACAGGCAACGGCGGCGCGGTACGCACCTTCTCGGTGCTCGACGAGGTGAATGAGGAGGCCCGGGCCAACTACCAGTTCTCGTTCGGCTCGGCATCCCGACCCCACCGCATCAAGCTCGGCGGCCTGATGCGGAACACCAGCCGGGATGCCGACACCCGCGCGTTCAGCATCACCGCGCCGGGAGCGCCGCCGAGCGTCACGGAGCTGGCCCCCGAGCAGATCTTCGACGGCCGGTTCAGCGGCTTGTCCACGGAAGTCTTCGACCTGGCGCCGCTCGCACAGGGCGGCGCATACTCGGCCCGTGATCACCTCACGGCCGCGTATCTCATGGGCGAGTGGTCGGCCACGGAGAAGGTCAAGGTCAGCGGCGGCGCACGCGTCGAGCAGGATCACCTGGACGTGGATGCCGTTTCGACGCTCGGCGCGCCGCTGTCGACATCGAAGCGCTGGAACGACCTCCTTCCGGCGTTGGCCATCACCTGGACGCTGCCGCGCGACCAGCAGGTGCGGGCCTCGGTGTCGCGCACGCTCGCCCGCCCGGAGTACCGCGAACTCTCGCCCATCAAGAGCCGCGACGTGCTGAACGGCGACGACACGCAGGGCAACGACCAGCTCGAGCGGACGCGCGTCTTCAACGTCGACGCCCGCTGGGAGTGGTACCCGCACAGCGGCGAGACGGTCAGCTTCGCCGTCTTCGCGAAGTCGTTCGACCGGCCGATCGAGCGCGTCTATCGCTCGGCGGGGTCGGGCACCCGCACGGTCTTCTACACCAACGCCGACAAGGCCGACAACCTCGGCGTCGAGGTGGAGCTGCGGAAGTCGCTGGCGTCGCTGGTGTCGTTGCTGGAGGGGTTCCAGCTCTTCACCAACGTCACGGTCATGCAGAGCAGCATCACGCTGCCGAAGAACACGCAGGCGAGCGCCACCAACCTCAAGCGCCGGATGGTCGGTCAGGCGCCGTACGTGCTCAACACCGGGCTTACCTGGGTCAACAAGTCGGGCAAGGCCAGCGCCACGATCCTGTTCAACCAGGTCGGCGATCGCATCGACGCCGCCGGCGACACGCCGCTGCCGGACGTGATCGAGCGGGCGCGCAGCGTCGTGGACTTCTCGCTCCGCGTCCCCGTCTTCAACGGTCTGTCGGCACGGGTCGATGCCAAGAACCTGCTCGACTCGCCGTATCGCACGACACAGGGCACGGTCACGCGCGACCGTTATCGCGCCGGCAGGACGTTCACCGCGGGTCTGAGCTGGCGGCCGTAGGCGTGCGGCCGGTGCCCACTGGCACCGCCGCCGGCACGCCAGGAACGGCAGACACACCGAAGGGGTGCCGGAGTATCGGCTCCCCTTTCGCGTTCGCGGCTGCGCGCCGGTAGCGTTACAGCGTCGTGACCGGATGCTGACACAATTGCCGCGAAGCGCGCGCTGATTTGGGTGTCATGCCTGGCGCAGCCGCCCGGCACCGCGAACTCGCCCCACACCCATGGAGTCTCAGCATGTTCTTCCCGCGTCGCATCGCGGTCTCCGCCCTTGTCGCCTCGTTGGCGATGCTCGCCGCCTGCAGCAGCGACAGTTCGACTGAACCCTTGCCGACACCGGTGCTCGGCGCGTCGGGCCAGGCCACGTCGACGACCGTCGTCAAGATCACCTTCACCAGCAAGGCCGGCGACACGGGCTACAACGTCGAGCGGGCCGAGGGGACGGCGGGCGCGTTCGCCCAGGTCGGCACCGTAACCGCGCCGGCGACCCCGGGCTCGGTCACCTTCACGGACACCGGCCTCAAGGCCTCGACGCTTTACCGCTATCACATCGTCACGATGAAGGGGTCGAGCGTCAGCTCACCGTCGGCCGAGATAAGCGTCACCACCCTCGCGTTCGGCTTCGCCGCCGCGGAAATCAACACCGACATCACGGCGAACCGCACGCTCTACGCCGACACGACGTACACGCTGAAGGGCTTCATTCACGTGGCCAACGGCGCGACGCTGACCGTCCAGCCCGGCACGACGGTGAAGGGTGACTTCAACACCCTCGGCTCGTGCCTCATGGTGTTGCGCGGCGCCAAGATCCAGGCCGTCGGCACGGCGGACGCGCCGATTGTCTTCACCTCATCGCGCACCGCCGGCTCGCGCCAGGCGGGCGACTGGGGCGGTCTCATCATTGTCGGCAACGCCCCCAGCGCGCGCACTGGCGCGGTCGAGATCGAGGGGTCGGGCACGGATGGCACGACGGTGGTGGGTGGCAAGAACTACCAGGTCATCTACTCGGGCGGTACGACGGCCACCGACAACAGCGGCGAGCTCAAGTACGTGCGCGTCGAGTTCGCCGGCTACGCGCCGTCGCTCAACAACGAGCTCAATGCCTTCACCTTTGCCGCGGTGGGGTCCGGCACGAAGGTGTCGTACGTCAACGCCGTGAATGGCCTTGACGACTCGTTCGAGTTCTTCGGCGGTGGCTTCGACTTCTCGTACGGCGTCGGCTTCGAGGGCGAGGACGACCAGTTCGACATGTCGGAGGGCTTCCAGGGGCGCCTGCAATACATCATCTCCTACAAGTCCACGAACATCCCGATCCGCACCGGCGCCGGCTCGTACGGCACGGATATGGAAGGCATCGAGAACGACGGCTGCATCGGCTCGGGCTGCGCCAATGGCTACGACACGACGCCGTACACCCAGCCGCTCGTCGCGAATTTTACGCTGATCGGCGCAGGCTCGCAGACCATTCACGGCCCGGGCGGCGGCTTCGGCATGATGCTGCGCCGCGGCGTGGCCGGCTACTATGTCAACGGCGTCGTCGCGCGCTACCCGGCGGGCGGCATCTCCGTGCGTGACGTCAACACGTATGCCCGGGCCGGCTCGGTCGCCATTCCCGACCTGGCCACGGCCGATTTCGCCGTGAAGAACATCTACATCGCCGAGACTCCAGTGGCCTTCCAAGCGGCGTCCGCGACGCAGTTTGTCTTCGACCTCGCCGGCAACAACATTGGCTATGACGGTGCCCGCACGGCCGCGTCGCTCTTCGCCTCGATCCCGGCGACGGGCAGCGTGCCGAGCGGTGCGTTCGACTTCACGCCGGCCGCCGGTTCGCCGATTGCCGCGGGCGGTCTGGCCACCTTCACCGGCAAGCTGGCCGCCAAGGCCGGCACCGCAGTGACGGGCACGACCTACCTCGGCGCCGCGGCGCCGGGCGGCGCGAAGTGGTGGCAGGGTTGGACCATTTACGTGCGCAACTGATCGCTCGCGCGGAGGAACGGCCGGCACCCTCTCGGGTGCCGGCCGTTCTGTTCCCCGCCCGGCCTTCCCTTTATCTTGACGCCATGTTTCTTCGCCCTGCGCCGTTCTTGGTCGGCCTTGCCGTCCTACAGGCGTGCTCGACGTCGGCCCAAAAGGATGCAGCCGCCGTCGCGCGCGCCGATTCGATCGCCCAGGCACGATTGGATTCGATCGCCCGGGTACGGCAGGATTCGATCAATCGGGCTCAGCCCGGCTACGTCGTCGACTCGATCCTCCCTGTCGAGGAAGAGGTTCGCCGCTTCAGCGCCGCCATCGGCGGGAAGCCGGTCACGGCCCTTGCCCACGGGGCGGCGTCGGCCGATGCCCTCGTCCAGCGCTTTGCGCAGGCGCTCGCTGCCTCCGACTCCATCGCGCTGCGCAACATGGCGCTCTCAGCGCGCGAGTTCATCGATCTCGTCTACCCTTCGTCGCCCTACACGAAGCCGCCCTACCGGCAGTCGCCCAGTCTCCTCTGGTCGCAGATCCGGAACCCCAGCAGCAGCGGCTACCGTCGGCTGCTGGAGCGACTCGGCGGCAAGCCCCTTCGCATCGCAGCCGTGACGTGCCCTGGCGCACCCGAACGACAGGGCGCGAACCTGCTCCACACCAAGTGCACGGTGCGCTTCACCTCCGGCTCCGATCCCGAGCGCCCCGGCGTGCTCTTCGGCACCATCCTCGAGCGCGGCGGGCAGTTCAAGTTCGTCAGCTTCAGCAACATGTACTGACCTGCGTCCAGACGCACCCGCGCCTCCGACCGCCCACTGTCATGGCCCATCCGTCGCTGTCCCTGCACGCGCCCTCGTCGCGCTCCCCGCGCGAGGAAGGCGCGCAGCGCATCGCCGCCATCGACATCGGCTCGAACTCGGTCCGGCAGATCGTGGCCGACGTTTCCGCGAACGGCACGATCCGTGTTATTGACGAGATGAAGGCGGCGCCGCGGCTCCAGGCCGGGCTGCTCGAGCGCAACGAGCTCGGCGATGAGCCCATGCGCCTCGCGATCGAATCGGTCACTCGCATGGCGACGTTGGCCCGGCAGCTCGGATGCAAGCGCATCGAGGCGGTGGCGACCTCGGCCGTGCGCGGGGCGACTAATGGCGCCGCCTTCGTGCGGCGCCTGCGCGAGGCGACCGGCGTGCGCGTCCGCATTCTCGACGGCGAGGAGGAGGCGCGGCTCGCCTTTCGCAGCGCACTCGCTCACTTCGATCTCGGGCGGGGCCGGGCCGTCGTGATGGACATCGGCGGCGGCTCGATCGAGCTGGCCCTCGCCGCCGAAGGGATCGTCGAACGTTTCGTCTCGCTGCCATTCGGCGCGGTGCGGTTGACCGAGCAGTTCCTGCTTGGCCGGCCAGGGCGCAAGGGCGTCAGGAAGCTCCGGCGGGCCGTTCGGGAGGGACTGCGCGAGGTGCTTCCGGTGCGCGACTGGCGCGGCGCCGAGGTCATCGCCTCCGGCGGTACGTTCACCAATCTCGCCGGCATGCATCTGCATCGGCAGGGCGTGCGCATCGCCCATTCGGTTCACGGCACGCGCATCGCGTGGCACGAAATCGAGATCATCCTCGAGACACTGCAGGAGCTGACCCCTGACGAGCGCCTCGCCGTCCCCGGGCTCAATGCGGGCCGCGCGGACATCATCGTGGCCGGACTTGCCGTCGCCGCCGAGGTGTGCGAGCGCATCGAACCGCGGAGCTTCGTGGCCTCCGCCTACGGGATTCGCGAGGGGCTGCTGCTCGATCTCGCCCGGGTGAAGCCCGTGGTGAGCGACCCCGGTGAGGCGCGCGAGCGCTCGGTGCGCGAGTTCGCCGAGCGTTGCCACTACGAGGAGCCGCATGCTCGCCAGGTGCAGCGGCTGGCCCTGCAGCTCTTCGACGCCGTCGGCCTCCGACTCGGGTGCACCGCCAGCGATCGCGCGAGCCTCGCGGACGCCGCGCTGCTGCACGATGTGGGCTATCACATCAACTACCAGCAGCACCACAAGCATTCGTTCCACCTTATCCAGCATGCCGACTTCCTGGGCATGACTCCGGATGAGCAGGTGGTGGTGGCGCATGTCGCCCGCTACCATCGGGGCGCCATCCCTGACCGGCGCAAGCACGACGCCTACCGGCAGCTGGTCCGCGCGACGCGCGAGCGAGTCCTGCGCCTCGCCGCCATGCTCCGTGTTGCGGACGGGTTCGACCGGGGACATGCCGCGGCGGTGGATCATCTGAGCGTGCGCTGGATGCGCCGTGCGATGCGCATCACGGCGCATGCGTCGGCCCGCCATGCGCCATTGCGACTCGAACTCTGGGGGGCGAACCGCAAGAAGGGCCTGCTCGAGGAGGTCGCCGGGACGCCGGTGGAAATCGTGGCGCCGGACGGGTCCGTGATGGACGACATCGACCAGGACTGATCAGCCGATGGCGCGGCGCTCCTGCGGCGCGGGCCGGGCCCGGCCGACAGCCTCCGCGTACTCCACGAAGAGCGCGTCCCAAATGCGTGCCCAGTCGCGCTGCGCCGCGCTCGCCAGCGACCGGCCGCGCAGGGCCGCGCGGAGCGCCACGTTGCCGGCGACGCGCTGCATCGCGGCCGCGAGGGCGCGTGCATCACGCGTCGGCACCACCAAGGCATTGCCGGCGTTCGCTACCTCGAGCGTCCGCCCTTCGTTCGGGGCGATCACGGGTAGGCCCGACGCCATCGCCTCCAGCAGGACGTTGCCAAACGTGTCGGTCGTCGAGGCAAACACGAAGCCGTCGGCGGACGCGTAGAACTCGCTGAGTGCTTCGCCCAGCAGGCGGCCGGCGAAGAGGGTGCCCGGTGGCGCCGACGCGCGATACCTCCCCGCGGCCGGGCCGTCGCCGACAAGGGCCAAGCGGATCCGGCTCGACGTGTTCAGATGCAGGCTGCGCGCCGCCTCGAGGATGGTGTCGATCCCCTTCTCCGGTGCGAGGCGACCCACGGACACAAAGAGCGTGTCTTGGTCTCTCACCCCGAGCGCACGCCTCAGTGCCAGCGACCGGAAGCGAGGGGAGAAACGCTCGCAGTCCACGCCGCGCCCCCACACGCGCACCCCGCTGAACCCGCGCTGTCGCAGTTCGTCGGCCCCAGTGGACGTCGGCACGAAGGTCCGGCGGCCGCCATTGTGAAACCAGCGCAGGTAGGGCCACGCCACACCGGACAGCGCCTGCAGGCGATAGTAGCGCAGGTAGGCCGCGAAATCCGTATGAAAGGAGGACACGAGCGGGATGCCCTCGGCCCGCGCCGCAGCGCGCGCCGCCAGGCCGACGCCGAAGGGCGTTGCCGCGTGGACGAGGTCTGGCTGCAGTCGCTGCAGCACCCGCCGGGCCTCGGCAATGCGCGGCGACGCGATGCGCAGCTCCGGGTACGCCCAGAACGGAATGGCGGGCCAGCGCACGATGTGCTGATCATCCTTGTTGCCAGCCGCATCGCGCACGGTGATGACCGTCGCGTCGCCGCCGCGCGACCGCAGCGCCTCGACCAGTCGCGCAAGCGTACGCGCCACACCGTTGACTTGCGGTGTGAACGTGTCGGTGAAGACGGCAATGCGCATTCCGCGTCCGCCCGTCACGCGAGCGACCAGAATCCCAGGACCGTGCCGATCGCGATGACCTGGCCCACCAGGACGTCGCCCGGGTAGTGCACGCCCAAACGGACGCGCGACATGCCCACGACAACCGCCAAGAGCGTCAGCGGCAGTGCCAGCGCCGGCAGCGATAGGCCATACGCAAAGGCAACGGACATCGCTGCACACGCGTGCCCCGACGGGAACGAGAAGCGATCGGGTATGCTGACGAGGGAGTGGCCCTGCTGTGTCGGCGTCGGACGCGGACGGCCCACCGCGCGCTTCATGACTTGCACCACGAGGTGCGAGATGGCCAGCGACCACGCACCGAGTGCCGCGGCCGCGTGCAGACTGCCCTCCGCCAGCAGGAGGGGGAGCAGCACCGCGAGGATCGCGCTCGTTGCGCCGCCGAGATGAGTGACGACGAGCCAGCGCCGCAAGCTCGACGGAGCGGCCGCATCGGACAGCGCCCAGCGGCTGAACAGCGCATGATCGCGCGCCTCGAGTCGCATGAGCAGCGGCATGCGCACGCTAGCCATGCTCGCGTTGCGGTATCGCCCCGCGCGCGCGGCGCGACCGGGTGATCGCGGGCGTCACGCCGCCACCTCGCTGCGCTGGAAGGCCTGCACGAGCGGGCGTCCGGCGTAGGTCGCCGGGATCGCGACGCCGAGGCTCCAGAGAATCGTCGCTGGCACGTCGGCAAAGCCGACGTCGTGCCCCAAGTCGCCCTGCACCACCTCGCCGCCCGCCAAGATGATCGGAACGGTCGTGTCGAGCGGATGCGCGCTGTCATGCGCGGTCTGGCGAGCGCCGCCGCCGCCGTGATCCGCGCAAACCAGCACCAGCTCCCGCGGATCCTCGAGGTCGATGGTCCGTACCAATCGGGCCAGCGCGTTGTCCAGCCGGCCTACCGCCTGCTCGTACTCCGGACTCATCCATCCATGCGCATGTCCGGCGCGATCCGCATCAGGCAAATGCACGAGGACAACGCCCGACGACTGCCGGCTGAGGACGCGGATCGCGTCACCGGCGATTTCGCGGCAACTGTTGCCAGCGAAGCGGGTCTCGCCGACGCCCAGAAGCCGCGCAAAGCCCTGTGCGACCGTCAGGTAGAGGGCCGGAATTCGCGCCATCAGCACCGTGGTCTCGAAACCCTGATCGCCCAGGAGAAGGGGCCACGGATGCACGAGACCGCGGCTCTTCGGGAGCGCGAAGCGATCCGATTGCACGCCGTGGCGCTCCGGCGCCGCGCCGGTGAGCAGGGTGGCCATCGCCGCGGCGGTCACGCTGGGCGTCACCGACCGCCCACGCATGGTAGCGGCGCCGCGCTGGGCGAGACGAGCAATGGTGAAGAGGGAGAACCGTTCGATGGCGTCGGGACGCAGGCCATCGAGCACCACCACGGTGACGCGCCGCACACGGGGAGAGTTGTGATGCATGAGGTCTTGCACTCCGTGAGGAGGACGCATGTAAGCTCCCACTCCCTCGTGACCGCTTCGCATCACTGCTGTCTCGTCCGTGTCACGAAGTTCGGCTGTTCTACGGATGTAACGTCGCCTCGCTGTGACGTCGCCTTCACGAACCTGAGACACGTCCAGTGTTCATTGCGCGGTGTCATGCGCGTCCTGCACTGCACCGACACGTACCCTCCCGAGGTCAACGGCGTCAGCGTCGTCACGGCGCTCGTCGTCGACGGACTGCTCGCCCGCGGCGTCAACGTCGGACTCGTCCTGCCGTCGCATCCCGCCGACGCAGTCAGCGTGTTCGCCACCACGCACCTGCCGACCGCGACGCTCACCCTGCCATCGTGCGGCTTTCCGCCGTACCCGGGCATCCGGCTTGCCCTGCCACGGGCTCTTGCGGTCGAGCGATTCGCGCGCGCCTTCCAGCCGGACATCGTGCATGCGGACACCGAGTTCATCGTCGGTCGGCTCGGCGCGCGCGCCGCACGCCGGCTTGGGGTTCCGCTCGTGACGTCCTTTCACACCGACTTCGCGCAGTACACGGAGGCGTATGGCCTGCCGTGGCTGCGTCGGCCCGTCACGCGCTCGCTGGTGCGGTTCCATGAGCCCGCGGCACGGATCTTCACTCCGTCCTCTGTTACGGCCGGGTGGCTCGCCACGCACGGACTGGCGCGGTCGGAAGTCTGGGGACGGGCGGTCGACATCAACATCTTCCATCCCGCGCGGCGCGGCGCAGCGTGGCGCGAACGCCTGGGGCTTGGAGAGGCCCTCGTCTTTCTGCACGTCGGACGCCTTGCCCCTGAGAAGAACGTGACCCTCCTCCTGGCGGGGTTTGCGGCGGCGCGGGCGACGCTGGGCGACCGCGTGCGCCTCGTTATCGCCGGCGACGGACCCGCCGCGCCATCGCTGCGCGCGGCGGCGCCTGCGGGGGTCGACTTCATCGGCTTCATCAACCGCGAGCGCGACCTGCCCGCGCTGTACGCGAGCGCCGATGCCTTTCTCTGCTCCTCCACGACGGAAACACTCGGCCTGGTCGTCCTCGAGGCGATGGCGTCGGGCCTGCCGGTGGTCGCCGTCCCGGCGGGCGGCGTGGCGGATCACCTTCGGCACCACGACAACGGCCTCGCCGTGCGCCCGGATGCATCAAGTGTCGCGGCGGCGATCGTTGCGCTTGTGGACCAGCCGGCGCTGCGCGCGCGCCTTGGCCGCGGCGCCCGCGACTGGGCCGTCGCGATCGACTGGGAGCGCGAGCTCGACCGCCTCGTGCACAGCTACCGCGAGGTGCTCGACGACGATGCTGGTGCCGCGAGCGGTGCGACGACGAGCACGGCTCCCGCGAGGTCCCGCGCCTCCTAGCCGCTCAAGGGCGTGGCGACAGCCTCGTCCCGTCGCATTCCCGACTCACGCGCGAGTCCCCACGACTCGCTCAGCAGACGGCGCTGCGAGGCGCTCTCCTCCGTCCCGGGCATGGCGCGACGCTGGATCCAGGTACCGTCCGGTCGCAGATCCCACGCCTGCCGAGTGTCCGCGAGGTACACGTTGAGCACCGACTCGAGCCGCGCGTGCAGCGACGTGTCGAGGATCGGCACCATCGCCTCGACGCGGCGGTCGAGGTTTCGCGGCATCCAGTCGGCAGACCCGAGGTAGAACTCCGGCTCCCCGCCGTTCTCGAAGCGCCAGAGGCGCGAGTGCTCGAGGAAACGGCCGACCACGCTGACAATGCGAATGCGCTCGGACTCCCCCGCCACGCCGGGACGCAGGCAGCAGATGCCGCGGACGAGCAGGTCCATCTCAACCCCAGCGTTCGACGCCTCGCACAGGGCATCAATCACCTCGTTGTCCACGAGGGCGTTCATCTTGGCCACGATGCGCGCTGGCCGGCCCTCGCGCGCGTTCGCCGCTTCGCGCGCGATGAGCTTTAGCAGCCGCTCGCGCAGGTTGACCGGGGCGACCACGAGCGCACGATACTCGCGCTGCCGTGAGAAGCCGGTGAGCATATTGAACAGCTCCGACACGTCGGCGCCGAGCGCCTCGTGGCAGCTCAGCAGACCGAAGTCAGTGTACGTGCGCGCCGTCTTCGAGTTGTAGTTGCCGGTGCCGATGTGCACGTAGCGGCGGATCCCGTCCGGTTCGCGCCGGACGACGAGCGCCACCTTGGCGTGCGTCTTCATCCCCTGAATGCCGTACGCCACGTGGACGCCGAACGACTCCAGTGTGCGCGCCCAAGTGATATTGTTCGACTCATCGAACCGTGCCTGCAGTTCTACCAGCACCGCCACCTGCTTGCCCGCCTGCGCCGCCTCGGTCAGCGCGCGTACCACCGCCGTGTCGCCCGACGTCCGGTACAGCGTCAGCTTGATGGCGAGCACGTGCTCGTCGCGCGCCGCCTCGTCGAGGAAGCGCTCCACTGTCGCCGGGAACGAGTCGTAGGGGTGATGCACCAGCACGTCGTGCTCGCGCAGCACGTCGAAGATCGAGCGGCCGTCGCGCAGTTCCGCCGGCGTCACCGGCACGAACGGAGGATCGCGCAGTTCCGGCAAGTCGAGCGACGCCAGCGTCATCGCATCGCCGAGGTCGAGCAGGCGCCCGGGCTCGTGCATCTCGCGCTCGGTGAGCGGCGCCATCTCCGGATCTTCCGACTCGCGCAGTTCGCTCAGCAACAGGGTGCGAAGCTGCGCCGGCATCCCGCGCTGCACCTCAAGCCGCACCACTTCGCCGAAGCGTCGCTGGAAGACCTGTTCCTCGATCATGGCCAGCAGATCCTCGGGTTCCTCCGTTGGCGCAATCTCCAAGTCGGAGAATCGCGTGATACGGAACGCGTGGTATCCCGTGATCTCCATTCCCGGGAAGAGGCGCCCGAGGTGCGCGCCGATCAGCTCTTCGAGCGGCAGATACTGCAGCGGTCGCACTGGCACCCAGCGCGATAGCGACTTGGGCACCTTCACGCGGGCAAAGTGCTCGATCCCCGTCTCCGGTTCCCGGAGTTCCACGGCCAGCGACAGCGACAGGTTGGAGATGTACGGGAACGGGTGACCCGGATCCACCGCCAGCGGCGTGAGCACCGGAAAGACTTGCGCGTCGAAGAACGCGTCCACCACCAGCCGCTCACTGGCATCGAGGTCGGCCACCTGCAGCAGGCGGACTCCGTGCTCTGCGAGCTCGGGCAGCACCTCGTCCTCGAGAATGCGCGACTGCTCGGCCACCATGTCGCGCACCTGCTCGTCAATCCGGTCGAGCAGCTCGGCCGGCGATACCCCGTCGCGCCCCACCTTTCCGAAGCCGGCGGCGACCTGCCGGCGCACACCGGCGACGCGCACCATGTAGAACTCGTCCAGATTGGTGCTGACGATGGACAGGAACTTCAGCCGCTCGAGCAGCGGCGTGCGCGTGTCCGCCGCCTCGTGCAGCACCCGCGCGTTGAATGCGAGCCACGACAACTCGCGGTTGAAAACCGAGATCCTTGCTGCACCAAGGTCGCTTGGCATCGCGTCCAGAACGGCCTAGCCCTTGGCGAGCGTGATGAGCATGTAGCTCACGGCCGCGACGAATGCGGCCGCCGGGATCGTCAGGATCCAGGCCCAGATCATCTGGCTGGCCACGCCCCAGCGGACGGCGCTCAGGCGAGTCGTCGCACCGACTCCAACGATCGAGCCGCTGATCGTGTGCGTCGTGCTGACCGGGATGCCCATGAAGGTCGCCATCAGAATGGAGAGCGCGCCTCCCGACTCGGCGCAGAACCCGCCCACCGGCCGAAGCTTCGTCACCCTCGATCCCATAGTGTGGATGATGCGCCACCCGCCCATCAGTGTGCCGAGTCCGATGGCGATGTGCGCGCCCGCCTTCACCCACATCGGAATGTGGTCGGGGGAGTCGATGCGCAGAAAGGAGAAGATCGCCCCCTGCTGGGCGACCAACGCCTGGCTCGCGACCAGCAAGCTCATGATGATGCCCATCGTCTTCTGCGCGTCATTGGCGCCGTGCGAAAGCGAGAAGAGCGCCGAACTAGCCAGCTGAAGCAAGCGGAACAGCCGGTCCACGCGCGCCGGTCGTGACTTCCGGAAAACCCAGTACGTGCCCGTCATCAGACCGAGCCCGAGCGCCATGCCGATCACCGGCGACAACACCATGAACACAATGGTCTTTGTCCACCCCGAGTAGATCACGGCGTGGAATCCGGCGCGCGCAACGGCCGCGCCGGCATAGCCGCCCATGAGCGCGTGCGAGGAACTCGACGGAATGCCGTACCACCACGTCACCAGGTTCCAGGTGATCGCGCCCAGTAATCCGGCGAGGATCACGTCGGCATTCACGATCGACACATCGACCATCCCCGCGCCGACCGTGTGTGCCACGTGCGTCCCGAAGAGGAAGAGCGCCACGAAATTGAAGAACGCCGCCCAGACCACGGCGGCGAACGGACTCAGGACACGAGTTCCAACGACCGTGGCGATGGAATTCGCCGCGTCATGAAACCCGTTGATGAAGTCGAAGACGAAGGCGATCAGGATGATCGCAAGTACGTAGGCAAGCACAGTCAGCTGTTCTTGAGCGCGATGCTCTCGAGCACGTTCATCACATCCTCACATTCGTCGATGGCGTGCTCCAGGTTGTCATAGATCTCCTTCCACTTCAGCACCTCGAGCGGATCCGCGCCCGGCTGCCGGAACAGCGCGCCCACCGCGTCCGAGTAGATGCCATCGCCCTCTTCCTCGATCACCTTGATCGTGCGCGCCGCGTCGATCACCTGCGTGGGATTGCGGATCTGCTTCACCCCTTCGGCGATCACATCCGCACCGCGCACCAGCAGCGCGGACAGCGCCTTCGCCGCGTCCCGACGGTCCGTGATGTTGAACATCAAGGCGCGCCTCGCCGTGCCATCCATGAGGTCGACCACGGTGTCGAGCGAGGAGGCGAGCAGGTGAATATCCTCGCGGTCGAGCGGTGTCACGAACGACTTGTCCAGCCTATTCATGACCTCGTGCACAATCTCGTCCGCTTCTCGCTCGACCAGCTTGATCTGCGTGGCGAAGAAGTCGAGGCGCGTCGGCTCGTTGAACATCTGGTCGAGCACTGCCGCGGACTTCGTCACGCGCCCGGAAAGCTGATGGAACAGATCAAAGAAACCCTCATCCTTCGGAATCAGCCGCACCGGAGTCGCTCCGTCGGGATATGGTTGGTGGCCAGAGACGATATCGCTCGCCGGATGCCGCGCTCGTCGACGAAACGCAGCATCCACGGCGGGAAACTTACCCCCCCGCGACGGGATGCGCCAAACCCCGCGCGCGCCTGCCCGGCGCTGTGGCGGAATCGTTACGATACCTTGGCTCGACGAGAGGTGGTCGCTGTCACCCCAGTGCGTCGAACTCGTGCTGCATCAACAGGTTCGCGCGCCGGCGTTCCGCGAGCACCGGATTCTCGAATAGCCGCGCCAGCAGCACCCCCGCCACGAAACCCCCAACGTGTGCCCACACCGCCACGCCGCCGGCCATTTCCGGACTCGGCTTCAGCAGCTCCGGGATTCCGCTCAGCAACTGCAGCGCGAACCAGTACGCCAGCACCACCCAGGCCGGGAGCGGAATCACCTTGAAGAAGATGAGGAAGATGAAGAGCATCCGCACCCGCACCTTCGGGAACAGGATCAGGTACGCCCCGAGCACTCCGGAGATCGCCCCCGACGCTCCGACCGTCGGTATCGGTGAGCGCGGATCCACCGCCACATGCACCGCGGCCGCCGCCAGTCCGCAGATGAGGTAGAAGGCAAGAAACCGCCGCCGCCCCACCACATCCTCGACGTTGTTGCCGAACACCCACAGGAAGAGCGCGTTGCCGAGGATGTGCATCCACCCGCCGTGCAGAAACATCGAGAGCAACGGCGTCAGGAAGTTGATTCGCTGGTTGTCAACGACGCAGGCGAGTTCGGGGCCGATCGGCACGCCGGCGCCAACGGGGGCCAGCCGCGTCAGCTCGCCCGGCACCATTCCCAGGTTGCACACGCTCGCCGCAAGCAACCCCTGATCGAGTCCCGCCCCCTGCACCAGCACCCATACGGCGAACATCGTGACGAGGATGAAGATCGTCACGACGGGAACGCGAACCGTCGGGTTGTCGTCGCCGAGTGGAATCATCAGAGATCAGTAGGTGGACGATCGACGGTCGAAGGCGGACAGTTGAGACAGGTTTTCCAACGTACCCGGTTTGCCAATGCAACGTTAGACGCGGACGCGCTCCGAAAAGGTTTCAATGTCCTGCCTTTCTCGCACCCCGTCGTCCCGCAAGTCGTTGTCCTGCCAATAGTAGCGCGACTCTTGCCGGAATTGCCGTCAATTCGGCAGGGCATCTTGGCCCCACCTTTGCCACATAGTTGGGGCAATCCGGCGAAATCGTCGCCCCCGGCGTGACGTCGGGGACTTCTGCGGCACGGTTGCCGTGAGACCTTCTTACCGAAAACGAGGGAGAGATGGCAGACAAGGTCATTGGCATTGACCTCGGGACCACGAACTCCGTGGTCGCCGTGATGGAGGGTGGCGACCCGGTCGTCATCCCCAACGCCGAGGGCGGGCGCACCACGCCGTCGGTGGTCGGCTTCACCAAGGACGGCGAGCGACTCGTCGGGCAGATCGCCAAGCGGCAGGCCGTCACGAACCCGGCCAATACGGTCTTCTCGATCAAGCGCTTCATGGGACGCAAGACGTCCGAGGCCACCGAGGAGCAGAAGCGCGTGCCGTACAAGGTCACGCGGGGCGCCAACGACGTGGTGATGGTCGAGGTGCAGGGCAAGACGTATTCTCCGCCCGAGATCTCGGCCATGATCCTGCAGAAGATGAAGCAGACGGCCGAGGACTACTTGGGCCAGGGCGTCTCGAAGGCCGTCGTCACCGTCCCCGCCTACTTCAACGACTCGCAGCGTCAGGCCACCAAGGATGCCGGCAAGATCGCCGGCCTCGACGTACTGCGCATCATTAACGAACCGACGGCTGCGGCACTCGCCTACGGCCTCGACAAGAAGGGGAAGAAGGACGAGAAGGTCGCCGTCTTCGACCTGGGCGGCGGCACCTACGACATCTCGGTGCTCGAACTCTACGAAGTGGACGGCTCCAAGCAGTTCGAGGTGAAGTCCACCAATGGCGACACGCACCTGGGCGGCGACGACTTCGACCAGCGCATCATCGAGTGGCTGGTGGCCGAGTTCAAGCGCGACCAGGCGATTGACCTGTCCAAGGATCCCATGGCGCTTCAGCGTCTCAAGGAAGCCGCGGAGAAGGCCAAGATCGAACTGTCAGGGACGCAGAGCACCGACATCAACCTGCCGTTCATCACGGCCGACGCGTCGGGGCCCAAGCACCTCAACTACCAGATGACGCGCGCCAAGTTCGAGCAGCTGGTGGACGACCTGATCCAGCGCACGCTCGAGCCGATGAAGCAGGCGCTCAAGGACGCCGGGATGCAGCCGAGCGAGATTGACGAGGTACTCCTCGTCGGCGGCTCGACGCGCATCCCGAAGGTGCAGCAGGTGGTGAAGGACTACTTCGGCAAGGAGCCCAACAAGGGTGTGAACCCCGACGAGGTGGTCGCGGTCGGCGCCGCCATTCAGGGGGCCGTGCTCACCGGCGAGCAGAAGGATGTGCTGCTGCTCGACGTCACCCCGCTTTCGCTGGGCATCGAGACACTGGGCGGCGTGACCACCGTGCTCATCCCGCGCAACACGACGATCCCGACCAAGAAGTCGGAGATCTTCTCCACGGCCGATGACAACCAGACGACGGTGGAGATCCACGTGCTGCAGGGCGAGCGCGAGCTGGCGCTGCACAACAAGACGATCGGCAAGTTCCAGCTGACGGGGATTCCGCCGGCTCCGCGCGGCACGCCGCAGGTGGAGGTGACGTTCGACATTGACGCGAATGGCATCCTGCACGTGACGGCGCGTGACAAGGCGACGGGCAAGGAGCAGAAAATCCGCATCGAGGCCTCGAGCGGGCTGTCGGACGCCGAGATCGACCGGATGGTCAAGGACGCCGAGAAGAACGCGGCCGAGGACAAGAAGCGCCGCGAGGAGATCGACACCCGCAACCGGCTAGACTCGATGACGTACGAGGTCGAGAAGAACGCCAAGGAGTGGGGCGACAAGGTGCCGGCCGACCTCAAGACGCGCCTCGACCAAGCCGTGGAACGTGCCCGCAAGGCGCACCGCGGCGAGGATTTCAACGAGGTGAAGGCCGCGCTGGAAGAGCTGAACGCCGCGTTCCAGGCCGCCGGGCGCTCGTTCTACGAGCAGCAGCAGGCGTCGAGCGAGGCACCACCGCCAGGGGCCGACGCCAACGCGCCGAGCGCCGACAAGAAGGATGACGGCGTGGCGGATGCGGACTATGAGATTGTAGACGAGAAGAAGCAATAGGGGGGTGAGCGACGGTGGACGGTAAACGGTGGACGGTGGACATCCGACGGCGAAGGGTCGACCGTCTCCCGCCTCCCGTCTGCCTCCCGGGAACCTTGAGCCAGTAGATTTGGTCTAAGCAAGCGTCCCCTCAACCAGACAGTGCACTGCCATGCCCTTCCATTTTTCCCGTTCCAAGATCGCGGCCATCGCCGCCTCCGCCTTTATCGGCGGTGTCTTCTTCGCTTCCTCGCTCGACTGGACGCAGGGTCTGTTTGCGCAGGCGGGCGGCAAGGTCAAGACGGAACTCGCCGCGCCGCTCCCGGCCGGCGCTCCCGGCGAAGGGTTTGCCGCCATCGCCGAGCGCGTGACGCCCGCAGTGGTGTCCATCCAGGCCGAGCGCGACGCGCGGCGTCCGCGCCCCAATGCCCAGCAGCGCCGCAACGTGCCGCCCGGATTCGAGGATTTCTTCAACCAGCTCGATCCGCGAAATCAGGGCCCCTCGGAATCGTCCGGATCGGGCTTCATCGTCAGCAAAGACGGCTACATCCTCACCAACAACCACGTGGTGGACGGCGCCGATCGCGTGAAGGTGCTGATGAGCGACCGGCGTGAGTTCAAGGCGAAGATTATCGGTCGCGATCCGCAGACGGACGTGGCGGTGCTGAAGATTGACGCCGCCAACCTGCCGGCCGTCGGACTCGGCGACGACCAGAAACTGCGCATCGGCGAGTGGGTGGTGGCAATCGGCAACCCGCTCGGCCTGAACTTCACGGTCACGGCTGGAATTGTGAGCGCGAAAGGGCGCGCCAACGAAC
>JAKAJN010000137.1 GCA_021813725.1 bacterium | reverse complement strand
CGGATGTGCTCCGGGACGAGCGTCCCCGGGCCGCGCACCTCGCGCACGACGTCGCCGCGCCGCACGCTGTCAATGAGCACCGCCGACCGCTCGATCGTCTGCGCGGCGGGATCGAGGCTCAACGTCCGGGCAGTGATGAGCACGATGCCGACGACGCCAGCGCCGATGAGCGCGTTGCGTTTGGTCTTCTTGGGAGGATCGCGAAGGAAATCCATGGGAGCAGAGAAAAAGCAGAGAGAAAGCAGAGAGAAAGCAGAGAGAAAGCAGAGAGAGACAAGAGGCAACACATGCAAGCGAGTACATCCACCGTCCACCGTCTACCGTCCACCGTCAGTCGTATCGCAGCGCATGCATCGGATCCACCGCGGCCGCACGGCGCGCGGGCACCCAACCGGCGGCGAGCGCAACGCAGCCCAGGAGCAGCACGGCGATGCCGATGGCAAGGGGATCGTGCGCCTGCAGCTCGAACAGCATCGAGCGCGCCAGGCGCCCGAGCCCCAGCGCGCCAGCCAGGCCGATGCCGCCGCCAATGGCGAGCATCACCGCCACCTGCTTCACCACCAGCCCGCGCACGTGCGCCGCGTCTGCGCCAAGCGCCATCCGCACACCGATCTCGCGCGTGCGCTGTGCCACCGAATACGCGAGCACACCGTACAGGCCCACGCCGGCGAGCAACGTGGCCAGCAGCGCGAAGGCCGCGGATAGCGTGCTGATCAACCGGTCAAGGAAGACGTTTTCCCGGACCTGCTGGTTCATCGTTTTCAGGTCTTCAATGGGCAGGTTTGGGTCGAGCTGCTTCATCATCGTGCGCATCGCCCCGAGCATCTGCTCGGGCGGCAGCGACGACTTGACGTAGAAATAGAGTGCGGTGATCCCCGCATCCTGCCTCCACGGTATGTAGAACACCGGCGGCACGGAGTCTTTTACCTGGCTGTACTTCACGTTCGGCACCAAGCCGACGATCTCCACGTTCAGCGTGTCGTTGGAGTGCACGTTCATGAACTTGCCCACGGCGTTCGCACCGAGGTTGAACTTCTTGGCGAACGCCTCGTTCACGACCGCCACGCGCTGGGCGCCCAGCTGGTCGCTGATGGTGAACTCGCGGCCGGCCTTGAGCGACACCCCAAGCGTCTGGAAGTAGTCGGGTCCGATTTCATTGTACCGCGAGTTGCAGTCGGTGTCGGGCCCGCACGCGAAGCCCTGCACTCGCACGTCCGTTCCCCAGTTGCTGTTGCCGAGCAGGGGTACCAAGCTGGACGTCACGCCCGTGGCACCGGGCATCGCCGCCAACTCCGTCTCCACCCGCTCCAACATCACCGCGCGGCGCGTGCTGTCGTAGCCGGCGCGTGCCGGCGCGATGCTAAACGTCGCGAGTTGATCCGTCTGAATGCCGAGGTCCACTCGGCTCACGTTCATCAGACTCTTCAGGAAGAGCGCGCTCATGATGAGCAGGCCCATGGACAGGGCGATCTGTGCCGTGACCAGCGAAGCGCGGAAGCGTGCGGCGGCCCGCCCACCCGTGAGCTGGCCGGCGCCGGCGCGAATCGTGCTGATAAGGTCGCTGCGCGTGCTGTGCAGGGCGGGGAAGAGCCCGAAGATGAACCCCGTGGCGACGCTCAACGTCCCGGCAAAGAGAATCACCGCCGGGTTTACGTCAAAGTGCATTGTCCCCGAGGCATCGGGGGGCATCAACGCCATGATCGCGCCCAGCGTCCACTGCGCCACGAGCAGTGACGCCGCGCCGCCAAGCAGCGCAAGCATCAGGCTCTCCGTGAGCAACTGCACCACCAGATGACGACGCGTCGCGCCCAACGCCAGTCGCACGCCCATTTCCGTCGCGCGTCCGGCGCCGCGGGCCAGCAGCAGATTCGCGATGTTGGCGCACGCGATGAGCAGCACCATCAACGTCACCGACAACAAGAGCAGCAGTGGCGCCTTGGCCTCGCGGAAGATGGCGCTCTGTCCGCGCGCCCCCGGCTCGAGACGGAGCTTCTTGTTCTGGAAACTCTCCATCGTCTTGTCGCTCATCCCCTGCTGCAGCGGCGCTTCGATGTCGTGCAGGATGGGCGAATAGATGGTGTTCATCATCGCCGTCGCGCGTGCGATGGACAGTCCGGGCTTGAGTCGTGCGAAGAGGTACACCCAGTAGGTGCGGCGATTCTCGAACTGCGTGAAGCGCTGCACCTCGCCGCGCATGGAAATGGGGATGAACAACCGGGGGCGCGCCCCGGCGGTGTTGCCCTCGTATCCCTGCGGCGCCACGCCGATGATGGTGAACGACTTGCCGTTGAGAACGAGCGACTGCCCGACGGCCGCCGGGTCGCGACCGAACTGCTCGTCCCAGAAATCGTAGGTGAGGACGGTAACGAAATGCGCCCCGATCACCCGGTCGTCATCAGGGGTGAGCAGTCGCCCCGCTGCCGCATTCAGGCCGAGCACCGGGAAGTACGACCCGCTCACCATCATTCCCTCGGCCGTCAGCGGCTCGTTGCGAATGTTGAGTGACGTGCTGAACAGCCGGTGCGCGGCAATACCTGTGAATGCCGTCTGTGCCTTCTCGAGATCGCGGAACATCGCGTAGCTGAAGAGCACATCGCAGTCGCCGGCTTGGTTGCACGACGTCGAACCAGGCATCGGGCCGGGTGCCGAGAGGTTCACCAACGCATCCGGCGCGCGCACGGGGAGCCGTCGCAGTAGGAGCTGGTCGAACATCGAGTAGATGGCGGCATTGGCGCCGATGCCGAGCGCGAGCGACAGCACGGCGATTGCCGTGACGAACGGCGTCTTCACCAGCGTCCGGACGGCGAGCGTGACGTTTCGCATGGGGGTCGGAACGAGAAATGAAACCAGCGGGCACCAACCACTTGGACAGTGGCGGATGCCCCGGGGTTTGCCAGTTCCGCTTTTCGCTACGAATCGCCCCGCGGTCCGGTTTCAGCGAATGCCGGTGCGTCGTGCGGTGATCAGCACCGCGATCTCATCCGGACGGCCGTTGATGAACTCGAGCTGCACCCGTCCGTCGGTGCGCGTGCTCACCGTCGCCGGAATGGAGGAGTTGGTGAGCGCCCACCCGGCAGGGAGGACGACGATGTTGGACGGACGCCCGAACGCCCGATCCCATACGAGTTCATCGCCCACGACGCGGTAGCGCACCGAATCCGTGTACGTCTCCGACATGCGCAGGCGAATGGACGTCCCTGCCTGAACGGGCGCAAAACGGAACACCACCGCCTCGGTGCTCGGTGTCACGTTGGACACGTCCAACCCGGCGCGCGTGATCGCCTCTCCCTTCAGCACCTCCCACGGCACCGGCTCGCCGGTGTCGAGGTTGAGCGCGCTCGGCGCACTCACCGTGCTCCCGGCGCGCACGACGTTTACGTACGTCGAGACGCCCGGGCGCGACTCGGTGTAGTCGTGATACAAGTCGAAGGCGTGCGTCTCGGGCTGCTGCAGGAAGTAGACGATCTCGCGATTCTGGTGCGTCCGCTCCGTGAGACGGCCCGCCAGGTCCGCGCCGCGCTGGGGCGGCACCGGGAATGGTGCGGCCAGCCGTCGCGCCTTCAGCGTCACCGCCGCCTCGCCCGGCGCCGCATTCCAGAACGAGATGCCCACGCGTCCGTCGCGCTCCTGCAGCACCTGTGCGGGAAATGATGAGGACATCAACTCCCACCCGGCCGGGAGCACGACGGTGTTGCGCTTGATGCCGAGCGGTCGCGTGAAGACGAGCGTATCGCCGCGCATCAGGTACGACGCCGTGTCGCGATACGTCTTGAGAATCAAGATGCGCTGTTCGCCGCCGTTGGCGGCCACGGGCCGTGCGAGCGACACGCGAATGTAGCGCTGCGTCGAGTCGGCACCGCGCACGCCGCCGGCGCGCGCCTCAAGGCCGCCCACCTCGTTGAACTTCAGTGGACGCCCCGAGGCCCGATCAATCACCGACTCGTCGCTCGCCGTGCTCCCCTTGCGAATCGGATTGAAGTACGCCGTCGCGCCGGGGGTCGTGGCGGTGATCTCATAGATGATGCGGAACTGCGCGCTCCCTGGAGCGAGCAATTCGTATCGGGTGTAGGCGTCGGCGTCGGTCTGGCGGGGCGCCTGCTGCGCCGTCAGCGGCGCGACGGCGATCATGAGGGCGAGAAGGGTGCGCATACCCAATTCTGACACCGGCGGCCCGGATCCTCAAACGCCCGCCCGAGCGGCACGTCGTAGCGAAACCGAGTTGCGACGCGTAATTCAGACGACACCCTCATCCCACCAGACATGCGCCGTTCAATTGTCGCCCTCTGCCTGCTCACCGCAGCGTCCGCCACCGCCCAGGAGCCGGCCAGGCCGGTCTTCCAGAACGGCCAGGCGCAGATCGTCGCCGGGTTTGCCGATCCCGCCACCTGGATCAAGGAACGGCTCTGGGTCGAGACCGACTTCGACAGCGACGGCGACGGAAGGAAGGACCGTGTGCACGTGGATGTGACGCGGCCGCGGCAAACCGACACGGAGGGGCTGAAGGTCGCCGTCGTCTACGAGAGTTCGCCGTACTTCGCCGGGACGTCCGGCGATCGCAAGTATCTCTGGGACGTGAAGCAGGAGGTCGGTGCCGTGCCGCCGCCACGCACCGACCAGCCGGCGCCGCCGTTCAAGCCCGACCGCACGTTCATCAGCAACAGCGAGGTGAACAACTGGGTGCCGCGCGGCTTTGCCGTGGTGCACAGCGAAGCGCCGGGCACCGGACTCTCGCGCGGCTGTCCGACGGTCGGTGGCCATCCGGAGGAATACGCGCCGAAGGCGGTCATTGACTGGCTCAACGGACGAGCCAAGGGATTCACCACTGTCGATGGCAACGTCGAGGTGAAAGCCACGTGGGCAACAGGCAAGGTGGGGATGACGGGGACCAGCTACAACGGCACCATCCCGCTCGCCGCGGCGACTACCGGCGTGGATGGCCTCGAGGTGATCATCCCGATCGCGCCGAACACGTCGTACTACCACTACTACCGCAGCAACGGACTCATTCGCCATCCGGGACAATGGCTCGGCGAAGACATCGACTTCCTCTACGATTTCATCTTCAGCGGCGCCCCCGACCTGCACGACGTCTGCAACAAGGCCATTCGCGATGGACTCTATGTGGCCGGCCGCGACCGCCAGCATGGCGACTACAACGATTTCTGGGCCGATCGCGATC
Organism: bacterium; assembly: GCA_021813725.1. Classification (GTDB taxonomy): domain Bacteria; phylum Gemmatimonadota; class Gemmatimonadetes; order Gemmatimonadales; family Gemmatimonadaceae; genus PNKL01. Next base: position 1,286 of record JAKAJN010000137.1, on the reverse strand, counting down.
TGCTCAACAAGATCAAGGGCGTGAAGGCGGCGGTCCTGCTGGCGCACGGCGAGAACGACTGGAACGTCGTGCCCGAGCACAGCATCCGCATCTACGAGGCGCTCCGGCATCAGGGGACGCCGGCCGCGCTCTACCTCCATCAGGGCGGGCACGGCGGGCCGCCGACGATGGAACTGCGCAACCGCTGGTTCTCGCACTACCTCTACGGCGTGAACAACGGAGTGGAGAAGGATCCCCACCTGTATGTCGTGCGCGAAGGGCAGCCGCGAATGGGCGGCGTGCCCACGCCGTACCCCGATTTTCCCAATCCGGCCGCAAGCGCTGTCGCGCTTCATCCCTTGAATGGCGGCAATAAAGTCGGCACCCTGTCGCCGCGGCAGGGAAGGGCCGTCGTCCGCGAGACGCTCACCGACGACGTGACCTTCAGCGGCGCGGCACTCGCCACGGCGCCGTCATCGCCATTCCGCTTGCTGTACGCCACGCCAGTGCTCACCGACACGTTGCACTGGAGCGGCACGCCGCGCGTGACCATCCGACTGGCATCGAGCGAACCCGCCGCGAACCTCAGCGTCTGGCTCGTGACGCTCCCCTACGACAGCACGGCCATCGGCACGCTCGGCGCGCTCGGCGTGCAGTCACGCGGCTGGGCCGACCCGCAGAACTGGCGGTCGCTCACCCAGGGCGGCAACTACAACTCCAGGCTCCCCGGCGAACCGCTCGTGCCGGGCAGGTTCTACGATCTCACGTTTGACTTGCAGCCCGCCGATCGCGTGATTGCACCGGGCAAGCAGCTGGCCGTGATGATCATGAGCAGTGACCGTGACTTCACGCTCTGGCCGCTCGCCGGAACGCGCCTAACCGTAGACCTCAGCAGGACGAAGCTGGTGTTGCCCGTGGTGGGCGGCGCCGACGGCTTCCGCAAGGCAACCAAGTAGCGAGTCTCAAGCCCCCCAAACGCCGGAGCCCCCCCAATGCGCACGTCCTTGCTGCTCACCGCGGCGGTGTTGATCGCCGTTCCCACGCTCGGCCACGCTCACGCGTCCGGCGTGGAGCGCGCGTCACCCCGCAAGGTGACCGACGCAACCGTCGTGGCGATTCTCGAACTCGCCAATTCGTTTGATCTCGAGACGGGCCAACTCGCCGCCGAGCGCGCGCAGCGCCCCGAAGTCCGCGAGTTCGGCCAGATGCTCGCGCGTGACCACAAGGCGGTGCGCCGGCAGGGGCGTGATCTTGCCGCGCGTCTCAAGATCACCCCCGCCGAACTCGAAGAGGGCGACCTGTCCATC
>JAKAJN010000136.1 GCA_021813725.1 bacterium | reverse complement strand
GCGCACCGTCCACGCCGTTGGGGCGCACGCTCACGGAATCGAAGTACGACATTCTGCACTTCGTGCCATTGTACTATCCGTCCGCATCCCAGGGGGCGCTCGCCGACGCAGTCGAGGATGCCGCCGGCACAGCCGCGCCGCGTGCCGACCGCGCCCAGTTCGTGGTCGGCGCCCTGCGGCGCGCGCTTCCTGATCCGCGTGACCGGCGACCGCTCGTCGAGCTCGCGGCAGCCGTGCGTCGTGCGCAACCGGCTGGCGTCGCACCGGCACAGCTTGCCGCGTGGCAGGAGGCGTGGAATCGCCGGTTCAACGTCGGACTCGCCCGCTTCCTGGCCGCTGAACGGCTCGACGCGGGACTCGTCCTGGTCGCGCCCGCGCTGGGGGCGGAGGGGCGCGTCTTCTCCGGCGTTCCCGCCGATCGAGCGGACAACATCATCGCCGTCGGCACCGGCGCCGGCCCCAACGACCCCGACGCCCCGCTTTTCGCCGCCGTGCGCGAACTCTGCTTTCCGCTCGTCTCGCGCGTGGCCGACGCCACGCCGCAGTTCCGTCGCGCCGCCCGTAATGCGCAGGACGCCGCGCGTCGCTCCAGCATCGCCGCGGTCCGCTGCGGCGCCGACCTGATGGATCTTCTGCTTCCCGCCGAGGCGGCCAGCTATCGCGCGCACTGGCGCGCGGTCGCGGTCGCCTCCGCGTCGTCGTTCGACACGCTGTATCCCCCCGATGCGCTGCTCGACAAACCAATAGGCGCCGCGCTCCGGCGCTCGCTTTCTCTCCCCTAGCGTTTTGTAGTTCCCCCGCGTCGCCTGCAATGAGGCAGGCGGCCTTTTCACCCCGAGGTTCAACGTATGAGAGTTCGTTCGCTCCTTTCCTTCGCCGTCGTGCTCGCGTTTGCGGCGCCGACGACGGCCCGCGCCACGGACGGCCACTTCCTCCACGGCGTGGGCGCCGTGAATTCGGCGCTCGGCGGTGCTGCCGTGGCGTCGAACGCCAGCCTGCTCGGTTCGTTCTTCGTGAACCCGGCCGGTCTTGCCTCGTTCGACGGCACCAATCTCGAGATGGGCTTCGAGATGATGAAGCCCGAACGCACCGTCACCAGCACCTACGGAACGATGACCGGCTCGACGACCAGCGCCAGCGAGTTCACGCCCATTCCCGCGTTCGGCTTCTCGACGAAGCTGAACAACGGGGTGGTCGTCGGCCTCGCGGGACTCGGCATCGGCGGGTTCGGCGTCAATTATCCCGCCGATCCGACCAACCCGATCATGATGCCGCGGCCGTACGGTTTCGGGCAGGTCTATTCGAACTTCGGCCTGATGAAGATCATCCCCGCGGTGGCGTGGAACGCCACGCCCAAGCTGCGCCTCGGCGTCGCCGTGAACGTGGACTGGGCGTCGCTCGCCGTGAACCCGATGCCGACCGCCGCGCCCGCCGCGGATCCCGGCCCGGACGGCGTGCCGATGACGCAGGATGACCGCGCGTTCTACTCGAGCGCCGCGGCGGCCGATGGCGCCTTCGGCTTCGGCATGCAGGCCGGCCTGCAGTACCAGGCGACCGAAAAGCTCGCGGTGGGCGTCTCGTACACCTCGCCGCAAGTGTTCCAGGACTTCGAGTACACCGCTGTGTACGAGAATCCCAACCTGAACACCTTCAACACGCCGCGGACCTTCTCGTTCCGCATGGACGCCCCGGCCATCTACGCCGCCGGCCTCGCGTGGACGCCGACGTCGAAGCTGCAGACGGCGGCCGACGTGAAGTTCTACACCTACTCGAGCACCAAGGGCTTCGACCAGTCCGGCTACAACGCCGACGGCTCCGTGAAGGGCTTCGGCTGGGACGACATCATGGTCGTGGCACTCGGCGCGCAGTATGCGGCCACCGACAAGGTGACGCTGCGCGGCGGCTACAACTACTCGGGCAACCCGATTCCGGACGCGATGTCCATGTACAACCTGCCGGCGCCTGCCATCGTGCAGCACAACATCACCGGTGGCATGGGCTTCAAGGTGCGTCCGGGCGTCGAAGTCAACATCGCGGGCTACGTGGCCCTCGAGAACGAGGTCAACGGCCCGATGATGAAGCCGATGGCCATTCCGGGTTCGAACGTCAAGAACGCGATGTCGGAGAAGTCCATCCTGGTGGGCTTCACCTTCACGCCGACCAAGAAGTAGGCAGGGTCGGAAGGCAAACGTCCCCGGCGGGTACTCCGCCGGGGACGTTTGCGTTGCCGTGCGCGGGAGCGGCGCTACTTCCGCTTCACTTCCGTCGGCAACATGTAGACAATGCCGAGGAAAATCGCGCCCAGGCCGATGGCGACGCCGACGGCGGGCAGGCCCAGCACCTGGTCGAGCGTCACCTTGCCGTAGTCCATCAGCGCGTTGATCGGAGCGACAATCGAGGTGAAGGCGAGCGTGAACACGAGCGCGCCGATGACGCCGCCGAGGATCGCGAACAGCGCGTCCTTGCGCCCCTCGCCGGCGCCGACGACGCACGTGCCGGGGCAGTAGCCGCCGAGTCCGAAGCCGACGCCGAAGATCAGGCCGCCGAGCAGCACGCCCACCACGTACGTCGGCTTGATGTCGAAGTGCATTGCGTCACGGCCCACCACCGCCATCGTCAGGTAGGCGAGAATGGCGCCGACCGCAATCGTCGTGGCCATGAACTTGATGATCGAGAGATTCTCGAGCCGCAGGTTCGCGGCAATCATCGCCGGGCTCGACGCGCGCACGCGCTGGATGAGCGCGCCCATCGCGACGCCCGCGATCAGGGAGAGAATGAGTGCGGTCATGTTACTTCGCCCCCTTGTGCATGAGCTTGGCGGTGAGAATGCCGGTGGCGAACACGCCGGCGGCGAAGAGCAGGCCGCTCATCGAGAGCTGCGTGATGCCGGAAATGATGTGGCCGCTGGTGCAACCGCCCGCGAAGCGCGCTCCGAAGACGATCAGGAACCCGCCGATGAAGGCATCGCGGTAGCGCTTGCCGCTCGTCGTCTCGCCGGGGTGCACGTGCTCCGGCGCCGCCTTGTCTCCCGCCAGCCGCGCCGCCAGGAAGCCGCCGATCAGCAAGCCGATGACGAGCATCGTCTCGGGCTTGATGAGCGAACCCATCTTCTCGAGGTACGGGTTGGCGTGTGCCGCGTCCGGCGTGATGCGCCGCATGATGGCGCCGATGAAGCGCGGATACGTGCCGGACACGCCGATCGGTCCCCAGGTGAGGATGCTCAGCGCACTGACGACGCCGAAGATCGCGCCGAGCTTCGCCCACGTGGGCAGCTTGGACGATCCGTCGCCCGGGGGGGCCTGCGTTGCAGATTCTGCCATCTGGTCCTCCTCTCTGGAGATCGAGGCGGCGGCGCCCCGCGCCGTCCGCCGTGAACAACCGGACGGCCCGCCGCACGGCGGGCCGTCCGTGCCGCTACTTCACTTCGCTGCCGCCCTTCCGGTTGTCCGGCACGAACTTGTCGCGGTACGGCATCTTCACCTGCATCAGCGACGCCGAGTCGAGCGAGGCCGACATCGGAATCACGTCGTTGGCTGCCAGCAGGAAGGCCGTGAGCGAGTAGACCTCGTCGTTCGTCAGCGAGCCCGGCTGCAGCAGCGGCATCGCGCGGCGCACGTAGTCGAAGACCGTCGTCGCATCGGGCCAGTAGTTGCCGATCGAATGCGGCAGCTTGTAATCGCTCGCGAACTTGAACCCTTCGGCCTTGGGATCGCGGCTCACCAGCAGCGGGAAGGCCGGCGGCATTCCCTGCCCCTTGGGACCGTGGCACATCGCGCACTTCTGCTGGAAGAGCTGCGCACCCAGCTCGGCGCTCCCCTTGCCGGTCGGGAGGCCGGCGCCGTCGGGGCCAACGTCAATGTCGCGTGCCGCCACTTCTTCCGGCGTCGCGGCGCGGCCGAGTCCGTAGTGCCTGGCGGGAATGCTCGCGAAACTGGTCCCCGCCGACGCCGCCGGCGCGGCCTGCTCGCGAGAGCAGGCCGCCGTCGCGGCCACGAGGCACAGCATGAGCGTGCGGCGCATCGTCAGGTCTCCCCGTGGAAGGTGATGGCTCCGTCGGCCGCCACCTTCCAACCGACGATCGGGTTGAAGTGGAAATCGGTGCCGATGCCGCGCACTTCGACGAGCTTCTTGCGCGTCGGCTGCACGTAGCCGGTTTCGTCGGTCGCCCGGCTCAGCAGCACCGCCTCCTTGCCGTCCCACTCCCACGGATGCGTGAACCGCACCGGCGCCTTCACTCCGGCGGTCGCCGAGAGTTCGGCGTCGTGCCACGAGCGGCCGTTGTCGGTGCTCACCTCGACGCGCGTAATGATGCCGCGCCCTGTCCAGGCGAGGCCGCTGATCGGCCACCACCCCTTGGTGATCTTCTGCGGATACGCCGGCGTCGTGATCACCGACTTGGCGTCCATGTCGAAGCTGTACTGTCGTGCCGTGCCGTCCGGGAGCGGGTCGGTGTACTTGCTCGTCTCCCAGCGCGTCGCCCACGGGCGTGTGCCCAGTTCGATGCGTCGCACCCACTTCACGCTCGTGTTCCCCTCCCAGCCCGGGAGGAGGAGGCGGAGCGGGAAGCCCTGCTCCGGGCGCAGCGGTTCGCCGTTCTGCGCCCAGACGACCATCGCGTCATCCATCGCCTTCGCCATCGGAATGCTGCGTGAGAGCAGGCAGGCGTCACCGCCTTCGGCGAGGAACCAGGTCGCCTCGGGCTTCGCTCCCGCCTCGTCGAGCAGGATCTTGAGCGGAACGCCTGTCCACTCGGTGTTGCTCACGAGCCCCGCGACTTTCTGCGGGGTCAGGTCGGGCTTCGGCTCGCGATAGGCGTTGCGTCCGTTTCCGGAGCACTCGATGAAGTACGTGCGCGTCACCTGCGGGAAGCGCTTCACGTCATCCACCGAGAGCATCAACGGCGTGGCGACGAGCCCGTGGATCAGCAGGGTGTGGCGCGCCGGGTCGATGAATGGCACGCCGGCGTGATGGCGTTCGAAGTGCAGGTCGGCGGGGGTGATGGTGCCGCTCAGATCCTGCAGCGGGGTGAGCGAGTTGCCGACGGTTTCGCCGGTCGGCGTGCGTGACGGCTTGAAGTACGGCGTGCGAACGCCAACGGGAGAGGTCGGCGCGCCCTGCAGCTTGGTCGGGTCGGCCGGGGGAACGGGAGCCGGCGCGGCGGGCGCCTTGGCGCCCTGGCCGCCGGCCGCCAGTGGCAGGCCGGCGGCCACGGCGACCACGCCGGCCGCGCCGGCGAGCATCTGGCGCCGCGAGATGGTGTCGTCCGACGTCTCGAGGCGCGCCTCGCGGCGCGCCTCAGATGACGGCGTAGTTGAGGCGTCGGTCATTTGGCACCCTTCGCGGTCGCCGCCGGGTGCGCAATCGAAGCCGGGTTGGGCCACAGCGATCCGGCCGGATTCGCCTTCGGGAAGACCGACGGCGGCGGCCGATGCGCGTCGTGGCCGTTGGTGTTGTAGGGCACGTCCTTGGGTGCGCCGCCCATCGGCCAGTCGCCTTCCTTGCCCGGCGAGTCGGGACGCGGATGCGAGTTGATGAATGCCGACAGGTCAAACGCCTCCTGCGGCGTCAGCGTGCCGGGCGCCATCTGCGGCATATTGTGCACGATGAACGACGCCGCGCGTTCCTCGCGCGCCATCGAGGCGCCGATGGAGTACGACGTCGGACCCCAGAGCGCCGGGATCGGCCCATTCCCCTTCCCTTCCGCGCCGTGGCAAGTGATGCACGTCTTCTCCGTGAAGAGCTTCTCGCCGCGCGCCACGTCGCCCACCAGCGTGTCCTTCATCGCGATGAGTCCGTCGGTGCCCGCGGTGTGCGCGCCGACCGGCACGTCCTTCGAGATGAACGCCAGGTAGGCGAGAATGTCCGTCATCTCGCGGCTTCCCACCGGAATGGCGTTGCCGGCCAGCGAGCGGGTGAAGCAGTAGTTCACGCGGTCACCGAGTGAAATCACGGCGCCCGAGCGCGGCATGTACTTGGGGAAGCGCGCGTGCGAGCCGGTGAGCGGCGCCGCCGACTTCTTGAGCCCGTCGTTCTGGTGGCAGCTCGTGCAGCGGAGCGACGAGGTGGCGTACTTCGGGAGGGACTCGGGGGTAAAGCGGAGCAGGTAGAGGCCGCGCTTGATGGAGGCCCCGAGTGAGTCGTTGGGAATGTCCTTCTCGGTGGGAGGCGCCCACGCCTCCTCGTTGAAGGTGAGGGCGACAGCCGGCGTCTTCTCGGCGCCGCCGCACGCGGCGGCTGTCAGCACAAGGACGGCGAGCAGGGGGCGCATCGGTGCGATGACGCGGTGCATCGTGGAGCACTCCGACGGTAAGGGTTTCCTGTGCGCCAATATAGTAATATGCCTGATGGACTGAAGCAACTACTCGAATATGGGGCGCTCTCCGCGCGGGCGCGAGACGGGCCGTGCGTCCGTCTTCCGTCTTCCGTCTTCCGTCTTCCGTCTTCCGTCTTCCGTCTTCCGTCTTCCGTCTTCCGTCTTCCGTC
>JAKAJN010000135.1 GCA_021813725.1 bacterium | reverse complement strand
CGAGGCGATGGACGACGACCTGGCCCGGGCGTACGACATGGACGGCATTCGCGACAAGTTTGTCGGCACGCTCTCCGGCGGCACCAAGCAGAAGGTGAACGCGGTGGTCGCGTTCATGTTCCGCCCGGCGCTGCTCATTCTCGACGAACCCACCGCCGGACTCGATCCGCTTTCGGCAAACGTGCTGAAGGAGAAGATTCGCGCGGTGCGTGCCGCCGGGCGCTCGGTGCTGGTGACGTCGCACATCATGACGGAGCTCGAGTCGCTCGCCGACGACGTCGCCTTCCTCTGCGACGGCCGCCTGCGTTTCTCCGGGACGGTGGCGGCGCTGCTCGAGCGCACCGGCGAGCGGTCGCTGGAGGACGCGATCGCCGGCCTGATGCGCACACAGCGCGCCGGTCGGCGCGCGCTCGTCACTGAGGGAGAGGCGATCTCGCTGGCGCCGTGGCTCGCGCCGCAGCCGAAGGGGGCCGTATGAACGTCGTCTCGCTCGTGCTGCAGGCCGGACTGCGCGACCTGTCGCGCAACCGCTGGATCGCGGCCTATGCGCTCAGCTTCCTCGCGATCGCCGAAGGGCTCTTCTGGTTCGGCGGCACCGGACCGCAGGTGCTGCTGAGCATGCTCAACCTCGTGCTGCTCGTGCTGCCGCTCGTGGCGCTCGTCTTCGGCACCATTCACGTGTATGCGTCGCGTGAATTCGTCGAACTGCTGCTGGCGCAGCCGGTGCCGCGGCGCGACCTCTTCGCCGGCCTCTACCTTGGTCTCGCGCTCCCGCTGGCCGGCGCGTTCGTGATCGGGGCGGGCATTCCCTTTGCCGTGCATGCGGGCGATGGCGCCGCGGTGTCGGGCGTGCTGGCGCTGCTCGGCGCCGGCGTGGGTCTCTCGCTGGCCTTCGCCGCCATCGCCACGTGGATCGCGCTCAACGCAGACGACAAGCTGAAAGGCGTGGGACTTGCGCTCGCCGCCTGGCTGGCCGCCACGGTGCTCTACGACGGCCTCGTGCTGGCCGCCGCGGCCGCCTTCGGCAACTATCCGCTCGAACGCCCGCTGCTCGCATTGATGCTCGCCAACCCGGTGGACGTGGCGCGCGTGCTCGTGCTCACGCGGCTCGACGTCTCCGCCCTGATGGGATACACCGGCGCGCTCTTCGAGCACACCTTCGGCACCTCAGTTGGCATGGTCGTGGCGACCGCGGCCCTGCTCGCGTGGTGGGCGGTGCCGCTCGGCCTCGCCGGGCGCCGCTTTCTCCGTCGCGACTTCTAATCGACTACCCTCAGCCCCTCTGGAGCTCCCATGCGTATCGCTGTTCGTTTCGCCTTCACGGCACTTGTGCTGACCGCTGCCTGCGGCGGCGCTGCCGACTCGTCGTCCGCCGACGCCGCGGCCGCCGCTCCCGCCGCCAGCGTTGATCCTGCCACGCTCGATCCGAAGACCATCACGCCGCAGGAACTCGCGCTCGGTGACAGCCTGTTCCACGGCCTGATCGGCGCCACCTCATGCCAGGCGTGCCACGGTCCCGATGCCAAGGGTGGCACGGTCGCACCCAACCTCACCGACGCCGAGTGGCTGCACAGCGACGGCAGCTTCGGCGCGATCTACCACCAGATCGAAACCGGCGTGCCGCAGCCGAAGCAGTACCTCGGCGTCATGCCGCCGTTCGGTGGCGCACCGCTCACGCCGGAGAAGCACCGGGCCGTCGCGGCGTACGTGTACAGTCTGAGCCACCCCGTCGGGAAGTAGCGAGCGCCGCGCGTCGCGCGGCACCGCAGTTGCGAACAATCCGCTGGCAGTTGGCCGTCGTTCGACGTCAGATCCGGGGGGACACCTGGCGGCGTGCGGCGGTCAACTGCCAGCGTTCGCGTACGTCGCGCGCCAGCGCTGCACGCGATCGAGCACGTCGTTGACGGTGATGCGCGCCATCCGGTCCGGTCGGTTCGCCATCGTGACCCCGTACTCCTCCCCCGGCTCGCCGTAGGCATCGATCATCAGGTCGCGGAACTTGCGGTACGGCCCGACGCGCTTGGGGTTCGAATAGCCGATGAGCGAGACGACCGGACGATCGAGCGCCACGCTGATGTGCAGCGGCCCCGTGTCGGGCGACAGGACCAATGCCGCGGCGTCGAAGATGCCGACCAGGCCCCGCAGGCCACCCTGGCCAAGCGCACTGATGGGCTTCGACCGCGCGCGCTCGAGGATCGTGTGCTCCGCGTGAAGTTCGCGTGCCGAGCGTCCGCCCACGAGGACGGGTTGCAGGCCGAAGTCCGCGGCGAGCGCATCGCAGACTTGCGCCCAGCGCTCCGGGAGCCAGTCCTTCTGCGCCTTGCTTGTCGCGACGACGATGGGGACGATGGGACGGTCGATGCGCGAGATGAACTCGCGTTGCCACGTGCGCTCGGCGTCGCTGAACGGTCCGAGTCCCCAGGTCACCGGCTCATGGGAAATGCCCAGCCACTCGGTGAACTCGAAGTACTGGTCCTGCACGTGCTGCATCGGCCGCGCCGGCACTCGGTCGGTGGTGAACAGCCAGTTGAAGTCACGCGCGCGAGCCACGTCGAAGCCCAGCTTGACCGGCGCGCTCGTGAAGCTGGTGATGATGCCGGCCTTGAAGTAGACCTGCAGGTTGAGCACCACATCAAAGGCGCGCGTGCGCAGCTGGGCCCGCGTCTCGAGAAACCCAGCGAGCCCCTTGGTCCGGTCGAAGAGGATGATCTCGTCCACGAGCGGATGTCCGCGCACGAGCGTGGCCGGGCCGGGCTGCAGCACCCATGTCACGTGGGACGCCGGGTGCCGGCGCTTGATGGCATGGATGACCGGCAGCACGTGCACCGCATCCCCGACGGCGCTCATCATCACGATGCAGACGCGCTCGAGCGGCGCGAATGCGGAACGGCTCACGTCTCCACCCATGCCAGCGCAGCGAGCCGCACCAGCGCGGCGTCGCCGATGCCAAGTCCGTGCTCGGCGTCCCACTTGCGGGCCGACCGCGCCAGCCGGGCGAAGTTGAGGGCCGCCGCCTGCTTGTCATCGCGGAAGCGCACGCGGTCCACGTCGAGCACGTAGGCGGTGGCGGTGGCACCGTGACGCGCGATGTAGACGTTCTTGAGATTGAGGTCGGGATGGTGGGCGCCGGCGCGCGAGAGGGCGCGCAGCAGCGCCGCCGCGGCCTCGATGATGGCCGTGTGCGCCGATTCCGAAGTGTCGGCACTCCACGCCGCGGGAAAATCATGGCCGCTTGGGAGCCGGCGCGTCATGACGTCACTGCGGGCCAGGACGCCGGCGGCCGGATGCACGACATAGGCGATGACTTCCGGCGTCGGCACGCCGGCGTCCGTGAGCCGCGCCGCAGCCGCCAGCTCCTGCGGCGCGCGCGTCGGCGGCAGAAAGAGGTCGCCCGTCAGTGCGGCGAACATTCCGCCGTGCCGCGAATGGCGAACGACCACCGGGGTGCGCAGGTCGGCGTCCGTGCCGGCTGGCAGTGTTGCGGCCCAGGCGATGCCGCGTCCGCGCAGCGCGTCGCGTTTCGGCTGTGCCTCGGCCCAGCGATAGAGTGAGCCGTGCGTCACGAGGGCAAAGGCGAGCGCGTCGGCGGCCCAGGCGCGCGAGACCAGCTCCACCCCGTCGTGCGCGCTCCGGACATATCCCGGAGGCAGGTCCGTCATCGTCACCGCCGCACGCGGAAGGCGGGCACTGGCTGGCTCTTGTTCTTCAGCACCAGCGGCTCGAGTTCCTCGAGCGCCGGCGGCTGTGTCAGGGCGCGACGGCAGTCCTCGGAGATGATGATCTCGCCGCCCTGCGCCTTCGAACAGAGCCGGCTGGCCGTGTTCACCGTGTCGCCGATCACGGTGTACTCGAGGCGTCGCTCAGAGCCGATGTTGCCGGCAAACGCGTCGCCGAAGTTGATGCCGATGCCGATGCGCAGCTCGGGGCGGCCCTCGGCACGCCAGCGCTCGTTCAGCGCGTCCAACTCAACCATCATGTCGAGGGCCGCGGCCATCGCCCGGTCGGCGTCGTCAGGTTCGGCGATCGGCGCGCCCCACTGCGCCATCACCGCGTCGCCGATGAACTTGTCGAGCGTGCCGCCATGGCGGAACACGCAGTCCACCATCTCGGTGAAATACTCGGTGAGGTGCTTGGCCATCGTGTCGGGGTTCATCGTCTCGGAGAGCGCGGTGAACCCGCGGATGTCGCTGAACAGCACGGCCACGCGCCGCTTCTCGCCGCCGAGCCGGATGGCCTCGCCGGCGTTGGCGATGCGTGCCGCGAGCTGCGGCGTGAAGAAGCGCTCGAAATTGCTGCGGGTCAGCGCCTCGCGCCGGATGCGCTCCGCGAAGCTCGCGTTCTCGAGCGCCACGGCGACGATGCCGGCGAAGGCGATCAGGAAGTCGAGGTCGTTCTCCCCAAACCGCTTCGCGAGACTGAAGTTGTCCACGTAGAGCACGCCCAGCACTTCGTCTTCGCTGCTCACGAGTGGGGCGCAGATGGCGCTGCGCACCTGCTGCATCAGGATGGATTGCCCGCCGAAGCGGGTGTCCTCACCCGCGTTGTCGGAGAGCACCGCCACCTTGTCGCCGACGACGATGCCGACGATGGACTGCGGCACCTGATACGCCACGGTGGCGCTGCGCTTGTCGCGCGCCACTTTCTGCACCATGTGCTCGCCCTCGCGCAGGAGGATCGCGCAGCGGTCCGCCTCGAGGATCTGGAAGACGTAGTCCGCCACCTTGGCGAGCAGTGCGTCGGTGTCGGCAACCTTGGTCAGCCCCTTCGACACCTCGAGCAGGATGGCGAGCTTCTGCCGGTCCTTCTCAGCCGGCTCGGCGGCGGCCATCGCCGCCTGCAACTTGCCGCTGTCGTCGAGGCCCGCGGCGGGGGTGCGCGGCACCTGCCGCACGATGGTGCCGCCGGGCACGTGGGATGCGGCCGGCGGCGGCGGGGCCGGCGTGTCAGCCGCCGCCTCGAGCCGGAACGCCACCTTTCCAAACGTGACTGTGTCTCCCGGTGCGACCCACGCCTGGTCGATCTTCACGCCGTTCACGAACGTGCCGTTGCTCGACCCGACGTCCTTGACGGTCACACCGCCCTCGCCCACCACGAGATCCGCGTGATGCCGCGAGACCGTCGGATCAATGATGGCCAGGTCGCTGGTGACGGCACGCCCGCAGATCAGCGTCCCCGTGGACGCGAGGTCGAAGCGGTACGTGCTCTCGGTGCCGATGAGCCGATACTTCATGGCGGGAATATGGCGCGTTCCGTGGGCCGCGCCTAGACGTCCGGGTTGTGCAGCGGGGCGCGGCGTACGCGGCCGATGGCGGTCAGCATCGCCCGCGCCTTGTTCTCCGTCTCTTCCCACTCCATCGCCGGGTCGGAATCGGCCACGATGCCTCCGCCGGCCTGAACATTCGCCTCGCCATTGGCGATGACGCAGGTGCGAATGGTGATGGCAAGGTCCATCCGGCGATCACCGGCCGCGATGTAACCCACCGCCCCCGCGTACGGCCCGCGCCGCTCGGGCTCGAGCGCGTCAATGATCTGCATGGCTCGCACCTTGGGCGCACCGGTCATCGTGCCGGCCGGGAAGGTCGCTCGCAGCACGTCGAGCGCCGACATGTCCGGCGGCAGTTCTCCTTCCACCTGGCTCACGATGTGCAGCACATGCGAATAGCGCTCGACGGTCATCAGGTCGGTGACCCGCACGCTGCCATACCGCGAAACGCGCCCCACATCGTTGCGTCCGAGGTCCACCAGCATCACGTGCTCGGCGCGCTCCTTTTCATCGGCGAGAAGTTCCGCGGCCAGGCGATCGTCCTCGGCCGGCGTGCCGGCGCGCCGACGCGTCCCGGCGATCGGGCGCACGACCACCCGCCCGTCGGCGACGCGCACCAGCAACTCGGGCGAACTCCCCACCAACTCCACCCCGTCGAGCAGGAGATGGTACATGTACGGCGACGGATTCAGGGCGCGAATCGCACGGTAGAGGTCCGTCCCCGAGAAGTCGTGCGGCACGCTGATGCGCCGTGCGAGCAGGGCCTGGAAGACATCACCGGCGACGATGTGCTCCTTGATGCGCGCCACGCCCGCCATGAACTCCTCGCGCGACATCGAGGAGCGACCGGTCGCCGGCGTCGCCTGGGGATCGAGATCGAGGGCGGAGAGCGACGGGCCGGCGCGCAGGTGGCCAATCGTCCGCTCGACCTCGGCGATGCCCGCGTCGTAGACGACGCGGCGTGCCGTGGCATCCGCGCCAGCCGGTACGGTCACGGCGCACACCACACGCGCCTGCGCGCGCAGGTTGTCCATGATGACGACCGTGCGCGGGAACATCACGATCGCGTCGGGTGCATCGATGCCGCGCGGCGGTGCGTCGGGCAGACGCTCGAAGTGGCGCACGACGTCGTACGAGAAATAGCCGACGGCGCCGGCCCAGAAGGCGCCAACGTCTGACGCCTCGGCCACCGGCATCCGGGCGAGGAGGTCGCGCAAGTCGGCCATCGGGTCCGCCGGCG
>JAKAJN010000025.1 GCA_021813725.1 bacterium | reverse complement strand
GCGGGCGCGGCAAGCCCGGGCGCGGGCGACGACGACTAGGCTTCGCCCGAAGTCCGGAGTGACGGCGGCGCCGCGACGGCGCCGCCGTCGGCGCATCCAGGTGTCTGTGCATTGTGACACGGCGTACCGCGTGCGAACTTAAGGCCGACGCAACCCGACGCCGACCGCTGATGCTCGATCCGATCGAACTCCTCGCGCGCGACGACAAGTGGTACCTGGGTGCCGGTGACGGCACCCTGTTCGCGCCGACCTATCCCGCCTGGCTCGAGACGCCCGGGTTCTGGGACGAGGCGACGGTCTACCAGTACGCGTTCGCTCCGCTCTTCACCGTGACGGTGCTTGACGCCGCGGGACGCGAGCTGTCCGCCCGCGCCGTGTCGCGCCGCTGGACTCCGGCCGATCTGACCGTCTCGTACCGCATCGAGGGTGGAATCACGGCGACGGAAGTGCGCACGGTGCATCCCGGCGGCGTCTTCGTCTCGGAATGGCGGTTCGCCGCGTTCGAGCCCGTGCCGGTGCATCTCGTGGCGTGGACCGCGCAGGACGGCGCGTCAGTGCCGATGGGCGAGTCGTCGTGGACCGAGGGTGCGCTCGGCTTTCCGCGCACGCTGAGCGACCGGCGGCAGCAGCCGCTGCGCGTGCGCGCGGAACTGGCGTGCATCGGCGGCGCGGCGTCGTGGTCGGCGCTGCGCAGCGAGCGGAGCGCGTCCCAACCGCTGTGGCGGTATACGCCGTTCGTGGAACAATGGCATGCGGGCGGCCTGCCGCGGGTGGTGCGCGACGAGGGCATTTCCCCAGACGGCCTGTTCTATGCGGCCGTGCACCGGACAGTGGACATCGGCTACCAGGGCGCCTCGGCGGTTTTCGCGATGAAGGTCACCGCCGACGATGCCGCCCTGCCGCTCGCCGAGGCGTCGCGCAGCGTGCGCCCGTCGCACGGCACCATCGCCGGCGCCAGCCGCCGGCGGTGGCACGCCTGGTTCGAGCGCGTGCCGCAACTGCGCTGCTCCGATCCGTATCTCGAGACCTACTACTGGTACCGCTGGTACGGCCTGTTCCTCAATGCGACGGCGGCGGGGCACGGGCACCATCGGTGGCCGTCCATGTGCGAGGGGATCGGATTCTTTCACCAGCCCATTTCCTACTCGGCGCAGTGCCACGCGCGCGAGTTGCGCTGGCTCGACTCCGCGGAGCATGCCCGCGGCGTGCTGCGCACCTTCTTCGGCCATCAGAAGGACGACGGTTCGCTGCACGGACGCATCTACGCCAATCACCTGACCGGGACGGACTACTATCACGCCGATTGGGGAGGCGCCCTGCTGGCGCTCGATGCGGCTTGGCCGGACGACGCCTTCATCGCCGAGCTGTACCCGGCGATGGCGCGCTTCGCCGAGTGGCTGGTGCGGACGCGCGATGCCGGTGGTACGGGGATGTTCGACGTCGTGGACCAGTATGAGACCGGGCAGGAGTACATGAGCCGGTACCAGGCGGTGGATCCCGACGCTGACCGCTACGGATGGGAAAATCGCCTGCGACTGAAGGGGATCGATGTCACGGTCTACGCCTACGTGCTCTTTCGCACGCTCGAGCGCCAGGCGGCGCGTGGCGGCGGCGACGCCGCGCACTGGAAGGCGCTTGCCACGCGCACACGTGACGCGGTGCGCGACGAGATGTGGGATCCGGCGCGCGAGATGTTTTCCGACGTCCATCCGGGGACGGGAAAGCGCACCGGCGTGAAGGCGGCGGTCTGCTTCTATCCGTACTTCACCGACATCGTGGACGAGTCGCACGTGCGCGGGCTGCGGCAGACGCTGCTCGATCCGCAGCTGTTCTGGACACCGTTTCCGGTGCCGTCGTCGTCGCTCGACGATCCGCTGTTCCATGCGGAGGCCGAGTGGAAGGGGAAGCGCCATCTTTGCCCGTGGAACGGGCGCACCTGGCCGATGACCAACAGCCATCTGGTCGAGGCCCTCGCCGCCGCCTCGCGCCTCGGCGCGCACGCGCTGCGAGAGCAGGCGGGCGAGCTGCTCAAGCGTTTCGTGCGGATGATGTTCCACGACGGCGACCTGCGGCGTCCCAATTGTTTCGAGCACTACAATCCGTTCACCGGGCACGCGTCGGTCTACCGCGGCATTGACGACTACCAGCATTCGTGGGTGGCCGACCTGATCCTGCAGTACGCGGCCGGCGTGCGGCCGCATGAGCACGGCGTGACGGTGGATCCGTATCCACTGGGGCTCGAGCAGCTCACGCTCACCGGGGTGCGCGTGCGCGGCCGCGCCCTCGAGGTGCGCATCGTCGGCGAGCGGTTCACAGTCATCTCCGGCGGCGATCGCATCGAGTCGACGATTGGCGCGCCGGTGGAGCTTCCGGACTAGCGGTGGCAGACCTCGCGCTGGCGCACCTCGTGAAGCGTTTCGCCGGCGGCGTCGTCGGCGTGGATGATGTGACGCTGACCGTCGGCGAAGGGGCGTTCACGGCGCTCGTGGGGCCGTCGGGGTGCGGCAAGACGACCATCCTGCGCCTCGTCGCCGGACTTGAGGAGCCGACGAGCGGCACGGTGCAGATTGGCGGCCGCGACGTCACCTGGCTGCCGCCGCGCGAGCGCGACGTGGCGATGGTCTTCCAGAACTACGCGCTCTATCCGCATCTCACGGTGCGCGAGAACATCGCGTTTCCGCTGGCGGTGCGGCGCATGGCGGGCGCTGAGCTATCACGCCGCGTAACGAACGCCGCCGAGTTGCTGGAGATCGGCGCCTTGCTCGACCGGAAGCCGGCGCAGCTCTCGGGCGGCCAGCGCCAGCGGGCGGCGCTGGCGCGCGCGATCGTGCGCGAACCGGCCTGCTTCCTCTTCGACGAGCCGCTCTCGAATCTCGACGCGCAGGTGCGCGCGCAGACGCGCGCCGAGCTCGTCGCGCTCCACCGGCGGCTTGGCGCCACCATCCTGTACGTCACGCACGACCAGGTGGAGGCGATGACGATGGCGCAGACGGTGGCGGTGATGGCGCGCGGTCGCCTCCTGCAGGAGGGGGCGCCGCTGCGGCTCTACCGCGACCCCGCCTCGCTGGCGGTGGCGCGCTTCCTCGGATCGCCGTCCATCAACACCGTCGCCGGACGCACGACGGGCGCGCGCTTCGAAGGGGCGCTGGCGTGCGAGGCACGTGTGGCCGCCTGCGCCGACGCGGTCCTTGGCGTGCGCCCCGAACATCTCGTGCTCGGCCCGGCGATGGATGCGGCGCCGGCCCAGGTGACGCTGGTCGAGCCGCTTGGGCCCGAATCGCTCGTGCGCCTGCGCCTGCGAAGCGGCGAGGAGCTGGTGGCGCGTGTGGCGGGCGAGGCCGCGTGCTGCGCCGGCGATGCCGTCGGCGTGCGCGTCGCGGCTGGCACGGGGCTGTTCTTCCGCGCCGCCGATGGCACGCGGTTGGCGTAGCATGCCGCCGCGGAGCGCTCCATCCGACGGGGGGCGCGCGCGCCCGTTCGCGCGCCGGCTCACGCTGCTTGCGGTCCTGGCGCTTGGCGCCTGCCGCAAGGACGAGGCGGTGACCCTGCGCATCACCTCGTGGCAGAGTCCCGAGGAGAACGCCATTGATGCGGTGGAATTCCGCAGCTTCGAGCGCGCGCACCCCGGCGTGCGCATCGTCAATGACCCGGTGTCGGTGAACGCGGAGTACCGCGAGAAGGTGCTCACCTCCATCGGCGCCGGCTCGCCACCCGATGTCTTCCTGCTCGACGGCATTGACGTGGCCGCCTTCGCGGCACGCGATGTGGTGCTGGATCTGCAGCCGTTCGCGGAGCGCGTCGGGGTGCAGCTCGGGCTGTTCTTTCCGCAGGTCGTCGAGCCGTTCCGGTCGCAGGGCAAGCTGCTCGCGTTTCCGAAGGGCTTCTCGCCGATGGTGTACTACTACAATCGCGAGCTCTTTGCGAAGGCCGGACTCGTGCCGCCGAAGAACGGCTGGACGCAGGACGAATTTGTCACCGCTGTGCGGGCGCTGACGCGCGACACCGATGGCGACGGTGTCACCGATCAGTGGGGGACGGCGCTCGACCGGCAGCTGTACGCGTGGCAGGCCTGGCTCTGGAGCGCCGGCGCCGACATCCTGACGCCGGACGGCACGCGCGCCACCGGCGCCATTGACCAGCCGGCGGCGGAGCGGACGCTGACGTTGTTGACCAACCTGCCGCGGCTCGGCTATGCGCCGCCGCCGAGTGCGTCGGGCGGGTCGCTCGGCTTCGAGCAGCGCCTGTTCTACAGTGGCAAGCTCGCCTTGCTGACCAGCGGACACTGGATGATTCCGCGCCTGCGGCGCTATCTGGAGCAGGGGCGTGTGCAGTTGGGCGTCGTCTCCGTACCGCGCACGGAAGGGCATGAGGTGCGGACGCCGCTCTTTGCGAGCGGATGGGCGGTGCCCTACAACACACCGCACCGCAAGCTGGCCGTCGAGCTCGCGGCCTGGATGGTGCGTGCCGATGCGCAGCGACGGCGTGCCGCCTCGGGACTGGAGATTCCCACGCTGATGCCCGTGGCCTACGCGTCGGCCGCGCAGGATCGCTCCGGGATGGAGATGGATTTCCTGTGGCAGGTGCCCTACGGTGGCGTGCCGTGGGGGGCACGCGTGCCGCAGTATCGCGAGATCGAGAAGGCGATGCGCGACCTCGTGGATCGCGTGGTGGTGGAGCGCGTGCCGGTGCGTACGGCGGCGCGCGAGGCGGCGGGCCTCGTCGACGCGGTGCTGCGGCGATGACGCGCGGCGAACGGCGCGCGGCGGCGCTCGCCACGTTGCTGTGGTCGGTTGCCACCATTGGGGTGGCATGGCACGCGTTGCACGGCATCGACCACGCGGCGCGCAGTCGAGAAGCGCTCGCGCGAGCGCACGCCCTTCAGGGGCGCGCGCCCTCGCCCGCCTTCCCAATGCACCTCGACGTACGGGAGCTGTCCGCGCTGCAGCAGGACGAGCGACCGCTCATCGTGCACGATCCCGACGGGTCGGAGCTGGTCACCGCGCCGGTGAAGGATGCGGACGACTGGGAGATCATCGGGGCGGTGGGGCTGTACAGCCGGTGGCGCGAAATGGCCATCTCCACCGCGCTCCCGAGCTTTGCCGCGCTGCTGGTTGCAATCGGGCTGATGGTCGGCGTACGCGCCGTCCGCACCGTCGGCCCGCGCGTGGCGGCCGTGGGCGCCGGCGCGCTGTTCGGGGCGGCGGCGGCCGCCACCACCCTTCAGTTGCGTGACGCCGTCGTCGCACTGGCCCCCCGCGCGGCGGCCCCGCCCGCGCTGGAACGGCTGGCGCTGGCGCCGCCGTCGCTCGCCTTCACCGGACTCCTGCTCGCGTTGCTCGCAGTGTCCGGTGCGCTCGCCGTTGCCACGATACACTGGCACGCCGCACAGGCCGAGCGTCCGGCGCGCGTGCGCGAGACGCTCGGCGCCTGGTCGTTCATCGCGCCGAGTCTGGCGCACCTGCTCGTCTTCACCATCGCGCCCGTCGGATTCCTGCTCTGGATTTCCGTCCACGACTGGGACCTGCTGTCGAGCGACCGGCCGTTTGTCGGGCTTGCCCACTTCCGCGAGATCGCGCACGATCCGCTGTTCTGGCGCGCCCTGCGCAACGGCCTCGTCTACGCGCTTTACGTTCCCGTGACGATGGTCGCCGCGCTCGGCGCGGCGCTCGTGCTTGACCAGCCCCTGCGTGGCATCAAGCTGCTGCGGGTCGTGGTCTTCCTGCCATATGTCGCGTCCACCGTGGCCGTGGCACTTGTCTGGCAGTGGCTGCTGCATCGCGACTTCGGGTTGCTCAACGCCGCGCTGGCCACCCTGCACCTGCCGCGCGTCGACTGGCTCGGCAATCCCGCCACCGCGCTGCCGGCGCTGATGCTCGTGAGCGCGTGGGGCCAGCTCGGATACATGATGGTCGTCTACCTCGCCGGATTGCAGGCCATTCCGCAGTCGCTGATCGAAGCGGCGCGGCTGGACGGCGCCGACGCGTGGCAGCGCTTTCGACTGGTCGTCTGGCCGATGTTGCGTCCCGTTTCGACGTACCTGCTGCTGACGGGGATCATCTGGTCGTTCCACGGCTTCACGCTGGTGTACGTGATGACGGAGGGCGGACCGGCGCACGCGACGGACGTGCTCGTGTACCGCATCTACCAGACTGCGTGGGAATTCCGTCGTTTCGACGTGGCCGCGGCGATGAGCGTGGTGCTGTGTGGCCTGCTCCTGGTGCTGACGGCACTGCAGTGGCGCACCGTGAAGGGCGAGGCGGCCGATGCCTGAGCCGCGCGCGCGCCGGGCACTGGGCTACGCAGCGGCCATCGGCTTGGCGCTGACGATGGTCGCGCCGTTCCTCTGGATGCTCTCCACGGCGCTGATGGACGAGTTCGAGGTGTACCAGGCGCCGCCGCCGCTTCTCCCTGCGGTGCCGCGTTTCGCCAACTTCACCGAGGCGCTCACCGCGCTGCCGTTCGCCCTGTACTTCCGCAACTCGCTGATTCTCGCCGTGGCCACCGTGACCGGGCAGGTGGTGACGGCAGCGATGGCCGGGTACGCCTTCGCGCGCCACCGTTTCGCCGGGCGCACGCCGCTCTTCGCCGTCTACCTCGGCACGCTCATGGTGCCGGGCATCGCGCTGCTGGTGCCGCGCTTCCTGCTGGTGGACGCGATGGGACTCGTGGACACGGTCGCCGGACTCGTCTCCGTGGAGCTTGTGGCCGCGTGGGGAATCT
Organism: bacterium; assembly: GCA_021813725.1. Classification (GTDB taxonomy): domain Bacteria; phylum Gemmatimonadota; class Gemmatimonadetes; order Gemmatimonadales; family Gemmatimonadaceae; genus PNKL01. The sequence continues at coordinate 23,506 of JAKAJN010000025.1, read as the reverse complement.
TCCTCATGCGGCAGTACTTCCTGTCCCTGCCGCGCGACATGGAAGATGCCGCGCGCCTCGACGGCGCGTCCGAGTGGCAGGTTTTCTGGCGCATTGCGGTGCCACTCGCGCGTCCCGCGCTCGCCACCGTGGCGCTGTTCGCGTTCATTGACGCCTGGAAGGCACTGCTCTGGCCGCTGGTGATCGCCCGCTCCCCCGACCTGCGCGTCGTCGAGGCCGGTGTGGCGTCCTTCCACGGGATGTACTACGCCAACTGGCCGTGGCAGATGGCGGCCGCCGTCGCGGCGCTCGTGCCGGTACTTGTGGTCTTCCTGGCCGCGCAGAAGGCGTTCCTGCGCGGGCTGGCGTTCGGGGGGTTCAAGTAGGGACGGCAGACGGGAGACGGGAGACGGAAGACGGGAGACGGAAGACAAGGGACGGACGACGGACGACTACGCCGTTGCCAACACTCCTCGTTCGTCTCCCGTCTTCCGTCTCCCCTCTCCCGTCTGCCCTTAAATCTTCTCTCCCCGCACCTCGATCTTCCTCGGCTTCGGCTGTTCCATCTTCGGCACGCGCACGTGCAGCACGCCGTTGGTGAGCGTGGCGCTGATCTTGTCCTCCTGCACATTCGTCGGCAGCTGGAACGACCGCCGGAACGACCCGAAGGCGCGCTCGACGATGTGCCACTTGCCCTCTTCGCCTTCCTTCTTCACGCTCGACTTCTCGCCGGTAACCGCGAGCACGCCACTCTCGCACGTGATCTCGATCTTGTCCTCGGTCACGCCCGGCATCTCGAGATCGAAGAGCAGCGCGTCGGCCGTCTCCTTGACGTCCACCGCCGGAAGCCAGGCGGATGAGTCGAGTGCCGGCGCGCCGGCGTTGCCAAAGGCGTCCTCGAACAGCTTGTCAATCTCGCGGCGAAGCCCGAAGACGGGCGCGGCAAACCTGGTGGTGCGGACCATGGGGCCTCCAATGAGCAGTTGCATGGACGGTTGGTGTTGAAGTGTGATAGGACGGCGCCGGTGGGCGCCGCGTCTGCCGTGCCTATGCGCAACGCGCGTGCCGGACGAACCGTGCCACCTCGGCACGCGGCGCTGTCAACCCGAACGCGCCGACTGCCAGAGGGGCACGCGCCGTGCTCGGCAGGGCAATCGGTCATCTTGTCTGGCTCTGCGCGGGGGCGTAGCTTCGCGATCCGGACTTTTTCGATTCTCGTGACCGACCCGACCACCTCCCTGGCTCCAGCGTCCCGCGCGCTCGACGCGCTGGCGTCGGTCATCGCCGAGTTCAATGCCGACCGGCCGCTCGAGTCCAGCATCATCCGCGGGCTCACGGCGCTGCAGCACTCGCTGGACGCGCGCGAGTGTTCGCTCTGGCTGCAGACCGCGGAGGGGCTGGTTCGCACCTGGGTGGCCGGGGAACCGGAAGCGCTCGAGGCGGCGGTGACGTCGGCGCTGGCCGACGACGCGGAGGCGGGGGGCGTGAGCGCCGTGTCGGTGACCAGCTCCGGGCGCCGCATCGGCGCGCTGGTGGTGCGGCTGGGGCGCGACGCGGATCGCGACGACGGCAAGCTGTTCACCGCCGTGGCCAACCTGCTCGCACCCGAGCTCGTGCACGCCGAGCGCTCGCGGCAGCTCGAGGTGGAGGTGGCGGCGCGCACCGCGGAGATCGACCGCGAGCGCCGCTTCACCGAGAAGATCATCGACTCACTCCCGCTCGGCCTCTACGTCATTGATCGCGAGTACAGAATTCAGGCGTGGAACCGCAAGCGCGAGACCGGCATGCTGGGCGTCTCGCGCGACGAGGCCCTCGGGCGCACCATCTTTGACATCCTGCATCGTCAGCCGTTCGAGATGCTGCGGCGCGAGTTCGACGAGGTCTTCGCGACCGGGCGCATCCAGGAATACCAGATGGAATCGCACTCGAGCGGCGATCCGCGGACCTACCGCGTCACCAAGATCCCGATGCGGTTGGGCGACTCGGCCGTGACGCACGTCATCACGATCGGCGAGGACGTCACCGATTGGCGCGAGGGGCAGCAGCGCTACGCGCAGGCAGAGAAGCTGGCGGCCATCGGCACGCTGGCGGCCGGCGTCATGCACGAGATCAACAACCCGCTCGCCACCATCGCGGCGTGCGGCGACGGGCTCGGCTACCGGCTGGAGGACCTGCAGAAGCAGGGAGCGGCGGTCAACAAGGACCTGTTCGACTACATCGAGATCATCGAGAACGAGGTCGTCCGCTGTAAGCAGATCGTGGACCAGCTCCTCGACTTCAGCCGGCCAAAGCAGCTTGCGAAGTCGCCGGTGGATCTCAATGAGGTGGTGGAGAAGACGCTGTTCCTCATGAAGCACCACAGCGGCTTCCGGAAGATGGCGCTCGTCAAGGAGCTCGATGCGACGCTGCCGGTGGTGCCGCGCGGCAACGCGGAGCAGCTGGTGCAGGTGCTGATGGCGTTGATCATCAACGCCACCGACGCCACCGGCGGGCACGGCACCATCACCCTGCGTACCCGTACGGGGACGACGCCAACCGACGGCGCCATCGTCGAGGTCAGCGACACCGGGCACGGCATCGCACGCGCCGAGCTGTCCAAGATCTTCGAGCCGTTCTACACGACGAAGGCGCCCGGCACCGGGACCGGGCTCGGGCTCGCCATCTGTTACGGAATCGTGCAGGACCATCGCGGACGGATCGAAGTGGACAGCGTGGTCGGGAAGGGAAGCACCTTCCGCGTCCTGCTGCCGACCATCGAATGGTGACGACGCCCGCGCACGGAACGGCGGCGCACGGTGCGCTGGGCGTGGCGCCGGCCGGCGGATTCACGCTGGCGGAGATGGAGCGCCGCCACATCGCGGCCGCGCTCGAACGATGGGGATGGCACCAGGGGCACGCCGCGCTCGAACTCGGCATCTCCGTGAAGACGCTCTACCGGAAGATTCGCCGGTACGGCCTGCAGCGGCCGGGGGGGCGCGGGCGATGAAAGTGCTGGTCATCGAGGACGACCGGACCGTCGGCCAGTTCGTCAAGCGCGGGCTCGAGCAGCAGCGCTGGAGTGTGGATCTCGTGGCCGACGGCATCGAGGGCGAGCGGCTGGCGCGTACGCAACCCTACGACATCGTCGTGCTGGACATGCGCCTGCCGGGCAAGCAGGGACTCGACATCCTGCGCGACCTGCGCGCCTTCGGCTTCGAACGTCCGGTGCTCGTGCTCACCGCGCAGGATGCGGTGGACGCCAAGGTGACAACGCTGCGCGCCGGCGCCGATGACTACGTGACCAAGCCGTTCGCGTTCGAGGAGTTGCTGGCGCGCGTCGAAGCGCTGGCGCGCCGGCCGCGTGCCATCGCGACGCCGGTGCTCTCGGTTGGCGACCTCACGCTCGACCTCGACACACGCGAGGTGCGGCGCGGCGACCGCCTCGTGGACCTCACGCCCAAGGAGTTCGTCGTCCTCGAGTACCTGATGCGCCACGCCGGGCGCGTGATGAGCCGGACGCTGATCACCGAGTACGCGTGGGGCTATCACTTTGATCCCGGGACCAACATCGTCGACGTGGTGATCAATCACCTGCGCAAGAAGGTCGATGCCAGCAGCGAGAAGAAGCTGATCGCGACCGTGCGCGGCGTCGGGTACGTGGTCAAGGCGTAGGCGCCGTGTCGTCCATCCGGTCTCGGGTCACGGGTGCGTACGCCCTGGCGCTCTTCGGGACGATGCTGGCCTTTGCCGTCGCGTTGTGGAGCGCGCGCCGCACGGCGGTGTTGAACGACCTGCAGGCGCGCGTCGCGATGCTCGCGGACCTCGGGCATCTGGTGCTGACGCAGGCCGGGACGCAGAACAACCCCGTGGTGGTGGACACCACCGGCTCGCAGCGCGAGCCGGAGTTGCAGCCGCGGCTCCGCGCGCGCCTCGACCTGATGCCGGACTACCTCGTGGTGGCCGACTCGGCCCGCGCCCTCTACCTGTCGGTGGCGGCGCGCGCGCTGCCGCCGGACGACCTCGACGCGCTGTTGCGCGCGGTGATGCTGCTCTCCGAGGATCGGCGGGTGGCGCGCGTGAGTCTCTCCGTGGACAAGCTGCTGCTGGTGGCGCGCTTCGAACACGGCGAGGCGGGACCGGTGCGGCGCGTCGTCGCGGCCAGCTCGGTGGCGGCGGCCGACTTCATCGGCAGCGAGCAGTTCGGCGTCTTCGTGCTCATCGCGCCGCTCATCGTGCTGCTCTCGGTGATCGTCGCGTTCCTCATCACCGGGCGCGCCCTGCGCCCGGTGGACGAGATCATCAGCGACGTCTCGGCCATCACCGACGGTCGGTCGCTCCACCGGCGCCTGCCGCAGGGCGAGGGCGACGATGAACTCGCGCGCCTCTCGGCGACGCTGAACGCGATGATCGCGCGGCTCGAGCAGTCGTTTGCCGCCCTGCGCCGGTTCACGGCCGACGCGAGCCACGAGCTCAAGACGCCGCTCACCGTCCTCCGCGCCGACCTCGAGCGCGCCATGGCGGCGGGGCCGCGGTCCACGGAGGGACTCGTCGCGCTCGAGGAGGCGCTGCAGGAGACGACGCGCATGGCCGACCTCGTCGAATCGCTGCTCACGCTCGCGCGCGCCGACGAAGGGCGGTTCGATCTGCACCGCGAACCGGTGCCGCTGGGGCCGCTGGTCATCGACGTCACCGAGACGGCGCAGATCCTCGGCGAGGAGGCGGGCCTCAAGGTGAGCGTGGAGGCGCTCGAGGACGCGACGGTGATGGGCGACGCGCTCCGCTTGCGCCAGCTCTTCCTGAACCTCGTCACCAACGCCGTGAAGTACACCTCGCGCGGCGGCCACGTGGACCTGTCGCTGCTGCGCCGCGGCGACGTGGTGGAGTTCGCCGTGCGAGACACCGGGCAGGGAATCGCCGGCGCCGACCTGCCGTATGTCTTCGACCGCTTCTGGCGCGCGGACCGCGCGCGGTCGCGCTCGTCGGAGCGCTCGGGGGTCGGTCTTGGACTCGCGATCAGCCAGTACATTGCGCACGCGCACGGTGGTTCAATCACCGTCGCCTCGCGCCTCGGGCGCGGCTCGACGTTTACGGTCTCGCTCCCGCTCCGGATCGACGAGGCGGCCACCGCCCCGGTGCCGGACGAGGGATCGCCGCCCGAAAGCAAACCGTAACAGCGCGTTAAGCGAAACTTAATGTTGGCGCAGTTACTGCCTTCATCCTCAGTCCCTAGAATCACGTACACGAACCGCCGTACCAGTTTCACCGCAGCCACACACGGGGTGCGTAGTGTTCAATAACCTGCTTGAGTCGAAAGCGCAGAAGCAGCCGTTCTTCGGCGGGGGATTCTTCTCCGGCGTCGCGCACGTCCTGTTGGTCTGGGGCGCCATCGTCGCCACCGCCAATGCCGGCCAGAAGCTGCGCGAGGCGAAGGAGCAGAAAGTCGACTTCGTCGAAGTAAAGAAGGAAAAGCCGAAGGAGGCACCGAAGGAACAGCCCAAGATGGAGCAGGCCGTTCCGATCGTGAAGGGCTTCCAGGTGCTGACGGCGCCCATCAACATTCCTGACGTCATTCCGGAGATCGACCTGTCGCGTTCGGTCACGAACGAGGCGGACTTCTCGGGCAAGGGCGTGCAGGGCGGCGTCGCCAACGGTGTGAAGGGCGGCATTGTGCCGGTGGAGCAGTCCCAGACCTACTTCGAGTTCCAGGTCGAGAAGCCGGTGGTGGCGGCGCCCGGATCCGCGGCGCCCCGCTATCCCGAGATTCTCAAGTCAGCCGGTGTGGAGGGCGAAGTCCTCGCCCAGTTCACGGTTGACACGACGGGACGCGCCGAAACCGGATCGTTCAAGGTCCTCAAGACCTCACACGAGCTCTTCGCCCTCGCCGTCAAGAACGCCCTGCCGGGGATGCGATTCCTCCCGGCGGAGGTCGGCGGCAAGAAGGTCAAGCAGCTCGTCCAGCAGCCATTCGTCTTCGCCATCCAGAAGTAGCGTTATCACCACTGAACCACTGAACCGCGGGAGCCTTACTCTATGTCATTGATCGAACTCTGGCACTCCATGGGCTTGTTCGCCAAGGGCATCGTCTACACCCTGTTGATCATGTCGGTGTGGTCGCTGTCCATCATGGTGCAGAAGTGGTGGTACCTCCGCAGCGCGCAGGCGCAGACGCGCAAGTTCGCCCCGGAATTCTCGCAGTTCCTCGAGGAGGACAACCTCACCGAGGCGATCAACCTCGCCGAGAACTACAAGAAGTCGCACGTCGCCAAGGTGCTGGGCGGCGCGCTCGCCGAGATCAAGCCGCTCATCCAGGACGGCTCGGTGACGGTGTCGGACATCAACTCGGCCGAGCGTGCGGTCGAGCGTGAAATGCTGATGCAGATCGTGCTCATGAAGCGCAGCCTCGCGATGCTCGCGACGACGGGCGCCACGGCGCCGTTCGTCGGCCTGCTCGGCACGACGATGGGCGTGGTGAACGCGTTCCAGGGCATGGCCGCGGGTGGCGGCGGCGGCATCAGCTCGATCGCGGCTGGTATTTCGGAAGCCCTGATCACGACGGCGTTCGGCCTGCTCGTGGCCATCCCGGCGGTGTGGGCGTTCAACTACTTCCAGACCAAGATCGACAACATCACCGCCGAGATGACGTATTCGTCGAAGGAAATGATCGACTATCTCATCAAGGGCGTCTCGGGCGAGTTCGGCCGTTCGCGCTTCACCCGTGAGTTCAACACGGCCGCGCAGAACGCCGGCAAGTCGCCGGTCTGACCGGACCTGACCATCCATCCATAAGGAGGGACGGCCATGTCGATGGCAGTCAGTGGTGCAAGTGATGTGAAGGCGGAACCGAATGTCACGCCAATGATTGACGTGATGCTCGTTCTCCTGATCATCTTCATGCTCGTCGTGCCGGCCATCAATGCGGGCTTCAATGCCGTACCGCCGCAGGGCCAGAACCTGAAGCCGCATCCGGAAGAGGATGCGGACCAGGTGCTTGGCATCGACGCGTCGGGCCAGTATTACCTGAACAAGAAGCCAATCAAGAACGAGGACCTCGGCGCGCTGCTCAAGACCATCTATGATGCGCGCACCGAGGACAAGATCATCTTCCTGAAGGCGCACAACCAGCTGAAGTACGAGAAGGTGATTGACGCCCTGGACATCGCCGCCAAGAACGGGGTGCGCGTCACGGGCATGATTACCGACCAGATCCCGGGGTCGCGCTCCCTCGTCGAGACGGACAACCTGTCGCCGATGAAGACCACGAAGGGAGGCAACTGACCATGGGAATGTCAGCCGGTGGTGCCAAGGGCGGCCTGAATTCGGAGCCCAACCTGACGCCGATGATCGACGTGCTGCTCGTGCTGCTGGTGATCTTCATGCTCATCATCCCGATGAGCCGGAAGGCGCTGGACGTGCAGCTCCCCGATCCGACGCCGCAGGACAAGGATGTGAAGCCCAACCCGGACCAGATCGTGCTCGAGGTGCTGCCGGGTGGAAACTTCGCGATCAATAAGGAGCCCCACACGCGGGCGGACCTGTACAAGCGCCTCAAGGAACTGTACGATCCGCGCCCGGACAAGATCATCTTCGTGAAGGGTGACCCGCAGGTGCTGTACCAGGATGTCATCTTCGCCATGGACCAGGCGCGCGGTGCTGGCGTCAAGGTCATCGGTGTGCCGCCCAAGGCGGCGCCGGAGGAAGGCGCGAAGTAGGCAACCCGGCTCGGCAGGGCGGGTATCAGGCGGCGGGCGAACCCTTCGGGGGTCGCCCGCCGTACTGTTGAGTAGCCGACGCGCGCCCCCTCGCGCGAGAAAACCATTATAGGTTGTTAAGGATGGCCGGGCTGTCGCTCCGGCCGCGTTCCACCCCGTACACGCCGCCTCCCCGTGACCGCTCCGCGCACCCGCCCGTCGTTTCGCCCTCCGGTTGGGCTTCCCATCCGGGAGGAGGGGAAGGCGCGCGGTTTGGCGGCCTCGATCCTGCTGCACGCGCTGATTCTGTTCCTGGTTGCCGGCCCGGTCTTCGTGCACGATGCATTGCGGGCCACGCGCGAAGGCGCTGGCGGTCCCGGTCCCGCTGGCGGTGGTGGCGGCGGCACGCGCGGCACCGGCGGCCTCGTACGGGAGCGCGTGCGCTTCATCAAGGTGGAGTCCGCGCCGGCGCCGGTGCCGAAGGTTGAGATTCCTGTTCCCAAGCCGATCGTGCCGCCGCCGCCCAAGCCGGAGCCGACGCCGGTGCCGACGCCCCCCGCCGCTGCGCCAGTCGAGGCCAAGGACGCGAGTCTGGTGACGGGTGTTGGTGGCGGCACGGGAAGTGACGGCAGTGCGGGATCTGGTCCTGGCTCAGGAGGCGGCGTGGGTTCGGGCGTCGGAACCGGGCGCGGCTCCGGCGTCGGTCCGGGAACGGGTGGCGGCAGCGGGAAGGTCTATCCGCCGACACCGACCAATCTGGTGATTCTCCCGATTCCGGTACCCGCCAAGGTTCGTCCGTACAAGCTGATTGCGTATTTCGATGTGGACGAGCGTGGCAACACCACCCTGATTTCGTTCAACCCGTCCAAGGACGCCGGGTACAACCGGAAGATCCGAGAAATGCTGCTCGAGTTCCGTTTCCGCCCGGCGGTGCGCGCCGATGGCACACCGGTGCGCGACACGACGTGGATCTCCGCGGAGGCGCCTTGAGCTTCGAGATAGGGTGCTGAGAACAGGGTGTGGTGCAGGGGAGGGGACGCACGAGGTCCGCTCCCCTTTCTCTTTCGCCCCGCACACCTTGCATCCGCCTCTTCACCTCTGGCCCTGTGTGAGTCCCGTCCATAACTTCTCCGGGTTCTATTCGCGCCCTGTGGTACGACATTTCCCTCGTCACCGAGGCCCGGCATGAGCGACCGCCCCGCGCCCCCCGCGTCGCAGCACCATTCGGAGTTCGTGAAGGCGCTGACGCTCACGGATGCCACGATGCTGGTGGCGGGCTCGATGATTGGTTCTGGCATCTTCATCGTCTCGGCCGACATCAGCCGGACGCTGGGCTCGCCGGGATGGCTGCTGGTCGCCTGGATCGTGACGGGCATCATCACGGTCCTCGGCGCCCTCGCCTTTGGCGAGTTGGCGGCGATGTATCCGCGCGCTGGTGGGATGTACACGTTCCTGCGCGAGTCCATGGGACCGCTGATGGGCTTTCTCTACGGCTGGACGCTGTTCATCGTCATCCAGACCGGCACCATCGCCGCGGTGGCCGTGGGCTTCGGCAAATTCCTGGGCGTGCTCTTCCCGTCGGTGACGTCGGATCGCTGGCTGGCGGCGGTGGACATCCACGCCGGGAGCACCACGCTCGAGTTTGGCCTGTCGTGGCAGCGCGTCGCGGCCCTCATCTCCATCTGGGTGCTCACCTGGGTGAACCTGCGCGGCGTGAAGGAAGGGAAGTGGGTGCAGACCGTCCTGACGTTCATCAAGACGGCGTCGCTGATCATCCTCATCCTCCTTGGGCTGACCATCGGGCGGAACGCCGAAGCGATCGCCGCGAACTTCGGCGGCGGGAACCTGTTTGCCGGCACGCCGGATTTCGGCGCGCTCTTTGTTGTCACCTTTGGATCCGCGCTGGTCGGGTCGCTGTTCTCGTCGGACTCGTGGCATGCGCCGACGTTCGCCGCCGCGGAGGTCCAGAACCCGGCGCGCAACCTGCCGCGCGCGCTGCTCATCGGCACCGTGATGGTGACGGTGCTCTACGTGCTGGCGAACGTGTCGTACCTGACCGTGCTGCCGATGCACGGCTCGGCCGACGGCGCCACCATCATGGCGCGCGGCATCGATCACGCGACGCAGGATCGCGTCGCCACCGCGGTGATGGAGAGCGTCTTCGGCGCGAATGGGGCGCTCCTCATGGCGGGCGCCATCGTGATCTCGACGCTGGGATGCAACAATGGCCTCATTCTCTCGGGTGCCCGTGTGTACTACGCGATGGCGCGCGATGGCTCGTTCTTTTCGCGCGCCGGCGTGCTGAGCGCGCACGGCGTGCCGGCCTTCGCGCTCGTGGTGCAGTCGGTGTGGACCAGCTTGCTCTGCCTGACCGGCTCATACAATCAATTGCTCGATTACGTCATCTTCGCGGCGCTGCTCTTCTATGCCCTGACGACGATCGGGCTCTTCCTCCTGCGGCGCCAGCGGCCGGACGAGCCGCGCCCGTACCGGGCCGTCGGGTATCCGGTGTTGCCGGCGCTGTACGTGCTGGCCGCCGCCGGGGTGGCCATCACGCTGCTCGTCGCCACCAAGACGCGCGTGCAGGCGCTCTCGGGACTGCTGATCGTGCTCCTCGGTGTTCCCGTCTACTACTGGTGGCACCGCGGCGCGAACGCGCCGAAGGTCTCCTAGCCCTACCGCGGGCGGCGCGATGCTGTGCGCCGCCCGCGCCGCATTCAGGCACGCGACGCGGCGACGCGATCGAGCGCCGATGAGGATTCGTGATGCAACTGTTCTCCCGCAAGCCGATCGCCGCACTGCTCCCTGAAGAGGGTGACTCGTCGCCGCACCTCAAGCGGGCGTTGGGGACGGGCGACCTGGTGATGCTCTCCATCGGTGCTGTCATCGGCGCCGGGATCTTCAGCTCCATCGGCACGGCCGCCGCCGGCCAGCTCGGTCCGGACGGCGTGACGGTGATCCGCTACGGCGCCGGGCCGGCGCTCGTGCTCTCCTTCGTGCTGCTGGGACTGGTCTGCGCGCTGGCGGCGCTCTGCTACGCCGAACTGGCGGCAATGATCCCGCAGGCGGGGAGTGCCTACGCATACTCGTACGCGACGCTCGGCGAACTCGTCGCGTGGATCATCGGCTGGGACCTGATTCTCGAGTACGCGGTGGGCAACGTCGCCGTCGCGATCAGCTGGAGCGGCTACTTCGTGTCGCTGATGAGCGGATTCGGCGTTGAGTTTCCCGGCTGGCTGGTGCACGGGTATCGCGAGGTCCTGCTGGCGGCGCCGGACTCGCCGCTGAAGGCGTTGATTGCGGACGCCCCGCACATCCTCGGCAAGCCGATACTGCTCAATCTCCCCGCGTTCGCCATCGTCGCCGCCATCACCTGGCTGCTCGTCCTTGGCGTCAAGGAGAGCGCCCGGGTCAACAACGTGATGGTGGCAATCAAGCTGGTGGTGCTGGCCGTCTTCGTGATCGTCGGGATGCAGCACATCAATCCGGCCAACTACCATCCCTTTGCGCCAAACGGGTTCCGCGGCATTCACCAGGGGGCGGCGATCGTCTTCTTCGCCTACATCGGGTTTGACGCGATCTCGACCGCGGCCGAGGAGGTGAAGGACCCGCAGCGTACGATGCCACGCGGCATCCTGATCGGCCTGGCGATCTGCACCCTCATCTACATCATCGTTGGCGCGGTGGCGACCGGGCTGGTGCCGTACCAGCAGCTGCTGGCCAACGACCCGCTGGCGGCGGCGTTCGACAAGTCCGGCCTGCAACGTTTCAGCTGGTTCATCTCGCTCGGCGCGGTGGTCTCGATGAGCGCCGTGCTGCTCGTCTTCCAGTACGGCCAGCCACGCATCTTCTACGCGATGGCCCGCGACGGGCTCCTCCCGCCGTTCGCCGCCAAGATTCATCCGAAGTACCGCACGCCACACATCACCACGGTGCTCACGGGAGTTTTCGTGGCACTGTGGGCGCTCGTCGGCGACGCGGGCGAGACGTATGACCTCACGAACATTGGGACACTCTTCGCGTTTGCCATCGTCAGCGTCGGCGTACTGGTGCTGCGGCGGGTGGATCCCAACCGTCCGCGCCCCTTCCGCGTACCATTCGTGTGGGCCGTGTCGCTGCTGGGGGCGGCGGCCTGCCTGTTCGTGATGCGGGGATTGCCGGGCGAGGCCTGGGTGCGGTTCGGCTTCTGGCTTGCCGTCGGGCTGGTGCTCTATTTCGCGTACGGCTACCGGCACAGCCGCCTGCGGGCGGCGCAGCAACAGCATTGACCCGTAACTGAACCTCCCATGACCGATTGGTCGAGGAGCGTATGAAGAAGCTGAGTTCCACGCAGTGGATCGGAATCTCGATGGTGGTGGGCATTCTGCTGGGTTGGTTGTTCCCCTCCGCCGAGTATCCGGCGCTCTTTACGGCGGCGAAGGCGACGAGCAGCGTCTTCCTGCGGATGATCAAGTCGCTGATCGTGCCGCTGCTCTTCTCGACGCTGGTGGTCGGGATCGCCGGCCACGGCGACGACATGAAGAAGGTGGGGCGGCTTGCCTTCCGGTCCATCGTCTACTTCGAGATCGTGACGACGGTCGCGTTGTTTCTCGGGCTCTTCGCGGTGAACCTGGTGAAACCCGGCGCCGGGGTGAACCTGACCGGCGCCCAGGCGACCGCCGCCAGCGCGCTCGCCCAGACCAAGGTCACCTTCAGTGGCGTGATCGAGCATATGGTGCCGCAGAGCTTCTTCGAGGCGGCCACGCACAACGAGGTGCTGCAGATCGTCTTCTTCGCCATCCTCTTCGCGATTGGCCTCTCGCGCACCAAGGGAAAGGCGAAGCAGGTGATGCTCGATTTCTGCGAGTCGCTGAGCGAAGTGATGTTCAAGTTCACGGGGCTGGTGATGTCCTTCGCCCCGTTCGGCATTGGCGCCGCGATCGCAGTGACCGTGGGACAGAGCGGCCTGACCGTGCTCAAGAGCCTGGCGCTGCTTGTGGCGACGCTCTACGGCACGCTGATCGTCTTCGTGCTCGCGGTGCTGATTCCGGTGGCGCTCGTGGCGCGCGTCCCGGTCCGCCGATTCTGGAGCTACATCAAGGAGCCGTGGCTCATCGCCTTCTCCACGGCGTCCTCGGAGGCGGCGCTGCCGCTGGCGATGGAACAGCTGGAACGCTTCGGCCTGCCCAAGCGCATCATCGCGTTCGTGCTCCCCACCGGCTACTCGTTCAATCTCGATGGTTCGACGCTGTATCTTGCCATCGCCTCGGTCTTCGCAGCGCAGGCGGGTGGCATCGACATGAGCTTCGGCGACCAGCTGCTCATGATGTTGACGCTGATGCTGACCTCGAAGGGTGTGGCAGCCGTGCCCCGAGCTTCGCTGGTGATTCTCTCGGGCGCGCTGACGATGTTCAACCTGCCACTCGAGGCGGTGGCGGTGATCCTCGGCGTGGATGCGCTCATGGACATGGCACGCACGTCAATCAACCTGGTGGGCAACTGTCTTGCCACCGCGGTGATGGCGCGCTGGGAGGGGGAGTTCCCCGAGCATCCGCCGGCCGAGACCGCGGTGTGAGAGCGGGGGCGACCGCCACCGGACCGACTGCGAGCCGCTAGCGCGCGGGGAGCAGGCCGCTCAGCCAGTGCAGGATGTTCAGTAGAAACTGCGCATTCTGCGGCGCCGTCGGGTCATTCATGCCCATCGGGTTGTGTCGCGGTCCGGCGACCTGCGCCGAAAACATCGCGGCCTCGCCGAAGACGGCGACGCGCCCCTTGCCGAACGTGGTCACCGCGCCTTGCAGCAGGCCCGCTCCGGGAGTCGTCGGCGTCGTGGCGCTGAACTGCCAGGCCACCTGCGGCTCGAGCACGATCGTCCCCGGGGCGAGTGTCATGATCGCGCGCCCCGGTGCGTCCACGGCAAACGCCTGTCCGGTGAACGCCACCACACTGTCAATGCGTTCGGCGCGGGTCCGCCCTTCGGTGATTGGGTGCACGGCAAGGCGGCCGCTGGCGCGCGTGTACGTGAAGCGGCTGACCGCACGCGTCGAATCGTAGGCGAAGCCATTGCGCATGTGCACGCCAAACGCCTCGGCGAGCTGGCCGGCCGCACCGGGGAAGGGCATATGGTCGGCGATGAGCAGCAGCGAGCCGCCGCCGGCGACCCAGGCGCGCACCGCGGCGATTTCGTCGGCAGTGAACGCCGACGGCGTCGGCAGTTCCCACTTGCCGGCGTTGCTCGCGTTGAGGGCGTTGGCGATGACGAGCACGCGCGCGCCGGCGAACGACGCGGCGGCGAACGGGGCGCGGTTGGGACGCACCTGGTAGCCGTCCTGGCGCAGCACCTTGCCGAAGACGAGGTAGCGCCCCTCGAGCGTGTGGAAGTTGGTGTGCGCCTCGTCGAGCAGCACCACCGGTCCGTCGGCCGCGTAGGCCGGGGCCGCGAGATGCACCGCGAACGCGGTGTCGGCCACTTGCTGCGCGTGCGCCCGCGGGGCCAGCCCCGCCACGATGAGCGGCAGGGCGGCTCCGAGGCGAACGCGATACCGCGTACGGCTCACGGCGCCATCGCGGGCGGCTTCTCCCGGTTCCAGACGAACCGCTTCAGGAAGCGGTCGGTGCGTTCCCATGTGTCCACCCAGTTCTTGTGCAACAACGACTCGTGCGTGTCATCGGGAATGATCTGCGTCTCGTGGTAGATGCCGCGGGCGCGCAGCAACTGCACGAGCCCGACGGTCTGCGCGAAGTCGACGTTGCGATCGTCGTCGCCGTGCACGAGGAAGACCGGGGACTTCCAGTTGTCGATCGCGCCGACCGCCGATGACTTGAACGACAGCGCGGCGGTGTCGAGGTTGCTCCCGTAGAGGTGCACGCCCGCATAATCCGCGCCGGCGACAAAGATGTCGCTGTTGCGCGCCAGCGCCTGCGCCGTGAGCAGTCCACCGTACGAAAGCCCCCAGATGCCAACGCGCGTGGGATCCACGTCCGGACGTGACTGGAGGTACTTGCCGCCGGCCACGACATCCTGATACTCACTGTTGCCGAGTGCCTGGGCATTGGGCGCGTTCTGGAACGAGCGGCCGTAGCCGACGCCGCGCCGATAGTTGATGGAGAGCACGACGTAGCCCTGCGCCGCCAGCCACTGGTTGTACGCGTACGCCCAGTGGTAGAACTCCATGTAGTGGTAGGCCGGCAGCATCTGGCGGATCGGGCCGCCGTGCACGAAGACCAGCGCGGGACGCCGCTCGCCAGGCTTGAGGTCCTTGGGCAGGAAGAGCTGGTTGTGGATCTCGAGCCCGTCCGCCGCCTTCGTGATCACGATCTGCGGCTTCACGTGCGCGTCACGCGGGAATTCCTTCCCGAGCACCGGGAAGATGGTCCGCGCCTTGTCCGCCCCGCTGGCCACGATTCCCACCGAGGCCGGCGTGTTCCAGTCGTAATAGAGCACGGCGAGTCCCTTGCCCGATGGCAGGTGCACCGGCGACGTCTCGATGCCTTCGCCTGTGGTCAATTGCCGCGGCGTGCCGCCGCTTACCGGCACCGACCAGATGTGCCGCCGCTCGATGTCCTGCGCATTGGTGCTGTAATAGAACGTCTTGCCGTCGGCCGACAGCTCCGCCGAGCCGGCTCCCTCGATCAGGCCGTCCGTGCTCGTCAGCAGCACCGGTGCGCTGGCCGGCTGGGCGAGATTGATGGAATACCAGCGATCCCACTCATCTTGTGGCACCATCGCCGGAAAGACGACGTGCCCGGCTGCGTAGCGCAGCCCGTTCAACGTCGTGAAGGTCTGGTCACCCGGCTGGTTGTGCCAGACTTCGCGGGCGATGCGCGTCTGCACATCGGCGATCATCAGCGACAGCGTGTACCCGCCGGCGAACCGCGCCGAGAAGAACCCCGGGCGCGCTGCGTCCTGCGGATTCACCGGCGCCATCACGCCGCGTCCGCCCCCGCCGCCAAATCCGAAGCCGCCGCCGCATGGCGGGCCGAACCCGCCGTTGCGCAGGCGCTGCAGCGCCTGCGTGATGTTGAACGACGCGCCCTGCGGGTTGCCGATGCTGCCGGAGCCCTGCTGCGCCTGCGCGCCGAACGGCGTACCCGGACGCCGCGTGAACACGATCGACTTCGAATCGTCGGTCCAGACGGGATTGCCGTCGCAGTCGACGCTCGGATCGAGATACGCCAGGGTGCGGTTCTTCACGTCATAGACGGCGATGAAGGCGTGGTTTTCGCGGTCGCTGACGAACGCAATCTTACGCCCATCGGGCGACCACTGCGGATTGCTCTGACGTCCCCAGGCGGTGATGAACGGCTTGTCGCCGCGATCCATCGCCGACGCGGTTGCCGGCGGCACGACCGGCGCGCGATAGATCTGTCCATCCTTGACGTAGAGCACCGCCCGGCCGTCGGGGGACAGCGCGGGAGCGGCGCCGATGGCGACCTTCCACGGCGCCCCGCCGCTCGATCGCACCGCCCAGATGGCCCGCTCCGGACCGTTGGGATCGTGCGACGGGTTGGCCACCCAGTCACGCGAGTTCGTCGCCGAGCCGCGCACGAAGGTGATGATCGCCCCGTCGTCGGATATCGAGATGTTGGAGATGTCGCGCCCGTCGTCCCCGGTGAACCGGGTCAGGTTAACCGGCGTCCACGTCGGCGCCGCTGCCGTGTAGACGTTGCGCATCCCCTTCTCATAGGTCTTCCACGCGATGCGATCCACTTTCGCCGCCGTCGTCAGCGACAGCGGCGACGCGACGTTGAAATACGGCTCGAACTTGGTGTTGGTGAGCAGGTCCGTGCGCTGCGCGGCGAGCGGCGATGCGGACAGCGGACACGCGACCACGATGGCAGCGAGACGGAGCTGCCGGCGAAGGAGACGCGACATACGGCCTCGGGTGGGGACGGTTGAGGGTCGGAACCGAACCGCGATCCCAGAATGTACGAAACTGCGCCGTGGGGCGTTGAGTGCGGGTGCTATCCGCGCGCCTTGGCCGACTGCAACGCCAGCCGGACCGCACCGCGGGCCGGAATCACGGCCTCCGCCCGGACGGCCGCGCCCGGTACCGCGCTCTTGAGCCGCTGCTCCACGAGCTTGCGCAGGAATGAGCCGCGTTCCATCAGTCCGCCGGCAAGCGCCACCGGAATGGCCGCGCGTTCGTCGGTGAACAACTGGCGGGCGAGCGCCCGCACGTGCGTCACGAGTTCCTCCGCGGCCAGCGAGAGCAGCGAATTGGCGCGTTGATCGCCCGTTGCCGCCACGGTGATCACGGTTCCCGCGAGCTTGGCGAGCGCGGCGGGGTCTGCGTGCGACGCCCAGAACACGAGGCCGTCGCTGCTCTCGAGTTCGAGCGCGGCGAGCACGGCCGGCAGCAGGCCGGTCTCCGGTTCGCGGCCATCGGCGGCGGCGGCCGCGATGCTCAGCGCTCGGCGGCCGATCCACGCCCCGCTCCCCTCGTCGCCGATATTCAGTCCCCAGCCGCCGCAGCGGCTGAACTGGCCGGAAGGTGAGCGGCCAAAGCAGGACGAGCCGGTGCCGCTCACGAGCAGGATGCCGGGGCCGTCGCCGAACGCATCCTCGAGCGCGACCGTCGCGTCGGGCTCCACGAGGACGAGATCCGCCACCTCGAGACGGACGAGCGCCTCGCGCACCGCCTGACGTTCGGGCTCGCGTCCGGCGCCCGCCAACCCTGCGCAGAGCACACGCGGGATCTCCCCGGTTCGCTCGCAGGCCGCCAGTGCCTCCGCCACCGTCTGCGCAATCACCTCGGCGGCGTGCGTCGTCTGACCGGGGCGCGCCGCGCTGCCGCCGCCCGAGGCGGTCGCCAGTTCCTCTCCCTTCGCGTCGGCCACGATGACCTTCGTCTTCGTGCCGCCGCCGTCCACGCCAACAATGAGGTAGCTCATGAGGTCCGGAGAATGGCCGCGCGCCATGGCGCGATCAAGGGGTATTACGCCTCGTCACGTCTGCGCAGAACGCGCCCCGAGGAACGAGCTCGCCGTGCCCGCGCTGACCGTGATCGTCGTGCCGATCAGCACGTACCACGGCCAGGCGACGTTGGCGAAGGGGCCGAGCGCCGCCTCGAGCCACGGGTAGGCGGCGGCGAGCGGCTTGGCAAACACGATCAGCGCCATCGACAGGATGCCGACGGTCATCCCCGCAATGGCATCGCGCTGCCGGGCCCGCTTCACGAAAATGCCGAGGAAGAATCCGCCAAGCAGGGCGCCATAGGTGAACGACGCGATGGACAGGGCGATCACCACCACGGGTGTGCGCCCCTCGGGAAAGAGCAGGGCGCCGCCAGTGAGCACCACGCCCCAGAGCAGTGCGAAGATCCGCCCCATCTTGAACGTCCGCGGGTCGTCCGCCGTGCGCCCGCTGAGCGGCATGTAGATGTCGTGCGTCGTCGTCGCCGCCAGCGCGTTGATCGCGCCGGAGTGGGTGCTCATCGTCGCCGCCACCACCGCGGCCACGATCAGCCCGAGCAGGCCGTTGGGCATCTGCTCCACGATGAACGTCGGGAAGATGGCGTCCGGCGTGTCGAACGCGCGCCCCTGATAGAACGACCACAGGCCGAGGCCGACCGTGAGGAAGAGCGCAAACTGCACGAAGACGACAATGCCGCTGCCGATGATCGCCCGCTGTGCGTCGCGCAGCGAACGCGCCGAGAGCAGGCGTTGCACGATCAGCTGGTCGGCGCCATGCGACGCCATCGAGAGGAAGCCGCCGCCGAGCAGGCCGGCGAAGATGGTGTGCGGCTTGTCGATGGACGTGGCGAAGTCGAGGAGGTGCAGCTTGCCGGCCTCTCCCACGTGCTGCAGGATGCCGTGCCAGCCATCCGGCGCCGACTGCCCCAACAGGACCACGGCCGAGATGCCCCCCGCCACGTAGATGCCGGCCTGCACCAGTTCGGTCCACACGACCGCGCGCATCCCGCCGCGATAGGTGTAAACGACGGTCAGGAGTCCCAGCACGAGGATGGCCGTCGGCATCAGGTACTCGCGCGGCATCACCGGGCCGATGATCAGCGCGATCGGGATGGCCGTTGCGAAGACGCGCACCGCATCGGCAAGCGCCCGCGTGGCCATGAAGACGAGACTCGTGAACCGGCGGGTCATGCCGCCGAAGCGCGTCTCGAGGAGCGAGTAGGCGGTGACCAGCTGCCCCTCGAAGTAGCGCGGGAGCAGCACGTACGCGACCACGATGCGCCCGAGGATGTAGCCGGCGACGACCTGCAGGAAACCGAGGTCGCCCAGATATGCCAGCCCCGGGATCGAGATGAAGGTGAGCGCGCTCGTCTCCGAGGCCACGACCGAGAACATCACCGCCCACCACGGAATGCTCCGGTCAGCGACGAAGTAGTCGGTGCTGCTCTTCTGGTTGCGACCGAGCCAGACGCCCAGCGCGGTGGTGCCGGCGAGATAGGTGACGAGAACCAGCAGGTCGAGGAATGAGAATCGGCTGGCCGTCACAGCGCGGCCCGGGCAGAGCGGCTAGTCGACGACATACGCCTCCATGGCGAAGTACTCGGCGAGGCCGAGCTGGTCGAGGATTGCGGCGGTGTCCTTGTTGCGCTGTTCCACGCGCTGCCAGAACTCGCGGTCGTCCTGCCCGGGGAAGGGCATCGAGTCCTTCTGGCTCTGGTGCTTGAAGATGGCCTGAATCTTGTAGCGCAGCTCTTCCTGCGACATCGGCACGAGCCACGTCGCCTCGGTGACCGGCCACTCCTGCCAGGCGCCGCGATACAGCCACACCTCGGGCGACGGGGCGATGCGGTGCTCGCCGGTGCGATGCAACTGCGGGCCGCGCGACCGGCCCGGCCAGAGCCCTTCGACGGCGGCATCGATGGCTTCCTTGCACATCCGGTGCGTGCCGTGCGGATCGGACAGGTCGCCCGCGACGAAGATGAGGTCCGGATTCGTCTCGGCGAGCAGCTTCTTGACGATCTGCACGTCGGCCGGGCCGATGGGGTCCTTCTTCACCTTGCCTGTCTGGTAGAACGGCAGGTTCAGGAACCGGCCGCTCGACGCCGGCAGGCCCACGGTCTCGAGCCCGCTGATCGCCTCCGCCTCGCGAATGAGCCGCTTGATGTCCGCCACTTCGGGGATGTCCACGTCACCCGGCTTCTTCGCCGCGAGGAACGCCCGCACCTTCTTGGCGAGCGCCTTCACCTCGGCGCCGCCGACGCCTGCGTCCTTGTTCATCCGGAGCAGGAAGTCCACGTGCCGTCGCACATCGTGGTCGAAGACGGCGATGTTGCCGCTCGTCATGTACGCCACGATGATCTCGTTGCGGTTCTCGGTGAGCTTGCGCAGGATGCCGCCCATCGAAATCACGTCGTCGTCGGGGTGCGGCGAGAAACAGACGACCTTCTTGCCGCGGGGGAGCTTGCTCTTGCCGCGGATCTTGGCGCCGAGTTCGTTGAAGACGAGGCCGTTCACCGCGCCGGGGCTGCCGTGGCGCGCCACGAGCGACGAGAGCTTGTGATCGGCGTAGTCCTGCTGCGTCAGCTTCAGGATGGCCTTGCCGACCGTGCGCGAGAGCCAGGTCACGGCGTCAAGCGTCCGCAGGCCCGTCCACTCGATCTCGTCGAGCAGCCAGGGCGTGGCCACGCGCGTCAGCTCTCCGGCCGCGGCGGCGTCCACGTAGAACGTGGTCGCCGGATGGCGCTGCAGGAACGTCGCAGCCACCTCGATGTCAATCGGCCCCTCGACCGCGCGCCGCACCACGCGCGCCTTGTGCTCGCCGGTGGCGATGATGATGATCTCGCGCGCGGCGAAGATGGTGGCGACGCCCATCGTCACCGCCTCGCGCGGCACGAACTCTTCGCCGAAGAAGTCGGCCGCCGCGTCGCGGCGCGTCACCGTGTCGAGGTGCACGAGCCGCGTGCGGCTCTGCTCGCCCGATCCGGGCTCGTTGAAGCCGATGTGGCCGGTCTTGCCGATACCGAGGATCTGGACGTCAATGCCGCCGGCGTCGCGGATGGCCTTCTCGTATCCGGCGCACCACGCCTCGATCTTCGCGCGCGCCACCGTGCCGTCGGGAATGCGCACTTTCGCGCGGTCGGCATCCACGTGGGCGAACAGGTTCTCCCACATGAAGCGGTGGTACGAGTGAATGTTGTCCGGCGCCATCGGGTAGTACTCGTCGAGGTTGAACGAGACGACCTGCCGGAAGCTCAGCCCCTCCTCGCGGTGCATCCGGATGAGTTCGCGGTAGACGCCGATCGGCGTCGAGCCGGTGGCGAGGCCGAGCACCGCGTCACGCCCTTCGGCGTTGCGCGCCCGGATGACGTCGGCGATGCGTCGCGCCACCTGAACGGCGATGTCGCGGTGGTCGTTGAGCACGACCGTGGGGATGCGCTCGAGCACAGTGAGGGCGCCGGGGACGTGCAAAGGCCCGCGAGCAGCCGCCGGGGCGGTGTCGCGGGCCTTGCGGGCATCAGCGGCGTCGTGGCGATTGCCAGACGTCATCGCAAGAGACTCGTGGTTATGCGGAGAACGAACTGCCGCAACCGCAGCCGCCGGTCGCGTTGGGGTTCTTGAACGTGAAGCCCGACCCCTGCATCGAGGTGACGTAGTCGATCGCGACGCCGTTCAGGTACTGCATCGAGAACGGATCCACGAAGACGCGGTAGCCGTCCTGCACCAGGACCGTGTCGTCATCCGCGGCCTGGTCTTCGATCAGCAAGCTGTACTTGAAGCCCGAGCAGCCGCCCGGCTGCACGCTCACGCGCAGGCCGCCCACGTTGGGCGACACCCCTTCGGCGGCCATGAACTTCTTGACCTCCGTGGAGGCGTTGTCGGAAATCGTCAGCGCGATTTCGGGCGTGTTCATCGTGCTCATAGGACACTCCAGGTTGGGGGGCGGCGAACCGCCTTTGTTCGTCCCTGAAATCTAGCGAGGGCCGCAGGAGGGTTCAACGCCCCTGCGGCGTAGTACGCTGAGAGGCCGCGAGCAGTTCCTCCGCCATGTCCGCCACCGCTTGCCGCACCACGGCGATCCGGCCGTTCTGACGCGTCGGGTTCACGCGATTGGTCAGCAATACCACAAACAGGTCGTTCGTCGGGTCCACCCAGATGCTCGTCCCCGTGAATCCGGTGTGGCCAAACGCGGGCCGCCGCATCAGGTGGCCGGCCGAGTTCGTGCCATTCGGCGTTTCCCAGCCGAGCGCGCGGTTCGAGAACGTCGAGTCCTGCACCGTGGTGAACTGCGCAATCGTCTCGGGGCTCCAGATCCGCGCGCCGTCGAGCGTGCCGCCATTCAGGTAGGCCTGGCAGAGGCGCGCGACATCGTGCGCCGTCGAGAAGAGCCCCGCATGCCCGGAGACCCCGCCGAGGATGAAGGCGTTCTCGTCATGCACTTCGCCGCGAATGTGGCGCTGACGCCACGGATCCACCTCGGTGGGCGCGATGCGCGGCAGCAGCGACTTGTCGGGGTTGAACTGCGTGTCGGTCATCTGGAGCGGGCCGAACACGTGCTCGCGCGCGTAGGCGTCAATGCGCTGTCCCGACACGCGCTGCACGACCTGCGCGAGGAGAATGAAGTTGAGGTCGCTGTACAGCATTCGCGCCCCGGGGAGCGTGTCCAGCGGCGTCTGGAAGACGATCTGCAGCGCCTGCTCCGCATTCGTGGCTTCCTTGTAGAGCGGCCGCCAGGCGGGGAGCCCGGACGCGTGGATGAGCAGGTGACGGATGAGGACCTTTTCCTTGTTCGGTCCCGACCAGTCGGGCAGGTACTTCTGCACCGGCGCATCCAGGTCCACTTTGCGGGCCTCGACCAGTTGCATGATCGCCGAGAGCGTGGTCGTCACCTTGGTCAGCGAGGCCATGTCCCAGAGTGTGCGCTCGTCCGGAGCGGGGGAATCCGCCCAGTCGAGGTGTCCGGCGCTCACCGTCGCCAGGATGCGGTCCTTGCGGCCGACGATGGCCTCGGCGCCGGGGAACGCGGAGTCGAACACGGCACGGTCGAGCAGGTGTTGCAGCGAGTCCTTCATGACGGTCGGGAGCGCTTCGCGCGGGAACGGGAGGGCGCGCGGAATGCCGTCGCCGCGCGCGTAGAATCCGGGGAGCGAGATGGGCGAGTGGCCGCTGATCGGACGGCGGCCGGCCACGGCCAGCGCCGACGCGTTCTCCATCACCGCGCCCGTGCCGAAGGCCATCGCGTACGTGCCGACATTGCGGAACTGGCGGATGACGTACGGATTGCCGTGCGAGATCATCACGACGGGGCGCACCGCGGCGACGGAATCGAGCCACGCCGACACCTGCGGCGCAATCGCGAGCTTGCCTTCGCCTTCGATGGTGCGGCCGTGTGTGCTGAAGACGACGCGCTGCATGCCCGCGCCCAGCGAGTCGAGTTCGCTGCGCGGCGTGCGCGCGCCGACCCGCTGCACGCGGGTGCCCGGGCCGAGCGCACCGCGCAGAACGGCGGAGAAGGTGCGGCCGGCGGCGATGTCCTGTTCCGGCGCGTAGGTCAGGATCAGCGTCGGTGTGCCGCGCGCGAGCGGCACCAGGTCGCCGCGGTCGCGCACGAGCGTGATGGCGCGCTCGGCGATCTCCGCGGCCAGTGCGCGGTGCGCGGCGGCGCCCACGGTGTCGCGCAGCGTCTCGAGCGACACGAACGGATGCTGGATGACGCCGACGCGCAGCTTCATCTCGAGCAGGCGGCGCACCGAGGCATCAATGCGCGCCTCCGGAATCTCGCCGCTCTCCACGGCGGCGACCACGGCATCGATGGCCCGACGGATGTCCGTCGGCTTGAGCAGCACGTCGGCGCCGGCCTTCACGGCGGCCACCGCGCTCTTCTCCACCGTGTACCCGCCGCCGATCCCCTCCATCGAGAGGGCATCCGTGTACGCGACTCCCTTGAAGCCCAGCGTATCGCGCAGCAG
>JAKAJN010000134.1 GCA_021813725.1 bacterium | reverse complement strand
CACGCGTGGACATCCAGATGTCGGAAGAATCCTCGATCAGCTTTTCGCTCGCCCTCAAGGACCACTACGCCTTCACGGTTGATTTCGGAGAGGGCGGCATTCCGCCGATGACGATCGACGAGACCCCGCCGCTCGGTCGCAACGAAGGACCCAATCCCTCGCGACTGCTCGCGTCGGCCATCGCCGGCTGCCTGGGCGCCAGTCTGCTCTTCTGCCTGCGCAAGTCGCGCGTGGATGTGCCGGCGATGCGCACGGACGTGAAGGTCACGAGTGGACGCAATGAGAAGGGACGCCTGCGCGTGCAAAAGGTCGCGGTGCGGCTCGCCCCGTCGGTTCCGCTCGATCAGCACGAGCGCATGGCGCGCTGCCTCGAGCTGTTCGAGGATTTCTGCGTGGTCACCGCCGCCGTGCGTGATGGAATCGAGATCGACGTGCAGGTCGACACGCAGCCTGCCTAGCGGTCAGAAGCGCTCGCCCTTCGCCTCGCGCTGCGCGCTCCCCGCGGCGCGAATGCGCGGAAAGAGCACCCAGAAGACGAGCGCGAGGCCGGTGGCCTGGAGCAGGCCGCCGGCCACGATGGCGATCCGCAACTGTAGACCGGGCTCAAACCCGGCCAACACCTCGGCGGCGATCCGGAGCGCTGTCCCCGGCGTGATGCACCACCAAGCCAGTTCGGCGAGCCGCGGCTTGTACCGCGGGTCATCGGCCGCCGGGCGTGGAAAGAGCCAGAGTGCCACGCCGGCGATCATCATCATCACAAAGCCGACGAGCAGGGCGTGCGTGTGCGCACTCAGTTCGCGCGCCGAGATGGCGGCGCCGCCCAGCTCGCGGCGCACGAGCAGCCAGACCCCGAGGGCCAGGCCAACCACGAGAAAGGTGATGGCTGTCTTGAGATAGCGGCGCGCCAGCGAGTGCATCGGTCTATCCTAGCGCGCGCAATCGCCAGCGCCTAGCCCGACATCGGCAGGCGGCGGCCCTGCCCGTTGTCCAAGCGTGGCTTCGGCCCGGAGCCATCAAGCGTCCGCCAGAGATTGTAGATGAACAGGAAGGCGCCGATCGCCGAGAGCACGGCCCCCGCCTCCACGGCCAGACGCGCCTCCGCTCGCCACGGCAGGAAGATGAACCCGAGCACCAGGGTGACGAGTCCGAGGTTCGACGCCCACCAGTGCACCTCCGCCGCGCGTCGGCTGTGCAGCGGGTTGCCCGTGAAGCGTGGAATCACGTGGTATGCGACGCCGAAGATGACCATCGACACGAAGCCGAGGAGATTCAGGTGCGCATGCGCCGGGCGGTAGAGGATCGCGTTCGGGGCGAAGCCCATCCACAAGCCGAACAGGATGCCCAGCCCCAGGTAGACGAGGGCGCTCTTGATGAAGGCGCGAACAAACCAGTCCATTGGAGAAGTCGAGTGCGTGTGGGGTGCTAGAGCGCGCGGAGTTCGGCGAGCAGCGTTGGCAGGTCGAGTCCATGCCGTTCACAGACCAGCGCCAGGGCCTTGGCACCGCCGCAGCAGCTGTCGAGCCCGTAGCGCTCGAACACCTCGAGGGCGCGGGGCACGGCGAGACTGATTTCGTTGAGCGTCATCTCAGGGGCGATCGAGGCGGCGGCAAGGCTGGCCATGTCCGGGTCCGGTGAAGGGTGAATTGAAAGTGGTATATAATATACCGTTTTGCTGTCGGGGAATCCACGGAACGTTTCGCCCCGGTTCGGCCGTGGCCGGCGGGCATTTCCCCCACGGGGCGTTTAGATTGCGGGTACGTCCCTCAGCCGTCGGGTGCCATGGCCAATCCGCGCGACAACGAAGTGCAGAAACTGCTGAAGAAGCTCGCCAAGGCGGGGCCGCAGAAGCCGCGTGGCGAGTTCGGCAAGACGTACGACAAGACGGCGCCGAAGCGCGTCGAGGAAGACTTCGAGAACCAGGCGTTCTTCAAGGAAATGAAACGGCGCGAGTTCTAGTCGCGCCGTTCGCGTTTCGCCCCGTTCCCTGACGCTTATTCGTTGGCGTCGAGCGTGAGCATGCGTCGCAGCACCTTGCCGACCATCGACTTCGGCAGCTCGCGGCGGAAGACCACCTTGCCGGGCACCTTGAAGAACGCCAGGTGTTCCTTGCAGTACGACCGGAGCTCCTCCGGCGTGACCGTTGCGCTGTCGCGCAGCACGACGAACGCCACCGCAATCTCCCCCTTGTATGCATCGGGGAAACCGCGCACGCCCACCTCGGCGACCGCGGGATGGCCCTGCAGCACTTCCTCGATCTCGCGCGGCCAGACCTGCATGCCGCCCGGCTTGATGAGGTCCTTCTTGCGGTCCACGATGAAGATGTAGCCGTCGGCATCCATGTAACCGAGGTCGGCGCTGTAGATCCACTCGCGGCCGTCCGGGCCGACGCGCCGCATCAGGGCGGTCTCCTCGGGATTGTTCCAGTAGCCGCGCATGATCTGCCGCCCGGTGAGAATGATCTCCCCCACCTCCCCGGCGGCGAGCACCTTCATCGGGTCGTCGGCGTCCACGATCATCGCATCGACGTCGGGGAACGGCACACCCACCGACCCCAGCTTCTGCACGCCACGAATGGGGTTGATGGTGGCGGCGAGCACCGTTTCGGTGAGCGCATATCCCTCGACGATCCGCGCCCCGGTCACTGCCTCGAATCGCCGCTTGGTTTCGGCGAGCAGCGGCGCGGCGCCAGAGACGCACGCCCGCAGCGACTTGAAGTCGGCCGCGCCGCTCTTCACGTCGGGGTGGTTGAGCAGGGCGTTGTAGAGCGTCGGCACCCCGCAGAAGATCGCCGGCTTCACCCGCTCGAATGTCCGCACCGTGTCGTCGAAGTCTCGCGGATTCGGCACGAGCGCCAGCGGGTTGTGGCCGATGAAGCAGACAGACTGCACGCCGCACGCGCCATACGAGTGAAACATCGGGAGCGGCAGCAGGTACACGTCGGTCCACGGCCGAAACTCGTTGGCAAACCAGGCGCGCACCTGCAGCCCCGTGCTCACCAGTCCGTTGTGGTGCACACGCACGCCCTTGGGGGTGCCGGTGGTGCCGCCGCTGAGCAGGATCATGCAGTCGTCATCCGGTCCCGGCCGGCTGGCCGGCGCCGGATCGTCGCGATGCCGCGCCAGCACGTCGCCCAGCCATTGGTCACCCGGCTTCAAGGTGACGCGATGCCCAAGCTTCTTCTCCATGAAGAGCGTGAAGGCAACGCGCAGCAGCGGCGGGAAGTACTCCTTGATGTTCGTCGCGATGACGTGCTGCACCGGCGTGGCCGGCTGGACGTGCTTGACCCGTTCGTAGAACGGCGTGAGGGTCACCATCACCTTCGGCGCCGTGTCCTTGAGCGGGCCGAGCAGTTCCTCCTCGGTGTAGATGGGGTTCAGCGGCACGAGAATCGCGCCGATCTTCCACGCGCCCAGTTCACAGATGAAGAACTGCGGCGCATTCGGGAGCATCACGGCCACGCGATCGCCCTTGGCGACGCCGAGCGTAAGCAGGGCGTTCGCGAACGCGGTGCTCAGCCGATCCAGCTCCCCCAGCGACATCGCGCGTCCCTTGAACAGGATCGCGGTGTGGTCCGGCCGTTCGCGCAGCCCCTCGTCAATGAAGTCGAGGAGCGTGCTCGCCGGATACTCGCCAAGCGTGGCGGGCACACCGGGGTCGTAGTGCTTGAGCCAGGGGCGATTGACCATGGGGGCGGGGGTGTTCGGCGACCGGGATGGTTCAGAGGAAGGGGGGCAATATGGCGGTTCTCGGCGCGTTCGTCAGGGGACTGGCCTGCCGGATCACTCGCCGGCAGGCAGGCGTGGTGAAGTTGCCCACTGATCCATGCGCGGTGAGTTGAGTATCCTTTGGGTGGCCGCGACCCCACCACGTCCACTCCAACTCCGTTCTCGCCATGCGCCTCGCCGCTCTCCTGCTCGCCCTTCCCGTCGCCCTCGCCGCACAGCAGCCGGCGGCCGACTCACCGGCCCTCGCCAAGGCGCTCGCGCAGCTCAAGACGGACAACGCCTGGACGCTGCAGAAGCAGGTAGCGCTCTGTGAAGTGCCGGCCCCGCCGTTCAAGGAGCAGGCGCGCGGCATTGCCTTCCGCAACGAAATGGTCGCGCTCGGCTACGCCGACGCGCACGTGGACGAGGTGGGCAATGTGGTTGCCGAGCTTCCCGGCGCATCCAACGGGCCGACGGTCCTGATCGCCGGTCATCTCGACACGGTCTTCCCCGAGGGCACGAACGTCGCCGTCACCCGCGATGGCACACGATACAAGGGTGCCGGCATCGGCGACGATTGCCGTGGCCTCGCCGTCGTGCTCGCCACCGCGCGCGCGGTGAAGCAGTCGGGCGTTCGATTCGACGGACGCGTGCTTTTCGTCGCCAACGTCGGAGAGGAAGGACCGGGCAACCTGCGTGGCACCCGTCACCTGCTCGGCACCACCTACAAGGGGAAGGTGGACTATTTCATCTCCGTGGATGGCACGGGCAACGACATCACCAGCCGCGCGGTGGGGAGCAACCGGTACCGCGTGCACTTCCAGGGCCCGGGCGGCCATAGCTACGGCGCGTTCGGCATGCCCAACCCCATCCACGCGATGGGGCGCGCCATCGCGTCGATCAGTGAGATCAAGGTGCCGCGCTCGCCCAAGACGACATTCAACGTCGGCATCGTCTCCGGCGGCACATCGGTGAACTCGATTGCCATGGAAGGCGTGATGGACGTCGACATGCGCAGCGAGTCCGCCGAGGAGCTGGCCAAGGTGGACGTGCTCGTGCGCAAGGCGATTGACGATGCCGTCACGGCGGAACTGGCGCGCTGGCCAGCGTCCACGAAGGGACTGAAGGTGCGCATCGACACCATCGGCATTCGCCCGACGGGCGCACAGTCCGACTCGGCGCGCATCGTTCGCGCGGCCCTTGCCGCTGCGCATGAACTGGGACTCAAGCCGGGCATCGGCGCCTCGAGCACCGACTCCAACTACCCCATTTCACTCGGCATTCCGGCAATCACCATTGACGGCGGCGGCGATGGAAGCGGCGCGCACTCGCACGATGAATGGTACGACGACGGTGCGGCGGGGTACCTCGGTCCCCAGTGGGCGCTGAAGATCGTCGCGGCACTTGCCGGCACGGCCCGCTGACCGAGGAGGCGTCGCGACAAAGGGAACAAACAAGTGATGGCGGCGTACCGGCTTGGGAGAGTGGGGGCTAATCGGCTAATTGGGATACGATTTATCAATTTCAGGTAAACCCCTACAGAAGGCTTGTAGTTTCCCGATTGGTTCGCAATTCTTCTCCTGACATTATCGGGTGTCCGAATCCGTCTCGTGATGACCATCGGTTCGCGCGTATTCCGTAGTCTGCTTGCGGCCAGCACGCTCCATTTGATGCTGGCCGTTCCTGCGCGCGCGTGCGAGATGGCGGAGATGGCGCCGAGTGCTGCCGCCCCGGCAACGACACAGGCCATGCCTTCGACGATGATGCATGCCGGGCATCAGATGACGCCGGCGATGACGTCCGAAGCGCCGCCGGCGACGTCGCATCCCAACGGACATGAAGGCCCGTGCGGCAGCCACATGCCGTGCTGCCCAATCCCGGCGAGTTGCACCTCGGGCGGACATGCGACGGCCATCGTCCAGATCGCAGACGCGATCGCGCCAGCCACGATGCCGTCCATCGCACCGAGCGTGAGCGTTGACCGCTGGGTGTCATTCGTCACCGCGCCCGAACCGCCTCCGCCGCGCGCGTAGCCTCACGGTCGTCGTTCCGTCCCACCTTATTTGGTGAGCGGAACCACTGAAACGCGTCCGGCCTGTCGCCGGTGACGCTCTCTCCTGAGGCGTGGAAAACAATGAGTGCTACATCACGACGTGAGATGCGTCGTGCGTCCGGAACGTCCGCTCCCGGTCGCGCGGTGCTGTTGGCAATAGTCGCGCTTTGCTTCACCGTGCCGATGCGTGTGTCGGCGCAGGGGGCACCCGGTCGGGCAGAGCCGACCGTGCATCTCGGTGACCTTTACTTGCAGGTCGAGCAGGCGAATCCGCGCACCGCAGTCGCCAAGTCGCTTGTCGCGGCGGCCCGGGCACGCGTGCCGGGCGCCACCCGACCGCCCGACCCACAAGTGCAGCTCGGATTCATGAACTACATGGTTCCGAGTCTCGCACCGATGGCCACCCTCGGCATGCGCCAGGTCCAGGTGATGCAAATGCTTCCGCTCGGCGGCAAGCTGGCCTTGTCGGGGCGTGTGGCGGAGTCGCAGGCGGCCGCGGCCGAAGAGCGCAGTCACGAGATCGCGTGGGAACTGCGCAACGAAACCGCGATGAGCTTCTATGATCTGTACGCCACCGATCGCAAGCTGGACGTCATGCGCGAGACGGTGCGCCTGCTGCAGGAGATCGAGAAGACGGCAGCCGCGATGTACCGCGTCGGCGAAGGGCGGCAGGCGGATGTGCTGCGCGCACAGGTGGAGATCGCGCGCATGGTCGAGGACACGCTGCGCATGCAGGCGATGCGCCAGGGGATGATGGCCAAGCTGAATGCGCTGCGCGACCGCCCCACGGACACGTCGATTGGTAGTCCGGCCTTGCCGCTCTTCCCGGACTCCGTCCCGTCGCGCACGGCGCTCGACACCCTCGCGCTCGCGCAGCGGCCGATGATTCGCGCCGGCCTCGAGGAGGTGCGCGCTGCCGACGCGTCGGCGCGG